>JAAWQS010000180.1 GCA_022800665.1 Oscillospiraceae bacterium
AAACGATAAATCTTTGGGGGAAGCCATCCTGTCTTTGATTCACAAAATCAGAATCGTAGACAAGACCTTCTTAGAGCTGGCTGTTGAAGACCCGTTTTTTGGAAGAAAGTCAGCTGTACAGGAACTATTATAAGACACTCTCAGGGAGGAGGCAAACAGCTTTGGAACAAATCAGTGTTATTGTGCCAATTTTTAATAACGAAGAATTTGTTGAAAAATGTGTGCGCAGCATTTTGGCACAAACACATCCCAATTTACAAATTGTACTTGTAAATGATGGTTCGACCGATTCTTCTCTACAAATCTGCCAACGGCTCAGGGACGCAGATGAGAGAGTGCTCGTTGTAGACAAGGAACATAGCGGGACTGTACATACGAGGCAAAGGGGATTATCTGTTGCAACCGGTGAATGGATCGGCTGGGTGGATGCCGATGATTGGGTAGAACAGGACTACTTTTTGCAGTTAGCAGAATCGCAGGTCCAGACAGGTGCGGATATCATTGCGGCAGATCTGTATATAGATATCGGCTATGATTCCCAACGAGTATCAAATACTATACCCAAAGGCGTCTATAAGTGTGATCAGATATTATCAAATCTTATCTATTCGGGACGCTTCTTTGAATATGGCTTACAGCCGCATTTAGTTACAAAACTGATTCGGAAAAAGATTCTGGAGAAGACACAGCCATCCGTTGATCAGCGTATCCGCGTAGGAGAAGATATAGCTGTTGTTTATCCAAGTGTTTTGGAAGCAGAGGCCATCGCAGTCACGGATATTTGCGGATACCATTATGTGCAGCACGCTAACAGTGTTACAAAGGTTCTTTATCAGGATGAAAGGGAAGCCTTGCAGCACTTAATGAATTATCTGTATTGTACTGCGGAAAAAAAGAGGGTTTTTACGGCCTTAGAACCTCAGTTAGCACAGCTTGAAAAATATCTAATGTTTTTACGGTTGTTACCACTTTTGGATCAACAAATTTTGCTGCCATACGGAGGGATACCCTACCATAGCAGAGTCGTAATCTATGGCGCTGGAGTTTCAGGACAGCAGATTTATCGCTATCTTTCTGACAGTCACATCGTAGATGTAACTCTATGGGTTGATAAAAATGCTGCCTATTACCAAAATGAAGGCTTTCCTGTCTGTTTGCCTGAGGCAATTAAGGGGTTGGGCAATGAATACGATTATGTATTGATTGCGAACACTTCCGAAAGCAGCGCTGGTTCTATTCAAGATTTTCTTGTGCAGCTACAAGTGCCTCCGAAAAAAATTCGATGGTTTTCTCAATCATTTTTAGATATTTGAAGAACAATTTAATGAGATAATTTATGAATGGTGGACTACAGAATTATAGGGCTGAAACCTTAACAACACGGATTTTGGATGCGCAGAGGTTGTTTGGTTACTAGACTTGAATGCAGTGCTAAAAAACAGAATATTCAAAGTAAAACAAATATTGTGGTATAGTGTGAAACTCGGATCAATGGGGCACCGAAGGAAGGCGCAAAAAATCGTCCCTGGAAAGTAAGACTTTTCGGAGCAAGCCGCAAGATGTTAAAAGGAGCTAACTGACTGCAAGTCCTTCTCGTGAAATACGGACAGATTTCTTCTTGCCAGCGGATTCGTTGTTGCCAGGAGTAAGGCCAGCCCAGCAGCAAAGGCGCTTGGATGAGCCGAATTGAGCCATGTCCATACCGATTTCAGAGATGATCGTGATTGCGGAGCTACGGTCAATGCCGGGGATCGTAACAAAAATAGTGAGGGGGGAAGCAGTGACTGAATTGCCAAGCAATTAGCAGGTGTTAATACAATCCTTAGTGTTCGGGCTCAAAGCACCACTTAGTTGTGTTTAAAAAGGTAATTCTAACACTGATTTGTATACTGACTTAAACTCTGAAAGTAATAATCTACGACTTCCTCCTCCGTGCGTTGTAGCTTGTTTCCCTCTCAACTCAATTTTATAAGAAAGGCGACCACTTGTCTGCACTCTTTCATCCCTATTTGTGCAGACCCCTTGCGGTCGGTATGGTGATTTAGTGTGAATAATCCCAAAATTTCGATAGTTATCCCTGTCTATAATATGGCCAATACTGTTGAACGGGCAATCCGTAGCGTACTGAGCCAAGATTATATCAATAAAGAATTAATTGTGTTAGATGGAGGTTCTACAGATGGAACAGTGGAGATTATTAAAAAATACAGTAATCAGATAGCTCATTTTGTGAGTGAGCCGGATGATGGACTTTACAAGACAATTATACATAATTGGCATTTGATATCTGGAGATATAATTGGTGAAATTGGTGCCGATGACTGGTATTGTGATGGAGCGTTATCTGCGGTGGCTAACACTTTTGAAAAGACACAGGCTGATGTTTTCTATGGAGATATTATATTTATCCGCCCAGACGGGAGTCAAATTTACCATAGTACGAATCAAGTGGATTTAGAAAATAGTTATCATTGTACAGTCACTCTTTCTCCCTCAACACTTGTGCGAAAAGAGATTTTAGCTGACTTTTATAGACAGCAGCTAAAAGATTGTGTTGATGAATTCAGGATTGCTGCGGATGCATACCTGTGGATGACGTTGTACCATACAGGTAAAAAATTCTCTTATATTAATACAGGAAAAGCCATAGCAAATTTTTCTTTAACCGGGGTTTCCACTACGCAGATATTTCAGTCTTTATACGAGACTAGACAGGCTATGTACCGCGTAATTGGGAGCAATAAGGAGCTTCTCGTAAAACACAAAAAGCTTTTTGATAAGCAATTTTCCGCACATGCAATATGGGGTTACCATACCTTGTTGGGTGAGGACTCCTTTTGCCAGATAATACGCCCAATTATAGACTTGCAAGCCCGGTATGTCATTTTTGGAGCTGGAAATATGTGTGGGAATGCAATCAAATTGCTACGGTTGTTCGGCTGTAAAGTTGACTATATTGTAGATTCTCAGCCAGATTTAGAAGGGAAATCATATGATAATATCATAATTTGTTCCCCAGATTGCCTTCGTTTGGAGCAGGACATATGTATTATGATATCGTCAATTGACTATGTAGCTGATATCCAAAAGCAGTTATTAGAGATGCATTTGAATCAAACAGTAAACGTTATTTCTTATTCGGATATTTGCTTGGAACTATACCATCAGCTAGGGGATGAAATTCTCAAAAATGGCTGGGAACGCGGGTTGTTAAAATAGTGCCTTTGTAGGAGAGAAGGGGAGCTTTTGATATGAAAATCGGCATTATTGGACTGGGTTATGTAGGATTGACGCTGGCCATTGCAGCTGCGGACAACGGGATTGAAGTATATGGAGTTGAAATCAATCCAGAGATCAAAGCCTGTTTGAAAAGAAACCGGGCACATTTTTATGAACCGGGGTTGGACGCACTTATTGAACGTAACAACCACAACACCTTTCATTGTGTTGACACATTCCCAGCGGACATCTCTTTTGATTTGTTTATTGTAACAGTTGGCACACCGTTGTATGCAGATGAAAAAAAGCCGAATTTTACATATGTCATGTCAGCGCTGCAATCCATCAAAGGTGTTTATACCGGCAGGGAGTTGGTGATTTTGCGGTCAACTGTTTCTGTTGGTACGACACGCGGTATTGTGCTTCCTTATTTGGCAGAGCTATGTGGTTTGCCGCAGGAAGAAATACCGGTAAGTATGTGTCCTGAGAGAACCGTTGAGGGCAAAGCTATTGAGGAACTGGCAAATTTGCCGCAAATTATCAGCGGAAATAGCAACACGGCTTTGGAGATGGCACAGCAATTCTTTCGCCGGATTACCCCGTTTGTTATTCCAGTATCCAGTCTGGAAGAAGCAGAGTTAGTCAAGCTGTACTGTAACACATACCGCGATATGACCTTTGCGATTGGGAACGCCTTCTGTATGGCGGCACAGTCCTTTGGTGTGGATGGAGTTAGCGTGATTCGCCACGCAAATCAGGGGTATGACCGGGCTAACATTGCGCTTCCTGGCTTTGTAGCCGGACCGTGTCTTGAAAAGGACGCCTATATTCTTACACATTGTATGCCTGATTGTTGTGAAAAAAATTTAATCATGGCCTGCCGCAAGCTGAATGAATCGCTTGAGGATATTGTGGTTCAATGGATACAGCGGCGTATTGGCGCACCTTTGTCAGAGAAGGTGGTGGTTGTTTCCGGCATGGCGTTTAAGGGACAGCCAGAGACCTCTGACTTGCGGGGTTCAGCCTCCGTGTATATTGCACAGAAGCTGAAGCGACTGGGATACCGGCTATATTTGCATGATTTTGCCGCATATAAGAAAGAACTGGAGGCACTTGATCTGGGAGATGTATTTTCAGACTTGTACGCCGCATGTAAAGATGCATCTGCGCTGTTGGTGTTGAATAACCATAAAAAATATATGGAAATTGCAGAATATGCCGAGTTTTGTAATCGCAAGCTGGCAATTCTGGATGTGTGGGGGGCGTGCCGCAATCTATATTTGCGTTCTAGCGGTGGCATAGCAACTTTGGGCAATCTGATGATGGAACAGGGAGGGACTCTGCATTGATTAGGACGATTGTAACTGGCGGAAGTGGATTTATCGGCTATCACTTGGCGGATTATCTGTCACGGAAAGAAGATGTTGAGGTTACAGTGATTGATAACCATGCCCGCGGTTCTGCAGATGAGATGTTCTGTGAGCTGACGGCGCGAAAAAATGTAGTTTATCTCAACGCCGACATGACAAAAACCGACTTTTACAAGCAACTTACCGGAAAATATGATTACATTTACCATTTGGCCGCTATAAATGGAACCAAAAATTTCTACGAGCAGCCGTATAAAGTTCTTCAAGCCAATATCCTGACTTTGATGAATATGCTCCAGTGGTGTACGCCTGATTGTTGCGGCGCGTTCCTCTTCTCATCCTCTTCGGAGACATATGCGGGGACATGCAACTGCTTCTTGGCGGAACATCCGGAATTTATACCCAGCCGCGAAGACATCCCGCTGGCAATTGACGACGTGCTAAATCCAAGATGGTCTTATGGAGGCAGCAAAATAATCGGAGAGATTCTGACAACAAACTATTGTCGGACACAGGGAATACCGTTCAAAATTATCCGCTATCACAATATTTATGGAATTCGCATGGGATTTGATCATGTACTCCCGGAGTTTTTCAGGCGGATTTACCGGCGGGAGAATCCATTTCGGATTTATGGTGGTCAGGAGACACGGGCATTCTGTGCGGTGGAAGATGGCGTGCGGGCTACGGAGGCCGTTATGCTCAGTGAAAAGTGCAGCGGGGAAATCATACATATCGGGAATGGTTCACAGGAGATTAAGATTATTGATCTGATGCGAAAGGTCTTTGATTTGGTGGATTTTCACCCAGATGTGGATGTGCTGCCAGCACCGAGAGGCTGTGTCATGCGCAGATGCCCAGATACAAATAAGCTGAAGGCTCTAGCGGGTTATCAGGCGTCTGTTTCTTTGGATGAGGCATTGCCGGAGATGTATGCGTGGTATATGGAGCAATATGCGAAAATGCAGCAACAATAGGGAAGAGGTAGAAACTCGCAGCGATGGCATTATATAATATTTTACAAGCGGATTTTTTATGCTCTGACTTGCGTGGCCAATTGGTGCAGCTGGTACATAATGGATATCAGCAGATCAATATTTTAGAGAGCAGAAAAGGAGCTGTCCGGGGAGGACACTATCACAAAATTTCCAAGGAAGCCTTTTTTGTCGTCAGCGGAAGCGTGGATGTGGCATTCAAGCGTGGAGAGGAACAGGAAATTGTGAGATTCCTGAAAAATGACTTTTTCCTGATTGAGCCGTATACGATTCATCGTATGTCTTTTTGTGAAGACTGCGTTTTAATTGCCTTATATGATGTCCCGATCGAAAAAGAGGACGGGACAAAGGACATATATTCGGAGGAGATCGACAATGCGTGAGATAAAAAAAGACGGCACTGTCCTTGCAAGATTAATCACAGAAGCAGATTGTTGCAATGGTCTGAATTTCTTTTCTTCAGACGCAGATTTTATACAAGTAGGCGTGTGGAAGGACTACGAAAAAGATAAACAGCTCCAAGCGCACATCCACAATACTGTTGAAAAAAGGGCAGATCGAACACATGAGGTTTTATATGTTGTAAGGGGCTGTGTAGAAGCCGCGATCTATAATTTGGATGCAGTCTGCATAGAAAACCTGGAGGTGCGTCAGGGCGAAATACTCGTGCTGCTGGAGTGCGGTCACGGATATGTGATCAGAGAAGAGGGAACGACTGTGCTGGAGGTCAAGAACGGTCCATATCCTGGAGCGGACATAGACCGCCGCAGAATTTAGGACTGGAGGGAAGGAAATGGAATTCATCAATCAAATGGAACCAAGTTTTGATAAGCACGAGAGGGAAGCTCTTAACGCATACATGCTGGAAGGCGGCTGGGGGACAGAGTTCCGGAAGACCCGCACCTTTGAGGATATGTTAAAAGAGTATACAGGAGCCAGACACTGCTGGATCATGCCAAATGGGACACTCAGTCTGGTAGCGGCGCTGGAAGCAGTTGGCATAGGCGTTGGCGATGAAGTCATTTGCCCTGATTATACGATGGCGGCCACGGCCAACGCTGCAGAGCTGATTGGTGCAAAAAGCGTTTTTGTGGATATCGACCGGAAAACACTCTGTATGGATTTTGCAAAGATGAAGGATGCGGTGACTGACAGAACCAAAGCAATTTTTTTGGTGTCTATAAACGGACGGTATCCAAAAGAAATGCAGCAGTTTGTAGATTTTTGTGCGGAAACCGGCATCCATTTGATTGAAGATGCAGCCCAGTCCCTTGGCAGCTTCTGCAATGGCAGACATCTTGGACGATATGGAGAAATTGGCAGCTTCTCATTCAGCGCACCGAAAATTATCACGACCGGACAGGGCGGCGCTTTGATTACAGACGACGATGAACTTTCTGAGAAAATCAAAAAAATCCGGGATTTCGGCAGACTGGCTGGTGGAAGCGACCACTATCTTACCAAAGGTTGGAATTTTAAGTTTACGGATTTTCAGGCAGTCATCGGAATAGAACAGATGAAGAAACTCCCCCAACGTGTTGAACGCAAAAAAGCTATGGGAAAACTGTATGATCGGCTTCTTGCCGGTATTCCCGGTGTAGAACTGATAAAAACAGATTACAGGGACACTTCCCCGTGGTTTTTTGACATCTTATGTGAACGCCGGGAAGAATTGCAGGTATATCTGAAAGAAAAGGGGATCGGGAGCCGTCCCTTCTACCCGCCCCTTCATGCAGAACCCGCATATGGCTATATAGATTTAAGCTTTCCAGTTACGGAAGAAATTGCGGCAAAGGGGCTTTGGCTACCATCGTCTGTCCTGGTTACAGATGATGAGATTGCCTGTATTTGCAATACAATTCGAGATTTTTATCTTATCAATTCTGAAGAGAGGATATGAAACATTGAGGACTTATACCACAAAAGATTTGTCAGAATATCTTGCCAATGACTGGATTTTATCGCTGCTGTGTGAAAATGAAGCTGAGTGGGAGAAAGATATTCGTACGCATCAATGGCTGTTGGAGATGGACAACAAGCGTATGATTTGTTCTGATGTTTATGGCGATCTTCTGAGAGAGAAGTCATCGCTGAAAGTGCTGGATGTGGGGGGGGGATACAGCTCTTTGACAAAGGTTTTGGCACAGCACACAAATTATACGTTGCTGGATTTTATGGCACACGGGGGGGTGTTAAATTCCTATCTAAAAGAGTATGGAATCAACTGGTTGAATATGGATTGGTATGACTGTGAGGAGCCAGGTGATTATGATATCATTATTGCAAATGATATTTTCCCTGATGTGGACCAAAGATTGGAGCTTTTTATCGATAAGATGCTCCCGCACTGTTCTGAACTCAGATTGGTAGTCACTTACTATAACCATCCCCGTTTTTATACCACGCGGAGAATTGATGATACTGAGCTTCTGACATTTTTATCATGGGATGGGGAGATCACAGGATTAAAGTTGAGAAAATATATATCCAGGAGCAATTTGACAGAGGTGGAGATAGAAGAGATGAAGTATTTGACAGACAGCATTTATTGGAATATGAGACAAGTGTCATATCTAGTGATAAAGGGGGATTTGTCTTCTTATACCCGCGAATAGTAAGATTTTTCATGAATGGGGGAACCTCTCTACCGCAAGCGGCCCCACTCCCCTTTTAGGGGAGCTGTCACGCGCAGCGTGACTGAGGGGTTCGCTTCCCGGCAAAATTCATTGCTCGCCAGTATAACAAACAAGCATGGAGAACAAGGATGAACTTTATTTTGCTTTCCGGTGGCTCTGGCAAACGACTGTGGCCGTTGTCCAACGACATTCGTTCCAAACAATTCATCAAGTTTTTCAAAACCAATGGTGGTAACTATGAATCCATGGCACAGCGGGTTTACCGACAGATTCGCACCGCAGATTCGGAGGCATCCATTACGATTGCGGCCCCCAAGACACAGTTATCTGTGCTTCACAATCAGTTAGGTGAGAACATTAGTATTTCAATTGAACCTTGCCGCCGGGATACATTCCCAGCCATTGTGCTGGCAACAGCATATTTACATGATATACAAGGAATTTCCGAAACTGAATCGGTTGTTGTCTGTCCTGTGGATCCCTATGTGGACGATGCCTATTTTTTAACGCTGAAGAAAATGTGTGAGCAGGCGGGCAGAGGAGCGGCAAATCTGGTTTTGATGGGTATAGAACCTATCTATCCAAGTGAGAAATATGGCTATATTATCCCCCAAAGTCGTGGTGAAATCAGCGGTGTTTCAGCATTTCGAGAAAAACCGGATGCTGAGACCGCTGCAGCATACATACGACAGGGAGCACTTTGGAATGGTGGCGCATTTGCCTATCAACTGGGGTATGTTTTGCGCAGGGCTCATGAATTATTGGATTTTAAAGACTATTATGACCTTTTGATAAAGTATGAAACAATGCCTAAAATCAGTTTTGACTATGCCATTGTCGAAAAGGAACCTAGCATACAGGTTATGCGCTACTCTGGTCAGTGGAAAGACCTGGGTACCTGGAACACCTTGACTGAGGCCATGACAGAAACGATTACAGGTAAGTCTATTCTCAACGAAAATTGCGCTAACGTCCATATTGTCAATGAGTTGGACATACCGATTCTAGCGATGGGATTACGGGATGTGGTAATTTCTGCAGGTCCAGAGGGGGTATTGGTATCTGACAAAGAGCAGTCCAGCTATATCAAGCCTTTTGTCGATACCTTTAATCAACAGGTAATGTTTGCAGAAAAGTCCTGGGGTAGCTATCGCGTTTTGGATGTTGGAATAGAGAGTATGACCATTAAAGTAACACTTCATGCAGGGCATAGTATGAACTACCACAGTCATAAGGCTCGCAAGGAAGTTTGGACAGTTATCTCTGGTACAGGATGGGCTGTGATAGATCAAAAAAGACGTTCCATCTGTTCCGGCGATGTTGTTGAATTGCCAATAGGATGTTGCCATACTGCAATTGCAGAAAGTGAACTGCAAATGATAGAAGTCCAATTGGGGTGCGAAATTAGTGTTCAGGATAAACAGAAGCATCCGATTAGTTACGATAGGATCATTGCTATTGCTAATAAGGAGACGACAAATGGCTACTAAAGTTGTAACATCAATATCCGACCTTTATGGGAAGGAATTGATTGCTTATGGAACAGGCGCCTTTGGGAAGGATGCCATCCCCATTTTAGCACAGACACCTAATATCCAATTATTGGGTGTTACGAACAGTAGTATAACAGAAGATGATATGGGTACATTTCAGAGTACCGGTTTGCCAGTTCGTAGTGCAAACTTTTGGATTAAAAAGTATCCCAAAGTAGCTGCGCTTATCACTGTTGCTAACTACAACACAATGAATGAGATCTGCTTGAATTGTGCAAAAGCAGGATTTCAAGAAGTGTTTTGCTTATCCCCATGTGTGACAAGCGAGTTATATATTTCTCAACGGGAGCGTTTGTGGGGAACTTCATACGCATGCTATGCAAATGAAATACATGACACACACAAAGCGACATTTTCTGAATTTCGGGCATGTCATCGAGGTCAGACGGTTGCTGTGATTGCTTCTGGTCCGTCGCTAAATTATTATACACAAATCCCTGGAATTCCACATATAGGAATGAACGCATCATTTTTACGCAGCGGTTTAAAATTGGATTACTATTTTCTTTACCACTATATTCCGGAATGGCGAGATGCACTGAAGCAGCAAAAATTTGTCAAATTCTTTGCTTATCCAAATATATTTGACACTGCTGAGATTCCGGAATGCTTTTTTGAGGAAGCAAACGCACGGCGTTTTTTTCTGAATCTATCAGGCGCGGATATACATGGTAATATTGAATATCATCCCCTGATGATGTTCGGTTCTATTGTTTTTCCAGCTATTCATTTTGCCCTGTATACCAGGCCCCAAAAGCTCTTGCTTGTTGGTTGTGATTGTACCGTTGAGAATCATTTTGATGGAAGGCCTGTTATTAATCATAACTCTGAGCCTGACTTGGGCAGTATGTGGATAGAAGGGTACAAGGAAGTAAAAAAATTTGTAACACAGCATTATCCTGACACTGAAATTATTTCCATAAATCCTGTTGGGCTAAGGGGAATTTTCTGTGATATATACACTGAGAACTATCTAAACGCACATCCTGGTATGGATTTAACAGGATGTCAGATTTTGAATCTGAATAACCTTGAAGATATTTAATTCGCAAGCTATTTCGCGTATTGCATGCAAAATGAAGGAGAGTGACATATGCCTGCTTATCGGCTTTTGCCATTCTGCAAGGATTATCTCTGGGGTGGGGAACGCTTGCGTCAAGACTTTGAAATCGTCAGTGATTTGAAGCCTTTGGCTGAGGCATGGATTCTCTCCTGTCATCCTGATGGATCGTCTGTTTTTGCGGATGGCTCCTATGCGGGAGTGAGCTTACCAAAGTATATCCAGCAAGTAGGAAGGCAAGTCCTTGGAACGCGCTGTGCCCAATTTAAAGATTTTCCATTGATGGTTAAGTTGATAGATGCCCGGCAACCTACCTCAATCCAGGTCCATCCACCAGATCAATATGCGCTTAGCTATGAAGGACAGTCTGGAAAGACGGAGATGTGGGTTATACTCCATGCAGAACCAGGTGCATATCTTTATTATGGACTAAACCGCACAATCAGCCGTGATGAATTGGTCCAACGGATTAACGATGGCTCTCTAATAGAAGTTTTGCGGAAGATGTATGTAAAGTCGGGTGATACAATTTTTATTCCTGCTGGAACAATCCATGCCATTGGCGCGGGACTAACAGTAGCAGAGATCCAGCAGAATTCCAACGTTACCTACCGCATCTTTGATTATGGCCGTGTAGGCAAAAATGGAATGCCCCGAGATCTCCATGTAGAACAGGCTTTATCTATAGCAACCTTAGAAGGTACAAAAACCATAAATTTTTCTCCCCATCTGGGACTATGCCGCTATTTTACTGTTGATAGAGCAAATGCCCCTCTACAGGGAATGGTAGGCAGTGAAACATTCTTATTTATCCTAGCTATCAGTGGAGAGGGTATGCTGTATTGCGAAAAAGAACGGCATATACTTCGTCCCGGAAGGAGTTTTTTTCTGCCAGCAGGAAGTGGTTGTTATTGGCTGGAAGGCAGTTGCCAAATACTGCTTGTCTATCTTTCTGAATGAGTACCACATTTGCATTTTGTGCAACACAAGTCTGGCAGTAGAGCGGGTGGACTGCGTGTACAACGATATTTTAATCGACACTATTCAACAATTTCTTATCAATAGCAATGTAAGAAAAGCAGGAAGTTTTATTCATTTGCACTGCATGAGCCGGACGCTACCAGACGCGGCCATCTGATTCGCTATATGAATGACCAGAATATCCAGATGCGGCCAATATGGCAGCTGAACCATACACAGACGCCTTTCCGGTGTTATCGCGCTATGGTGTGCAGAAATGCGGAGCAGTTTTATGATCGTGTTGTCAATATTCCCTGTAGCACGAACTTAACGCCGGAGCAAGTGGAGCGCGTATGTAGAACGTTGCTTTCATTTGGGTGATCCGTATAACACAGATTCAACAGGAGGGATACTACAATGAAAATTTTAATGGTGGTCTACGATAACGATTCTTACACCACAGAATTCCCAATGGGATTAGCCTACCTGGCTTCAGCCGCCAGAAATGCGGGACATGAAGTGTCAGTTTATCAACAGGATATCTATCACTGGCCGGATGAGCATTTGACAAATTATCTGGATTGTACTATTTTTGATGTCGTTGAGGTCAGTGTAATTGGCGGTTATTATCAGTATAAGAAACTGCTGAGCCTATCAAAAGCAATTAACGCATCAAAAAATCGCGGCAAATTCAGGTATACAATCGGTGGCCACGGTCCCGCAGCTGACCCCAATTACTTTCTGCATAAGACAGGAGCGGATGTTGTTGGCATAGGCGAGGGGGAGATTACATTTGTAGAACTGATGGAGGCGTTTGAGGGAAAGCGTTCTTTGGAATCTGTAAATGGAATTGCATTTCTGGACAAAAGTGGAAATTATGTCCGGACAGCGCCAAGAAAACTAATAGAGAATATTGATGAAATCGCCTGGCCTGCCTATGACCTGTTTAATATGTCTTATTACACAATGATGCGATTCCCCAATATTAAGCCAAATGAACGTTGTATGGCTGTGCTGTCAGGCCGTGGATGCATATTTTCCTGTAATTTCTGTTATCGCTTAGACAAAGGATTCCGGCCCAGAGGCGCCCAGAGCATCATTTCAGAAGTCAGATTTTTGAAAGAGAAATATAACATTAACTATATAGCCTTTATGGATGAATTATTGATGAGTTCTCGAAAACGCACATTGGAATTATGCCAAGCCTTTATTGATGCAGAGATTAATGTTCATTGGCTGTGCAACGGACGCCTGAATTTTGCTGATATGGACGTACTGGAAAAAATGAAAGAGGCAGGATGCGTGTTTGTCAATTATGGAATTGAGTCTTTGGATGATCCCACATTGGAAGTAATGCATAAACATCTTACACGTGAAATCATTGTTCGGGGAATAGAAAATACACTGAAAGTTGGAATTAGCCCCGGTTTTAACATTATTTATGGTAATATTAACGAGCCGATTAATGCTATTGATGATGCAGTCGAGTTCCTGCTGAAATATGATGACCATTCACAATTAAGAACCATCAGACCTGTAACACCCTATCCAGGAAGCGAACTGTTTGACTATGCCATAGAACATGGACTGTTAAAAGATACTGCTGATTTTTATGAGAACAAGCATATTAATTCTGATTTGATTGCAGTTAATTTTACAAAATATTCGGATGACGAGGTGCATCAAAAATTATATGAGGCAAATATGCGTTTAATCAAACGGTATTTAGAAGTTCAGGCAGAGGGATACGAAAAAATATGCAAAGATCTATACTACAAGAAAAATGAGGCATTTCGGGGATTCAGACCGACATGAGGATACAAAATCTATCTGTAATATAATTTAATTCTTGGAAGTGATAAAGATGCTAAATGGAAAAACCATCCTGATAACCGGCGGAACAGGTTCCTTCGGGAACTACTTCACCAAATATGTTTTATCGCACTACAAACCGAAAAAGATCATCATTTATTCCCGGGATGAATACAAGCAATTTCAAATGCGCAACCGGCTGATCGAGCACGATTCCATTATGCGTTATTTCATTGGAGACGTCCGGGACCAGGCGCGTCTCCGCCGCGCACTGGAGGGTGTGGACTACATCATTCACGCGGCGGCTATGAAGCAGGTACCAGCCTGTGAATACAATCCCCACGAGGCCATCAAGACGAACATTCAAGGTGCGGTGAATGTGATCGAGGCTGCACTGGATTCCGGAGTAAAGCGTGTGGTTGCGCTGTCTACGGATAAAGCCGTCAATCCGATCAATCTGTACGGCGGAACAAAACTGGTGTCAGATAAGCTGTTCATAGCAGCTAACGCCTATTCCGGCTTAAAGGATACCCGTTTTACCATCGTGCGCTATGGAAATGTCGCAGGCAGCCGGGGGTCGGTGATTCCGTTTTTCCGTGATTTGGTACAGGCGGGGGAGACAGAGCTGCCCATTACAGACTTTGAAATGACACGTTTTTGGATTAGCCTGGAGCAAGGAGTACAGCTGGTGATTAAAGTGCTTGCAGAGGCAAAAGGCGGCGAGACCTTTATCGCCAAAATCCCATCCTTCAAAATTACGGACTTGGCAAAGGCAATTCTTCCAGACTGTACCCTAAAAGAAGTTGGTATTCGAGAAGGAGAAAAGCTTCATGAGGTTATGATTACGAAGGAAGATTCCCTCCATACATATGAGTATGACCGGCATTTTATCATCTATCCCCATATGTTCTGGTGGGATGAGAGCAGGGCCGTGTCAGGAGGAAAACCAGTGGCCCGCGGATTTGAATATTCCTCCGGCACCAATAGTCAATGGCTCTCGGTCAAGGATCTTCAGGTCCTTCTGCCGGGTGTTGCGGAGCATTGAGCGGCAGATGGACAAGTTAGCTATATTGGGCGGAACACCAGTACGGGAAACACCAATTTACTATGGTCATCAGTATATTGATGATGCGGATGTTGCCGCAGTTGCATCTGTTTTACATAGTGATTATCTGACAACCGGACCGAAGGTAGAGCAGCTGGAGCAGGCACTTTGTCTGTTGACTGGGGCGTACTATGCAGCAGCGGTTTCTAATGGGACCGCTGCACTGCACGCCGCCTGCTATGCAGCTGGGATCGGCCCAGGCGACGAGGTGATTACAACGCCCATGACCTTTGCGGCATCAGCGAACTGCGTCCTCTATTGCGGCGGTACGCCTGTGTTTGCTGATATTGATCCCAGAACCTATAATATTTCTCCGGCACGCATTCGTGAAAAGATTACAACGAAAACCAAGGCCGTTGTTGCAGTGGATTTTACCGGACAACCGGCACAGCTAGATGAAATCCGTACCATTTGCAGGGAGTACAATTTACTGTTGATTGAGGATGCGGCACATTCCATCGGCAGCCGGTTTTCCGGCCAGCCGGTGGGATGTATTGCGGACCTGACTTGTTTCAGTTTTCATCCGGTGAAGACGATAACAGGGGGAGAAGGCGGCGCAGTTCTGACGAACAGCGTGGAATTGAATGAAAAACTGCTGTTATTTCGTACACATTGTATTACCCGCAATCCGGCGCAGATGCAGAAGGAATCGGAGGGGGCGTGGTACTATGAGCAGATTGGGCTGGGACCAAACTACCGGCTGACTGATTTTCAGGCGGCACTGGTTTCCAGTCAACTGGAAAAACTGGATCAATTTGCTTCCCGCCGTAAGGAAATTGTTTGTCGGTACAACGATGTGTTTTCTGAAATGCCGGAGATTGTGGTGCAGCAGGAAATTCCACAGGCAGACACTGTGCGGCATCTCTATCTTTTACATCTGCATCTGGAACAGCTCCAGTGTACACGGAAGGAATTTTTTGACGCTCTGGCAGCGGAGAATGTTGTGCCAAATGTACATTATATCCCTGTGTACTATCACCCATATTATCAGCAGCTTGGATATAAAAGAGGTCTTTGTCCAGTCGCAGAGCGGCTTTATGAGCGCATTTTGAGCCTGCCCCTTTATTATGGGATGACTGATGCGGACGTAGAGAGCGTAATTACAGCAGTAAAAAAAGTGGTCCAATTCTATAGGAAATAAGCAGAAAATTTGACATTTAGTATAAGGAGAATTGACGAATATGGACAGTTTACAGGAATCTTTTTGGCGTGGACAATTTGGGAATGATTATATTGACCGGAACTGTAGTGAAT
>JAAWQS010000070.1 GCA_022800665.1 Oscillospiraceae bacterium
GTTCCAACATTTCAATAATTGCGCTCTTGAAGTATTCTCTATCCTTCTTATCCATTCTTTCATCCTCCTGTCCACTGTCCGCTGCGGGTGCCGCCTCCTGCGCCTTTCCGGCGGGTTCGGCGTCCAGCGCAGGGATGGTGGCGTCCACCATTGCTCCCAGCTCCTCGGGGCTTGCGTCCTTCGCCGCCATTCCAAAGGCGGTCAGGAAGCTCTTCCAAAAGTTACTCATGCATGTCCTGCCTTTCTCCGCCTCTTGGGCGGCTTGATCTTTTATTGCAACCTCGCGGCCTGCCCGGCCGCGGGAAACAACCGCTACGTGATTGCCGCGGATATGCGCCTGCCGGTATCCGGAGCCGTCCGGAACGTACTGGCAGTGGTAGCCGCAGGACACCTCCCGGACAATGTTGTTCCTGATATCGCTGATGAGCGCCGCGTCCTTGATGAGCAGGTCCGCCACCAACAGCTCCCCCTCCCGCCGCACGTTCTGGACATGCCCCTTCGTATAGGCGGCGTGGTTTTCCGGCCCCACCATCTCCGCCGGGTGCCCGGCGGTGACGTCCTTGCCCTCGAAACTGGCAATGGCCGCAGGCGAGAAGACCTCCGCCTCTTCCCGGCGGACTGTCACCAGCCGGTCCGGGTCGCCCTCCAGCTCCAACTCCCCCGCCCGGTAAACCATGTCCCCCGTCCGGGCGATGGGGACATCGCGGCAAACCAGATACCCCTCCGGCGTGTCCGTCATGTGCTCTGATATCTCTGTGCCGTAGTAGGCCAGCATTCTGTTCACCTCGCAAAATAAAATGGAGCCAGCAGACCATTACAGTCTGTTAGCTCCGTTTAGCTCTTCCCGGCAACCGTTTATGCCGTGGGTACTATTTTAGATTTTCAGGTCTTTCCGAATGACAGTGCGCACCTTAACGCTACCGTCCCTTTGGGGAGTCAGCTCTACCCGCATCCCCCGCGCCAAAGCCTCTTTGATAGCGGCAATTACTTTGTCTGTCATACTCAATAATCCCTCTCCCAGCCTTTTTCTGCATAGTACATATCAAGTAAAAGTTTTGCCATTGTTGCACACTCTCTATCGAAGTCTACTTCACCGTCAAAAGATAGCGGGGCGGCGTTATCCGTTGGGTATGGCTCTGCCCGGCTCAATACTTCTTTAAGCTGCCTAATCTTCTCCGGCGATAAATAATGTTCCATAGCGCTCCACCTCTGATATGAAAGATTTTATATGGCCGATGTACCCTTCAATATCCTTTGAAGCAATACACGCTTGGATAGACGGAAGCCTCTTTTTCCAGGCAACAATTGTCAAAAAGCCATCATAATTCTCCAATTTTTCCATCCAGAAAACTTTCCCGTTGTTTGTGACAACGGACATTGCATTCATGGCGCTCCTGGATAAAAAGGTGTCAATATCTCCGTGGCTGAAAATAAGGCCGTCCGGATGATTGTGAATTGAAATATAGGGCTCCGAGCTAGATGGAAGTTCTACGTGATGCTCTTTTCCAATTTCCCTTGAGAGCAGTTGCATATCCAATGAATAAATTGCGCCCGCTTCTGTTCCTGGCGGCTGATCCATTACAGTCATCAACAGTTCTCTATGCGCCGCCTGCAACCTTTTAGCCCGCTCTGCGCTCCAGCCGGTCGGTCGAACCGCCGGCACTCGATCAATTGCTTTGTTTGTAATCGGGATTGCTTTGAGCTCTATATCTTTTAGTATATCATGCTTTGAAGATTTATCAAGCCGATTCTGTTTCTGAACCGCACTTTTCCACGCCTGAAACTTCTCATCCCCCGCCAGTTTATGCCTCCGGAACGTCTCAAAGGTCCCCGGCACTCTATCCCCCAGCGCCTCCCGGTACTTCTCCCACTGCCGGTAATCCCGCAGCCACCGGGCGCGGTCCCTCTCCTTCTGCCGGTACGCCTCCACCTGCTTCTGAGTACGGGGGTCGCGGGTGACGGGGTTCCTCTGGAAGCTGGAAAACTCCTTGATTTTCCGGATTTCCTCCTCACTGCGGCCCATGGGCGTCCAGGCCAGCAGCTGATGCAGACAGTTGGGATGGATGTTCAGCCAGGAGTTTTCCAGGGTGTCCGGCCCCGCCTTGTCCATCTTCCCGAACGCCGCCGCCAGGGGAGGGAAATCCGGGTCCCGCCCGCTTTTGGAGTACACCCGGCCCTCCAGGGAGGCGCACAGTTTACAGGTAGAGCCGTGTGCGCTGATCTGGTAGAGGTCCTGTTCCGGGTCCTGGGTAAGCACGGCCAGTACCTCCGCCTGCCGGGAAGTGGTGCGCAGGACCATGCTGCCGTATGTATGCAGGTTCCAGTTCCGGCCAGCCTTGTCCACAAAGGCGGTGATGCCGTCCCGGCGCAGGGCCTCTGTAAATTTGGGGACGTTCCGCCAGATTCCCCCGCCTGCGGCCTGCAACTCCGCCGTCTGGGTCAGCCCGATCCGGCGGTACGGGCCGTTCTCCACCCGCCCTATCAGCATATTCTCCAGATTGCGGGATGTGGTCCGGGACGCTTCGGCTACCAGACCCATGAGGTTCATGGTCAGCCGCTGCACAATGGCCGTCTGCTCGCCGGTGAGTACAAAGGCATTCTGATAGCCCCGCAGGTGTTTTTCCGGCGTCTCCGGAAGCTTTCGTACCTCCGGGTGGTTGACGTAGAACTGCCGCTCAATCATCTGCGGCGCATAGGTCCAGCAATCATCCTCCATTGTCATGATTTTGGACAATGCCAAGATTCATCATGCCAAATTATTAACCAATTTTCTCCAGGAAAACCCCCGGCTGCTCCTGGAATTCTTGCTTCCTTACAGTCCAAACCTCAACATCATTGAAGAACTGTGTGGGTGGCTGAAATCCACTGTCATTAACAACGTTTTCTTTCATACCCGTGAGGAGATCAGGCTGGCTGTTCAGGCTTTCATTGACTATATTGCCTCTATTCCCCTTGTCGTCATTGACAGACTTTGTATTTAAATTGTTTTTCTCCGTCTATATAGTAAAAAATCAAACCTCAAAAGCCTCCATTTTTTAGAAAGCAAGCAATAATTTGTGCAAAACAGCCAAAGCGCCCCGCGCAAAAACTATGCTTTTTGCGTGGGGCGTTTTTTTATGCTTGCACACTGTCTTCATCTTCGATATCGACTTGTTTTGTTCCTGAAATAAGTGTGTTTGAAGAAAATTATGAACTTTGATGAATCCACGCAAAAAGCATGCATTCTGCGTGGGGACATCCGGAAAGCGCAGCAAAGGGAGGAGGGAGAAGCAATGAAAAAAGAAACTGGTTGTACCCAATACACAGTTATCAAGGTCCGACTCCATCCCACAGCGGAGCAGGCAGATTTAATTGAAAAAACCTTTGGTTCCTGCCGCTATCTCTGGAACAAAATGCTGACCGACGTGCAGGAATTCTATGCAGCCACAGACCTCCACTACGTCCCCACCCCAGCCTGCTATAAAAAAGAGGCTCCGTTTCTCAAAGAGGTAGACAGTCAAGCCCTGTGCGCAGTCCATCAAAACCTGAGAAAGGCGTTTTTAGATTTCTTTCGCAATCCGGCGGCGTTTCAATACCCGAAATTCAAAACAAAAAAGGCGCAAAAGGATTCCTTCACGGTGTATTGCCGCCCCTACCATACGGGTCCATCCATCCGCATAACCGAGAGCGGGATTCAGATGCCGAAATTGGGGGTACTTCCAGCGAATCTCTACCGGAAGCCACCACGCAACGCATCTCTGCGGTTTGTGACGGTAACGAAAACAAAATCCGGTAAATATTTCTGTTCGATTACCTTTAGCTGCGAAACAAAAAAGCCGGCAGAAATTGTCCCAGCTCCTGAAAGAACATTGGGACTGAACTACTCCCTGACCCGCTTCTATGTAGACAGCGAGGGAGGCAGTCCGGAACAGCCTCAGCTGGCAAGGTCGAGCGGCAAGTTAGCCAAAATGCAGCGCAAACTCTCCCGAATGGAGTATGGTTCGAAAAACTACGAAGAGCAGCTGCAGAAGGTGCGGCTGCAATACGAGCATATTGCCAACCAGCGGCGCGACTTCATCCACAAGGAATCCCGGCGGATAGCCAACGCCTGGGACGCCGTGTGCGTGCGGGAAACGGACCTGGTGGCGCTCACCCAAAAGCTCAGGCAGATGGGTGGGAAGAACACCGGCTTCGGGATGTTCCGTCTGTGCCTGCAATACAAGCTGGAGCAGCAGGGAAAGCGGTACATTGTAGTGGACCGCCTGGCCCCAACCGCCAAGACCTGCCATGAGTGCGGTAACGTAAACGAAGAACTGACCACCTACGACAGAATCTGGATTTGTCCCAACTGCGGCGCGGTAGTTTCACGGGAAGTCAATGCCGCAAGAAATATTCGTGATATGGGGCTGGCACAGCTGAAAAAAACGGAAAGAGGCGCCGCTTGACGCAAATATATTAAAGCTATTCCCGCTATACCGCCTGGGACGGCGGTGAATGCCCATGCGTACGGCGGGAAAGCGTTGATCTGACAGGCAAAGAAAATTGCCGGTGAGATCAACGCTTTCCCGGAACCGTCAGGTGGGAACAAAAGATGGCAAACCCATTTGGGTGAGCCTGAAGCCTGAAAAGGCAGTCCACTCAGCATAATATTTTATCATTTCAGATTTCACCCGGCTGACGAGCCGGTTGGAATAAAGGAGTATCTGGGTTTTGGGCAGTCTGGCCAGATGACCAGAACGCCGATGCTCTCATCCCAGGCGTGTGGAGGCCAAGGAAGGCCAAAACACAGAAAATAATTTTTATAAGGGAGTATAGAATCATGAGGATTCAACACAACATCATGGCGATGAACGCCTACCGCAACTACAACACCAACACCAAGGCCCTGTCCGGGAACCTGGAGAAGCTGTCCTCCGGCTACAAGATCAACCGCGCCGGTGACGACGCCGCCGGTCTGGCGATTTCCGAGAAGATGCGCGCGCAGATCACCGGTCTGGACGCCGCTCAGAAGAACGTCAAAGACGGCATCTCCCTGGTAAAGACCGCTGAAGGCGCGATGCAGGAAGTCCAGGACATGCTCAACCGCATGGACTATCTGGCTACCCAGTCCGCCAACGGCACCTATCAGAACGAAGTTGACCGTGAGAACCTGCAGAAGGAAGTCGTCGCCCTGAAGGACGAAATCAACCGTATCGCTGATTCCGCCAACTTCAACGGCATCAAGCTCCTGGACGGCTCCCTGGCTGTTAAGGAGGCTGTTCAGGCTAGCACGAAGACTACCACTGAAGACATCTCTGGTATGGACCGGATTATCACCAGCGTTTTGGGCAAGGGCGAGACGGCCAGCATCCAGGCTGGTAAGAAAACCATTCTGGATGATGTTGCCGGTGCAACAAAGGCTGTGAAGGCTTCCTTTGCAATTAATCTGACAACACTGGAGTTTACTGGTATTGGCAGTGGAAGCGTTGGAACGGTTAGCTTTACGCTGACAATTAACGGCAAGGACCTCACTGTTGAAGCGACTGGCATTAAGGCAAGCATGACTTCTAAGCAAATTGCAACAATAATTGCCAGTGCGGTTGCGAAGAAAGCATCGACCGCTGGTGCTACTGGATTTGACAGGGTGAGCACCAAGACTGGAGCTACTGGTGTAGCCATTAATGGAGTAGACTGGAAGGTATCGGCAGCAAACGGTGTACTGACCTTCACGCAGAAACTCAATCCGACAACTGCGGATGAGGCCCGCGCCAACTTTGATGTCAATATCAAGATGGATGAGGGCGGCGCTGTTGCAATTAAGGCGCCCATCAATAAAGACGAAGATTCTAAAGTTACGATGAGCGCCTCTCTGAATGCCGGTACCTATGTAAAGACCGCCGGTGTGGCGCTGGATGGTCTGAATAAGGCCAATACCGTGTTTAATATTAAGGAGTCTGACATTCAGGATGGAACACAGATTGCCATCGGCAGCAAGGTTATCGTTCTAAAAGTGGGCGATACCAAGATTGATTCTGCACAGCAGGCAAAGCTTACGGCAGCAGGTGCGAATGTCTTTGTCACTATTGGGGCCAATGATGATTTGAATATGGCTCTGAGCAAGATCAGCCAGAAGATCGGCAGCACTGTCAATCTCACAATAGCAACTAAGGGCGGTGGAAAGGCGACTGTAGCGTTCAAGATTGGCGTAAGCGATGGCGCCAATGGCAATGTTGTGGGTCTGACACTCCAGCGCGCTACCCTGGCGACTCGGGCCGATATGGCATTCGATAGCCTGGATAAATTAGCGCAGAACTTCGCTATGCGTGTAACCACTACCACGAAAGTTGAGGCGCAGGATGCATCCGATGGCCTCACCCTCCAGATTGGCGACACCTCTGACAAGTTCAACCAGATGAAGGTTGTCATTGGCGACATGCACACCACCGGTATGGGCATCGACGGCGTTGACATCAGCACCCAAGAAGGCGCTGCCGCTGCCGTACAGACCGTCAAGGACGCGATCAACTACGTCTCCAGCATCCGCGGTGATCTGGGCGCTGTCCAGAACCGTCTGGAGCACACCGGCAACAACCTGTCCGTGATGGCTGAGAACATCCAGGACGCTGAGTCCACCATCCGCGACACAGACGTGGCCGACGAGATGATGAAGTACGTCAAGAACAACATTCTGGTTCAGTCCGCCCAGGCCATGCTGGCCCAGGCCAACCAGGTGCCTCAGGGCGTGCTCCAGCTCCTCGGATAATTGGTCCTTTTGCTGGATTTCCCAATATAGTAAAACCGGGGGCGGGCCTCCGCCCGTCCCCGGCATTTTGCCTGTGTACAGCCGCGGCGTTTGGAAAGCCGCTGCGCCTATATAGGCGGCAGTTTTCCAAACGTTTCGGATGAGAAAGGAAGAGTTCATTTATGCGAGCTGTTGAAATAGCCCGGAAACTGGCTTCCCTCGGTCAAAATGCAGATGCCCGCCAGGCGTATACCCTTGCGCTGCAAACAGGGGCGGAGCCTGCGGAGGCGTTGGAGGCGGCGGCTTTTATCCTGCAAACAGGAGGAGATTACAAAATCTCCTACACTGCATTTTTAGATTTATACCGCAGAGGTTTCTTTCGAGAGGAGATTATGCAGCTGGTCAGTAAGGTCTTTTATGAACCAAATGTCAAGCTGCTGAAATCCCGCTATGAGCGCAATTGTAAGCGGCTGTCAAAGTATCCGTACCTGTTCCGGAAGGATTTTCTGCCGTTTGAGGAACTGCCGGTCCGATTTTTCCCTTATGACGACCATAACGGCTATATTCCGTTCTATGTTGACAGGGAGGAATTTGGCGATTTCGTCAATATTCGGGAGACAGTCATCAGCCGGAACTTTTTCAAGGATTTGGAAAAGCCTGTCTTCGCTTCTGACGTGTACTCTCAGTATGAACTGGAATACCTGAATGACAATGTGCGCCGGAGCGAGTGGGTGGCCCGTGAGAACCATATTTATCTTCACTATAGCGATTGGGCAGTATTCTGCTCCTGGCTGCAGGCGCTGAACGTACGGCCCTTGACAGAGGCGGAGAAGGTAGTTTTCCTCATAGAAGATGAGAAAGCGCAGTATCCCATTGATTTCAAGGAGCGGTTTGGGATTGATTACAGCCAATATTCTGTCAGACCAGTGGGGGTTCGCGAGATCACGCGGCTGATTTGGCATACCCAGTTGTCTACCCATAATGGCGGTGACTTTTTTAATGAGGTGTTTGACAACCACCCCAACTTAATTGTGCTGCCTTCCCTGATGATGAGTGACGTTATAGGGGCTGTCGGAAAGGTCCGCTCTGTATTAGAGGGGACAGTCAGTCTGCGGGATGCACTGCAAAAGATAGACTGGAGTCCTTACATAGTGGAGGAGTTGTATCACATGCGGGACCGAACGGATAAGGATCTCGTAGTGGCGCTTTATCTGCAATCCCAAATGGCTACCAGTGGAACAGATCCCAAAGCCCGTATAGCCCCAACCCTCTTTTTTCAGCCTCACTTTCATAATATCGTTTACGACCTTCACGTAGATAGTAAAAACCGTACTGTGCTGGAGGCTCAGAACTATAATGAAATCCACCAGTCCCCATTGTTCCGAAACTTCAGATACATCAAAACTTTTACGCCAATGCGGCGTTTTACTACCAGCCATGGCGCTTCTGTTAAATTCATGTACAGTATGGCCATAGAAGCAGATGAGCAGGAAAAGGGAAAGACAAAGACAGTGGTCAGCGATGCTGTTACAGAGCGCATTTTGAACCGGAGCTTTATGATTGATCCAGAGGACCGGCTGTATAAAGACAGTGTTTTAGTGCGCTTGGAGGATGGCAAACTGAATCCCAAGGCTACATTTACCGCACTGGCGGCTTTCCTGGACCTCCCCTATACAGAGAGCATGACGGTTTGTACGGAGGGAGGGAAGCCGGTCACCTATCTTGGCGGCGATGGATATGCGCCGGGCTTCAGTCCCGCACAAATTTATAAAACCTATGATGAATTTGTGAATGATCATGAGCGGTATTTTATTGAATATTTCTTGCGGGACGCTTATGCGTATTATGGGTATGACTTCCATTATTATGATGGAACGCCTGTGGATGAAGGCAAGGCAGAGGAACTGATTCAAGGTTTTTCAACAATCAACCACTATATGAAGAAAACATGGATTAAGGTTTTTCGGGATGCAGAGGTATCTCGTAACGGCGAGCGGGTCAATGCTGAACTGGAAGAGAAGGTCCAGGAGGAATTTCTGGATAATTATATCAGGCAATACGACAAAAACCGGCTTGAAAATGCAAAGGTACTTCTGGAAGGTTTGCAGTTTGTCAACTCAAATGGTCAACCTCTGCGGATGATGCCCATGTTAAAGCCGGACCCGGCATTGCTGGAGCAGCCGCTGTACCATTGAGGAAGGAAAGCGCAATGAGAAAAGGAACCCTATATTTTTTTACCGGACTGGCCGGAGCCGGGAAGACGACCATCGGCGGACTGTTTTACCAGCGGCTGAAGGAGAAAAGTCCCGATGCAATCCTGATGGACGGAGACCGGCAGCGGGCAGCGGCTGGTCACAGCACGCCGGACGGCAGCGTAGTATTTGAGGACCGTTATACGACTGAAGCACGAAAAGCCGGAGCGCGGGGCATGTTTGCCCATTGCCGGGCCCTGACGGAGCAGGGGTATGACGTGGTCTGCTGCAGTATCTCTATGTATCAGGAAATCCGGGACTGGAACCGGGCAAATATTGATAATTACAAAGAAATTTATATCAAAGTGACCCGCGAGACGCTGTACCGGCGGGATCAGAAGCAGCTGTATTCCTCCGGCGCAAAGAATGTAGTGGGTGTAGATTTGCCCTACGATGAACCGGAAAGTCCGGATGTGATAGTCCGCAACGACGGTCATGAGACGCCGGAATCCATCGTGAATCGTTTGGCAGAGATTTTTGGTATGGCATCGGATGCCAGAAGCGAGGCGTCATGAGAGCGGATTTACACACCCATAGCGCCGCTTCAGATGGGCAATACGCACCGGCGGAATTGGTCCGTCTGGCAAAAGAGCGCGGCCTGGAGATATTGGCATTAACGGATCATGATTCAGTAAACGGAACAGACGAAGCCGTTGAGGAAGGCAGAGCTGTTGGATTGCAAATCATCCAGGGCGTGGAGCTGAGCGCGGACGATTATTTGAATCTGCATATTTTAGGTTATAATTTCTCTATTTCGGCAGTGCAGGGGTGGCTGGAGAGTCTGCGGGGCGGTCGAAATGACCGCAAGTACCGCATCCGGGATTTTTTACGGACAAAGGGATTGGAAATCTCTTTGGATGAGGTTGATGAGGAAGCAGCAGGCGGATCGGTAGGCCGTCCGCACTTTGCAAAGGTCATGCTGCGTCACGGCTATGTCGCTACACGAAAAGAGGCGTTTGACCGGTATCTGGACACGCCTGAATTCCAGAAAATGGAGAGAGGTTCCAAGCCCAGTGCGGAGAAGTGCGTGAAGACGATTAAAGCCGCAGGGGGTAAGGTTTCGCTGGCCCACCCGTATCAGATTGCGCTGGGTGGTGAGAGCATGGAGGAATTGGTCAAGCGGCTGGTTGGGTACGGCCTTGACGCTATTGAGTGCTTTTACCCGAAACATACTCCAGAGCAGCAGCAAGAATATCTGCATCTGACGGAAAAATACGGTCTGCATGTGACCGGCGGAAGCGATTTCCACGGCGAGAAGAATAAGCCGGACCATCCGCTGGCGGCGTTGGAGTTGGATATAGATTGGCTGACGTAAAGAGGATTCATTATGCAATTTGAACTGATGGCGTCAATGATGTGCGCCAATTATGGGAACCTGGAGCAAGAGGTCCGGGAGTTGGACGAGGGGGGCATTGATTCCTTCCATATAGACATCATGGACGGGCGGTATGTAGCGAATTTTGCAATGTCGCTGAACGATATGCGGTACATTGCATCTGCGACCTCCAAGCCGCTGGACGTGCATCTGATGATCGAGCATCCCAACAACCGGATTGGCCTGTTTTTACAGAATCTGCGGCCAGGGGACACGGTGTATATTCATCCGGAGGCGGAGTACCATCCGTCCACCACGCTCCAGGCGATTATCAACGCGGGAATGGTGCCGGGTATTGCAATCAATCCAGGCACCTCGGTGGAGACAGTCTTTGAGATGCTGCGGATTGTAGACAAGGTGCTGGTAATGAGCGTGAATCCGGGCAATGCGGGTCAGATGTTTTTGCCCTATGTGGGGAAGAAGATTACCAAACTGCTGGCGATGAAAGAGGATATGGAGTTTGAGTTGTACTGGGACGGCGCGTGCAGTGCGGACAAAATTCAGGAGTATGCGCCGAAAGGCGTAAAGGGCTTCGTGCTTGGTACGACGCTTTTGTTTGGAAAAGAGCGGTCATATGGGGAGACGCTGCAAAATATTCGGGAGTTGAGATTTTGATGAACATTGCGGCGGTACTCTCCGGCGGAACCGGGACACGAATGGGCGCGGATATCCCCAAGCAGTACCAGGAGGCCGCTGGGAAACCGGTCATCGTACATACGCTGGAGCAGATGCAGCGATGCAGTGCGGTGGATGGCGTGGTGGTGACAGCCAGTCCCGCATGGGAGGAGCAAATTCTACAGTGGAAAAAAGAGTTTGCTTTGACCAAGCTGCTGGCAATTGTGCCTGCTGGCGCGGACCGGCAGTTGTCGATCCGGAGCGGACTGCTTGCGGCAGAACCGTTTATGGAGAAAGACAAGATGTCCGGCGTGATTATTCAGGATGCGGTGCGGCCTCTGGCCAGTGTAGAACTGTTGACCCGGCTTGTTGCGGAACTGAAAGATGCCCCCTGTGTTATGCCGGCGCTGCCAGTGACAGACACCACCTACACCAGTCATGACGGGCAATGGGTAGACGGCTTGCTGGAGCGTTCCTTGCTTTATGGCGGACAGGCGCCGGAGGCGTTCCGGTACTGGCCCTACTGGGAGCTGTACCGGGATACGCCCGCTGCGGAATTGAGCGCAATGAGCGGGAGTTGTCAGCTCCCCTATAGCCGGGGCTGGAAGGTAAGAATGGTTCCCGGAGAGCGGGAAAACATCAAAATTACCTATCCGCTGGATTTGAAAATATGCGAAATTCTGCTGCGGGAAAGGGAGGGAATATCGTGAAAGCATATGTGCTGCATGGAATAGGCGACCTGCGGTATGAGGAGTGTCCAAAGCCGGAACTTCAGCCCGGTTGGGCATTGGTCAAAGTCCTGGCAGCGGGGATTTGCAGTTCTGATATTCCTAGAATTTTCCAGAAAGGTACCTACCATTTCCCCACCATTCCCGGCCATGAATTCTGCGGTCAGGTAGAAGCTGTGGCAGAGGAAAGTGATAGTGACTGGGTAGGGAGACGGGTGGGTGTATTCCCGCTGATTCCCTGTAAAAAGTGCGATTCCTGTCAAAAAGGGCAGTATGAAACCTGTTCGAACTATGACTATATCGGTTCCCGGCGTGACGGTGGTTTTGCGGAGTATGTGGCAGTACCGGTATGGAATCTGTTGGAGCTGCCAGATACAGTGAGCAACATTCAAGGGGCGTTGCTGGAGCCAACTGCGGTGGCCCTCCATGCGGTGAAACGGGCTGGGATTCAGTCTGGACAGACGGTTTGTATCGTCGGAACCGGTGCGATTGGTCTGCTGGCCGGGCAATGGGCCAAAATGCGGGGAGCGGGACAAGTGGTCATTAAGGGACGAAGTGAAGCAAAACGGGAGTTAGTCCAGAAGTGCGGCATGGAGTATTCGGTCAGCACGCAGGATACACATGACTGCGTGATTGAAGCGGTTGGCTCTGCCCAAGCCCTGGAGGAGTGCCTGACATTGGCAGCTCCAGGCGGCAGAGTTGTACTGATGGGCAATCCAGATGGGGACAGGACGCTGCCTCAAAATGTGTATTGGAGCATCCTGCGCAAGCAGCTGACATTGACCGGGACTTGGAATTCCTCCTATGGAGGGCCAGAGAGCGATTGGCAGGAAGCGGTACAAAATGCGGCAGAACTTTGTGTGGAAAGGGTTGTTTCCCATATCCTTCCGTGGGATGAGCTGGACAATGGCCTTGCCATTATGAAGGATCAGACGGAGCCTTTCTGCAAGATCGTTTTAGAATTTTGAAAATAAAGGAGACCGTGTTTATGGCGACTTTCAGCCAGATATTACAACCATATCAGGGACAGAAGATTGCCATATACGGTCTGAGTGTACAGACGGAAAACATTTTGTCGAATTGGGCATGGGAATGTGAAATGATTGGCTTGCTGGACGGATATCGAACCAGTGGAGAATTATATGGCAAACCGATTATTTCTATGGAATATGCGGCAGCATCCGGTGTGAAACTGGTTTTGGTCGCAGCCCGGCCCGACTCCTGCAAGGTAATTGCAAAGCGGATTGAAAAAATCTGCCGGGAAAATCGCATAGATGTTCTGGACTGCCAGGGAAATAACTTACTCGCCAAGAAAACAGCATCCTATCATTTCACCGCTGGAACTGGCATTACAAAGGCACAGCTGTCACAATTGATTACGCGATATGAAGCGGTAAGCGTTGATTTATTTGACACGCTGGTCATGCGCCAAACGCTGTTCCCAACAGACACGTTTGAATTGACGGACTGCTATTTGCGGAAAAAGGGGATAGAAATAGAAGATTTTGCGCAAAAACGTCTGGGCAGTGAGAAGTATTTAAGCAGGAGTGGAAATCCAACGCTGCAAGAGATATACGCCTACATGCTGGAGCAGTATTCCGTTTCCAGCGCGGACGCGGAGACGCTGGCGAGACTGGAGTGGTCCGTTGATAGGAATTTGATTGTGCCGCGGGAGGAACTGTGCGAATTTCTTCGAGGAATATACAGACAGGGCAAGCCGGTTTATATTGTTTCCGATACATTCTACACGAAAAATCAGCTGGCACAACTGTTGGAAAAGTGCGGCTTCACATGTTATACAGATATTTTGTCATCGTGCGGCTGTCAAACCAGCAAAACGCAGCAGCTGTTTGAGCGGTTAAAGGACCGGCTGCAAGGAAAGAGCTGCATCCATATTGGCGATTCTGTCGTGGCCGATGTGGAATCCGCGGAAAAACACGGCATTGCCGCCTGCCGCATATACAGCGGCTTGGACTTGCTGGAGCAGGTTGGGTACTTGGGACTGTGGGATCAGATTGGCAGTCTGTCCAGCAGAGTCAGGACTGGTATGCTTGCTGCCAGACTATTGAACAGTCCTTTTCAGTTTGAATCAGAAAAGGCGGAGATGTGCATAAAACAGGCCGGTGATATTGGCTTTTTGCTATTTGCACCGCTGTTATGCGATTTCGTCTTCTGGCTGCACCGTCACATACAGAGCAGCCATATTGAAAATATATGGTTCTCTGCGAGAGACGGCTATCTCATCAAAAAACTGTATGACCGTTTGGAAGGTCCCGCGAATTCTATCTACTTTTTAACCTCCCGGACTGCCGCAATTCGTGCCGGGATGGAAAACGAGGAGGACATCCGGTATGTAGAGGAGATGCGCTTCAGCGGCACGCTGCGGGAACAGCTGGCGGAACGCTTTGGGCTTCACCTGCCGGATACGGAGCCTGTAAGCGGCAATTTGGCGGCATATACAGACGCAATTTTGGAGAAAGCCCGCATTTCCAGAGAAAATTATCAAGCGTATATCCAGCAGTTAGAAGTCCAGGACGGCAACATTGCCTTTTTTGACTTTGTAGCGCGTGGGACGGTTCAGCTGTATGTTGACCGGCTGGTCCCAAATCCAATCACAGGTTTCTATTTCCTGCAATTAGATCAGAAATATATGGAGGACAAGGGACTCCATATTGTTCCGTTTTATTCAGAAGACGAGCGGGAGCACAGCAATATTTTTCAGAACTATTATATCTTAGAAACAATATTGACTTCACCGGAGCCGACGGTTTTGGAGTTTAGTGAGAAGGGGGCGCCCTGCTATGCCAAAGAAACCAGAAAAGAAAATCAATTGAATTGTATTCAGGAAGTACAAAATGGAATCATGGAGTACTTCCAGACATATGTATCACTTTTTCCCGATTGGATGTATACAAACGATAAATCTTTGGGGGAAGCCATCCTGTCTTTGATTCACAAAATCAGAATCGTAGACAAGACCTTCTTAGAGCTGGCTGTTGAAGACCCGTTTTT
>JAAWQS010000071.1 GCA_022800665.1 Oscillospiraceae bacterium
GCTTGCGAAAAAATAGTTTGTTTGGTAGCTCTATTTTATCGCTTTTTGCCTCCGATTGGGAGGTTTTTCTTTTTCTCTTTTTTATTCGTCACTGCTGAAGCAAAAGTGGTGATACCCATAGAAGTGCGCATCAACAAAGAAGTCCGGAACTACCAGGAAAGACTGTTCTTCGGGCTGTCTCGCGGCAGTTCCTGTTTGCCCTGCTGGCCGTCCTGGTGGCGGTGGGGTTGTACTTCGGCCTGCGCAACGTGGTGGACAGCGGGGAGATCGGCTGGATCTGCGTCCTGGCAGCGTTCCCCTTCGCCCTGTGCGGCCGAGAGGGCTTTGTCCTTCCCAAGTCCGTGCAGGACGCCATCCCCATCCGCCGCCTCTGGCCAGATGGGATTTTCCAGTTCGGGAGCAAGCTCTCCAAGACCATCCGCTTCTCGGATATATCAAGGACAGCATGATCTCCGAGCTGGCGGCCCTGAACCGCACCATGATGCTGTCCATTGACATGATTCCCGTCCCCACGGACGAGGCCGTCCGGGAGATGCAGAACCGGCTTTCCCAAATCCGACGGCGGCCACAAAAATCCGACGGTGGCCACAAGGTAAAAGTCTGTTCCTGCGTTCGTCGCCGTCGGTACCCAACTGACAACATCCCTTTGGGCGGCTCTCTTTTGGGATGACCTGGACACTAAGAACAAAACCATCTTCATTGGCAAGCAGTATGTCCGAAACCCCAGTGGCGAATTAACCCTCTCCCGTCCCAAGACTGAGACTTCTGTCCGCAGGGTCTCCATCCCACAGGAAGCGGTAGACCTCCTAATCCAAGAGCATAGCAAACATCCCGATAACCAGTACATGTTCCCATCGCCTGCTACAGGAGAAATGTACCACCGGGACTCCATAGCGAAGCTCCACGAGAAAATTCTGAAGGACGCAAATCTGGAACACATCCCACTGCACAGCCTCAGACACAGCTTTGCCGTGGCCGCGATTCGGGCCGGGGACGACATCAAGACGGTGCAGGGGAATCTTGGACACCACGCAGCGTCCTTTACCCTGGATGTCTACGGTCATGTCACCGATCAGATGAAGCGGGAAAGCGCACAGCGGATGGAGAACTTTATCCGGGGCGTTGCTGCTGGATAAGGGAAAACATCTTCCAACAAGCAGAAAAAACCCCTGTAACCATTGCGGTTACAGGGGTTTCGGGTGGTCCGAGTGACTGGATTCGAACCAGCGGCCTCTTGAACCCCATTCAAGCGCGATACCAAACTTCGCCACACCCGGAAATGCTATTCACTTACCGACTTGCATAGGATAGCACACTTTACAAAAATTTGCAACCCCTTTTTTTCGAAATTCGAAAAAATTTTTTTGAGCGGAAGCATCCCGTGTCAGCACGCCATATTTCGCATTACGTTGGAGGGGGGAACAGCGCAGGAAAAGGGCAGAAAAGCTCTTCTGCCGCCACAAATTACTCTTTACATGCAGCAAGGCAAATGGTATGATAGTCAGAAAGAGGGGAGCCCCTCAAAACCAATTGAAGAAAGAGTTGATTTGAATGGACCGCTGCAGCGGGATACTGATGCATATTTCCTCCCTGCCGTCGCCCTACGGCATCGGCACATTAGGCCGGGCGGCCTACGACTTTGCGGACTTCCTCCACGCCGCGGGGCAGAAGTACTGGCAGCTTCTCCCACTTGGCCCCACCAGCTATGGCGACAGTCCGTACCAAAGCTTTTCCACCTTTGCCGGAAATCCTTACTTCATCGACCTGGACCTGCTGGTGCAGGACGGCCTGCTGGACCAGACTGTCCTGGAGGCGGTCAACTGGGGAACGGAGCCCCGCTATGTGGACTACGGGAAAATCTACGACTCCCGCTTTCTGGTTCTCCGGGAGTCATTCCGCCGGGGCTTTGACCGGGACCGCGAGGCGTTGGAGGCATTCCAGGAAAAGAACCCCTGGCTGCCGAATTACGCTCTGTTCATGGCGGTCAAAAAACACTTTGGCATGACCGGCTGGCTGGACTGGCCGGACCAGGACATCCGGCTGCGCAAACCCCAGGCGGTCAAAAAATATGGGGAACTGCTGCGGGAGGATGTAGATTTCTTCACCTATCTGCAATTCCTGTTTTTCAAGCAGTGGACTGCCCTGCGGGAGTACATACACAGTCTGGGCATTCAGATCATTGGGGACCTGCCCATCTATGTGGCCATGGACTCTGCCGACGTGTGGGCGGAACCGGAATTTTTCCAGTTAGGGGAGGGGCATCTCCCCACGGAGGTCTCCGGCGTACCGCCGGACTACTTCAGCGCCGACGGCCAGCTTTGGGGGAACCCGCTGTACAACTATGCCCGCATGGAGAAGGACGGCTTTGGCTGGTGGATCCGGCGGATTGAGGGCGCGGGGCGTCTTTTTGACATCATCCGTATCGACCATTTCCGGGGGCTGGAGAGCTACTGGGCGGTTCCCTACGGAGCCAAAACAGCCAAAGGGGGCTGCTGGCGGAAGGGCCCCGGCATGAAGCTGGTGGGGACGCTGACGGGCTGGTTCCCCGATCTGAAGATTATTGCGGAGGACCTCGGTTTTCTCACGCCGGAGGTCCACAAGCTCCTGGCGGACTCCAAGCTGCCGGGTATGAAGGTGCTGGAGTTTGCCTTTGACGCGCGGGAACCCAGCAACTATCTCCCCCACACGTATGAGCGCAACTGCGTATGCTATGTGGGTACCCACGACAACGAGACCGTCATGCAGTGGCGGGAGCAGGCGGACCGCTCCGACATCTCTATGGCGCGGAAATACCTGGGCCTGAACGATGCGGAGGGATTCAACTGGGGCATGATCCGGGGCGGCATGTCCAGCACAGCGGACACCTTTGTGGTCCAGATGCAGGACTGCCTGGGCCTGGGCGCGGAGGGGCGCATGAACACCCCCGGCAAAGCGGACGGCAACTGGCAGTGGCGGCTTCTCCCCGGCGAAGCCACCCCCTCCCTGGCAAAGAAACTGCGGGAGTACGTCAGGATCTATGGCCGGTAAGTAAATTCTGTACCTGTTTTTATCAAACGCCTATGAAAGAAAGGAGGACTTCTATGCATCAACAGATCAAGGCTGTAGCTGCGGCCTATGGGGAGCAGGTCCGGGCCGAGGTCCTGGAGCTGCTGCGGACCCTGGGCAGGATTCCTGCCCCCAGCCATCAGGAGGACCGCCGCGCCGCATTCTGCCGGGACTGGCTGCTGGAGCAGGGCGCGGAGGATGTCGTCATTGACGCGGCCAAGAATGTGGTCTGCCGGATTGACTGTCAGGAGGACCGGGATCTGGTTGTCTTTGCGGCCCATACGGACATTGTGTTCCCGGACACAGACCCCCTTCCGCTGCGGGAGGAGGACGGCAGAATGTATGCCCCCGGCATTGGAGACGACACCGCCAATCTGGTCAATCTGCTGATGGCGGGGAAGTACCTCCTGCAAAACAAGCCCCGCACCAGCTGCGGCATACTCCTTGTCTGCAATGCCTGCGAGGAGGGGCTGGGCAATCTCAAGGGGACGAAGGAACTGTTCCGCACCTACGGCTCCCGGATCAAGGCGTTTTACTCCTTTGACGGCAAAATGCCCGGCTGCTGCTATACCGCCGTAGGGTCCCACCGGTACCGGATCACCTGCCATACGGCGGGCGGACACTCCTACGGCGCAGCCGGAAATCCCAGCGCCATTGAGATTCTCTGCCGTCTGGTGGGCAGTCTCTACGACATTCCCCTCCCCATGGAGGCAAAGACCACCCGCAACGTGGGCCGCATCGAGGGCGGCACCACGGTGAACTCCATCGCCCAGACATGCAGTATTCTCTATGAGTACCGCTCCGCCTCCCAGGCGTGCCTGGAGATCATGGAGGAGCGGTTCCGGCAGGCGGTGGACGGCTTCCGGGACATGGGCGGCGAGCTGACGGTGGAGCTGCTGGGGGTGCGTCCTGGCAACGGGCCGGTTGACCCGGCGGCTCTGGAGGCGTTGACCCGGCAGAGCCTGGAAGTGATCGGCAGCTTCTGCGACGGGGAGATTGACACCTCGCCCGGCTCCACAGACAGCAATATCCCCCTGTCCCTGGGCATTCCCGCCAATACTATCGGCGCCGTGCGGGGCGGCCTGGCCCACACCAGGGAGGAGTGGATCGACTGCGCCAGCCTTCCGGCAGGATTGGGGATCGCCCTCAGTTTGATGCTGCTCTATACGGAACTCTAAAACCAGCGTGCAGGCGTCCGGCAGACGCCGGCAGGCCGGGGAGGAAATGCCTCCCCGGCCTTTTTGTGCCGCAATTTTCCGGCAGGCTGGAAAATCGCATGTGCAGAGCTGGTTTTTGTGCGTCTTGCAGGGGACGGCCCCCCTGTGCAGATATCTCAAAAATCGCCGCCGGAAATTATTAAAAATTTATGAATAAATCCATAGATTGCCCATTGCAATTGTGGAAAAACCTGCTATACTATTTAATATCTGTGATTATGCCTACGGATTACCGAAGCTTTTCGGTATGAAGTATTCCTGCCTGGGTAAACTGTACTTACCAGGCTTATATATGAACAAAGAGGTGCAATTCTTTGACCAAGTATATTGTCGAGGGCGGTCGTCCCTTGTTTGGAGAAATCCATATCAGCGGCGCGAAGAATGCCGCGGTTGCTATTATCCCCGCAGCTTTAATGGTCAGCGGCCCCTGCCGCATTGAAAATATTCCTCAGATCAGCGATGTGACCCTCCTGCTGGGTATTTTACAGGATTTAGGCGCAAGAGTGCGCTTTCTCAACCCCCACACCGTGGAAATTGACTGCTCCCGCCTCCGCAACGGGCGGATTCCCTACGAGAGCGCCCGCCGCTGCCGGGCCTCCTACTACATGCTGGGCGCACTGCTGGGCCGCTTCGGTGCGGCGGACGTAGCCCTGCCCGGCGGGTGTGACTTCGGCGGCACGCGCCCCATTGACCAGCACCTGAAGGGCTTCTGCGCCCTGGGGGTGCAGGTGGATACCCAGAGCGGCTTCGTTATGGCGGAGGCCGCCGGCGGACGGGTTAAGGGCGCCAACATCTTTTTGGACAAGGTCTCTGTGGGCGCCACCATCAACATCATGCTGGCCGCCGCTCTGGCGGACGGCATGACCGTGATTGAAAATGCTGCAAAAGAGCCGCATATCGTGGATGTGGCAAACTTTTTGAACTCCATGGGCGCAAATATCATGGGCGCCGGCACGGATGTCATCAAGGTCCGGGGGGTGGACAGGCTCTCCGGCGGCACGTATTCCATCATACCGGATCAGATTGAAGCGGGCACTTACATGGCCGCTGTCGCGGCGTGCGGCGGGTCAATCAAGCTCTGCAATATCATCCCCAAGCACATGGACTGCATCAGCGCAAAGCTGGCCGAGATGGGCGTGGAGATCGAAGAGGTGGACGACAGCCTCTCCGTCAGCCGCATCGGACCCCTGGTCCGCACCAACATCAAGACCATGCCCTATCCCGGCTTCCCCACGGACATGCAGCCCCAGATTGCGGCGGCGCTCTGTCTGGCCCAGGGGACCAGCGTGATTACGGACAGCGTGTGGAACAGCCGCTTCCGGTATACGGACGAATTCAAGCGTATGGGCGCACAGATCCAGGTCAACGGCAATCTGGCCATCATTGAGGGCGTGGAGCGTCTGAGCGGCGCGCAGCTGGAGGCCTGCGACCTGCGGGCGGGGGCGGCTATGCTGATTACCGCGCTGGCCGCACAGGGCATCAGTGAGATTACCAACGTTCAGTACATTGAGCGGGGATATGAGGATGTCATCGGCAAAATCCGGGGCATTGGCGGCAGTATCCGCGCCGTTGAGTGTCCGGAAGAGGAGATTGCCGTGAGCAATGCCTCCTGAGCGGACACCGTCTGTTTTACCTTTTCCGAGTCGAGGTTCTCCATGACCACATTCTGCACCTTTGCCAGCGGCTCCACGGGGAATGCGGCCCTGCTCGCCTGTGGGGAGACCCGTCTGCTGATTGATATGGGCATCTCCTGCCGCCGCGTCTGCCAGACTCTGGCCTCCCTGTCCCTGAAGCCGGAGGACCTGACCGCCGTGCTTATCACCCATGAGCACAGCGACCATATCAAGGGTCTGGCTGTTTATACGAAAAAATACGCGACCCCCATTATCTGCACCCCCGGTACCGCCCGCCAGCTGTCCTACCGGACCGCGGGTCTGGACCCGCTGCTGCGTCCTGCCGCACTCTGGGATACCCTCCGCTGGCCTGGGGTCACGGTGGATCTGCTGCCCACCAGCCACGACGCTGGGGAGAGCGCGGCCTTCCATATAACCACGCCCGATGGCCGGGTAGGATATCTCACCGACACCGGGTACATACCGGAGAAAACCGCCCAGCGGATGCTGGGCGCGGACCTGTTGGTTCTGGAGAGCAACCACGACGAGGACATGCTCTGGAACGGACGGTATCCCTACCATATCAAAGCCCGTATCCAAGGGGAGCTGGGGCATCTGAACAACAGGGACGCGGCCCGGTTTGCCGCCGCCAGCGTGCAGGCGGGTACCAGGGACGTACTGCTGGCCCATCTCAGCCAGGAGAACAACACGCCCCGTCTGGCTCTGGATACCGTGGGGCAGGCTCTGGCGGGAGCGGCGTGGGACGGTTCTCTGTCCGCCGCGCCCTGCGGCACCATGAGCCGGACCTATTGCCTGGAGCGTACGCCATGCTGCGAGTAACCGTCATCTGCGTTGGCAAGCTGAAGGAAAAATTTTATGCCCAGGCCGCGGCGGAGTACGTCAAGCGGCTGGGCCGGTACTGCAAATTGGATTTGATTGAACTGCCGGAGCAGCGTCTTCCCGACGCCCCCGCCCCGGCGGAGATTGAACGCGCCCTCTTCCGGGAGGCCGGCGTCATCCGCGGAAAAATCCCTCCCGCCTCCTGTGTAGCGGCCCTGTGCATTGAGGGGCAGCTCCGCTCCAGCGAGGAGCTGGCGCAGCTGCTGGGCAGCTGGCAGCAGCGGGGGGAGAAGGGGTTGGTGTTTATCATCGGCGGCTCCTATGGCCTGCACCCGTCGGTCAAGAGCGAGGCGCAGGTCCGGCTGAGCATGTCGCCCATGACCTTCCCCCACCATCTGGCACGGGTGATGCTGCTGGAGCAGATTTACCGGGGATTCCAGATTTTAGAGGGCGGAAAATATCACAAATAACCGGCTCCCGCGCCGGCCGGAGACAGCGCGGGCGTATTTGTCATGCCTCAACCCAGCAGCCAGTCCGTCTCCAGCTCCCACCCGGTCAGAGGGATGTCCGGCTTGACCCGTTCCCCGTGGAAATCGCTGCCGCCGGTCACATGCAGGCCGTACCGCCGGGCCAGCTCCAGGTAAAACGCCGTCTGGGCCGGGGTGTGCCGGGGGTAATAGCACTCGATGGCGTCCAGCCCCCAGTCCGCCAGCCGCCGGACCAGCTCTGCCAGCTTGCCGTCCGGCAGGCCCACCTGATAGGGATGGGCCAGGGATACCCGCCCGCCGCTGGCTTTGATGGCCTCCGCACAGGTGCGGGCGTCCGCCTTGAACCGCTCGATCCGCTGGTACTCCTCCGTGTCCAGATAGCGGTCGAACGCCTCCCGGTTGGTCTGCACATACCCGCGGCGCACCATCACCTGAGCAAAGTGGGGCCGTCCGATGCTCCCCTCTCCCGCCAGCTCCTCCACCTCCGCCAGCGAGATGTCCACGCCCTTTTCCCGCAGAAAATCAATGATCCGGTATTTCCGCTCCTCACGGCCCTGCCGCATCTGGCCGCACAGGTCCGCCAGCGGCGAGGGACCCAAAGAATAGCCATAGCCCAGGATGTGCAGGTTCCGGTACTCCCGCGCCCCCAGCTCCACCCCCGGCAGAACCCGCAGGCCAACGGCTTTACCGGCCTCCAGAGCCTCCCCGGCTCCGTCCGCGGCGTCGTGGTCCGTCAGGGCCAGCAGCGCAATGCCCTCCGCCTTCGCCAGCCGGACCAGTTGGGCAGGGGTATACTGACCGTCGGAAACTGTGCTGTGGGTGTGCAGGTCTGCATACAGCGTCATATCTCTGCTCCTTTGTCCTTTTTGACAGATGCCTCCGCATATGCCGGACACAGTGTACTACACTTTCCCATCCATTGCAAGCTTCCCGCCGCCCCTTTTTTACACTTCCCATAAATTCGCATATTTTCCCCCAAATTGCAAAAAAGTATTTGACAATCCGGGGTTTATCTACTATAATATTTGTCGTGTCTTTGGAGGTGTACTATGCTGCTAAACGTCCGAAAGATCATCAATGCTCCCGGAGAACGGATGCCGTTCCAGTTTGAACTGGACCTGTCCGATGTGGACTTCGGCGGCCTGTATCCTGTGCAGAATCCGGTGGTGGTAACTGGTGATGTGCGGAATACTGCGGAGATGCTGCTTTTGCAGTTTACGGCGGAATCCACCTTGCAATCTGTCTGCGACCGGTGCCTGAAACCCTTTGACCAGGTCAAGTCCGTCTCCGCAGAGTACCTGCTGGCGGAGTCCCTGGAAAATGGGGACAACGATGACATCGTTCTCCTGGAGGACGGCTGCGCCGACGTGGGAGAACTGGCCCGGACAGCGTTCATCCTGGGGATGGATACAAAGACCCTTTGTTCAGAGGACTGCAAGGGCATCTGTCCCGGCTGCGGCGTCAATCTCAACCAAGGGAGCTGTACCTGTAAGAAGGAAACAGACCCCCGATTGGCGGCGCTGGCCAAGCTTCTGGAAAAGGATACTGACCAGTAACAATCATTTTAATTAAGATATACAGGAGGTGTCACTATGGCAGTCCCTAAGGGTAAAGTTTCAAAGGCAAGACGTGATAAGCGGCGCAGTTCCGTGTGGAAGCTCCAGGCGCCCAATCTGTCCGCATGTCCGAAGTGCGGCGCAATGCGTCTGCCCCATAGAATGTGTCCTGAGTGCGGCACATACAATGGCCGTCAGGTCAAGTCCGCTGCGGAGGAGTAAGGCCGTGCGCTTACAAGCAAACAGCGAAAGAAGCCGGTGCGGGTTTTAAGCCGCGCCGGTTTCTTGTTTTATTTTTGCGTTTTCCGGTTTATTTCCCGACAACCTTTTCCGCCGTGTACTGCTACAATATTCCCCACGAAATGTTATTGGAGATTGGACAAGCGTTGTCCGCCGCCGGTTTCCGGTCTGGCCGGACAGCCTCTCTGAAGGGGGAACAGGTATGAAAATTGGCGGGATTACCTTAAAGCAGATTGACAGCGGCCAGGTACTGCGGGCGGCAGGCTGCGGCGTGGCGGGCTTTCTTGCCGCCGGGTGCTGCCTGGATGGACGCGCGCCGCTGACCGCCGGGTTCCTGGCCGCCTGCCAGCCGGGGAAAAATGCCGCCGCCGCGCTCTGCGGCGGGATGCTGGGAGCGTTTGCCTTTTTGGACTTTGGCCCGGCCCTGCGCTGCTGCGGCATCCTGGCGTTGGTGTATACGGCGGTGTCCGCCTTTCGGGAGACAAGCTGGTTTCAGTACCCGCTGTTCCGGCCCGCCGCCGCTGCCGCCGCCACCCTGGCGGTGGAGCTGGTCTACCTCCTGCAAATTGGTCCCACCGGGCCGGGACTGCTGCGTCTGGGGGCCTGCACAGCCCTGTCCGCCCTGCTCTGCCACTACTGCTCCCTGCTGCTGCGGGAGGCCGGGCCCCCCAAGCGGCGGGCCTCGCGGGAGGCGGACGGCCTGCGGCGGCGTCTGCGGATGAGCGCGGACGCCCTGCGGGCCTTGTATGAGAGCTTCGGCCCGCCCCAGCAGCCCAAGGACGAGAATCCCGCCGTGATCTTTGACCGGGCCGCAGAGGTGGTCTGCCGGGAGTGCTCCATCCGGGATGTGTGCTGGAACCGGGAGTATGTCTCCACCTTCAACGCCTTCAACGACGCCACCCCTGTCCTGCTGGAGCGGGGCCGGGCGGAGCCGGGGGATTTTTCCAGTCACTTCGGCAGCCGGTGCATCCACTTCCCGCAGCTCCTTGCCGCCATCAACACGGAAGTCACCGCCCTGCTGCTGCGGCGGCAGTACCGCCGCCAGCTGGAGCAGGAACGCCAGCGCACACGGGGCCAGTACGCCCAGCTGGGGGAGCTGGTGGCCCAGGCCATTGCCGTGCCGGAGGCCCCGGCAGCGGCGGGAACGGAGCTGGCCTACGACGTGGCAATGGCCTCCGCGCCCAAGGAGGGCCAGCGGGTATGCGGCGACAGCCTGACCTATTTTACCGTTGGCAGCCGCCGCCTCTACCTGCTGCTCAGCGACGGCATGGGCAGCGGACGGGAGGCCCAGCGGGAGAGCCTGACTACCCTGCGGCTGCTGGAGCAGTTCCTGAAGGCGGGCATTGAGGCGGAACCGGCATTGAAGACGATGAACGCGGCGTTGAACCTGCGCAGCGACGAGCAGGGGAGCTTTACCACCATTGACCTGCTGTGCGTGGAGCTGGCGGAGCGGCAGGCGTCCCTCTACAAGTACGGCGCGGCCCCCACGTATATCAAGCGGCAGGGCTCGGTGCGGCGTCTGACCAGCAGCGCGCTGCCGGCGGGGCTCCACGACGGGATCGGTGTGCCGCCGGCGTCCCGGTTTCCGCTGGAGGAGGACTCCCTTGTGCTGATGATCAGCGACGGCGTGGCCGACAGCGTGGAAGACCAGTGGCTCCAGGACCTGCTGGCCGGCTGGCAGGGGGAGGACCCCGACAGCCTGGTGTCCCTGGTGCTCCAGGAGGCCCGGCGTCTGCGCCACGGGGACGACGACTGTAGCGCCCTGTGTCTGTACCTCCCGGCGGGAAAACAGGGGAGGCGGGAGGTATAATCCCGCCTGGAATGGGAAACAATGGCAGAGGATAGAATGGAAAGGAGGGGTTCACATGGTAAAAGGAACCTCGCGCCGCGTCATTGTCGTCGATTCCCCTGACCCGAAATTATTTGAGCAGGCCATCTTCATTGTTAAAAATGAGGCGTTCACCAAAGAGGGGGTTACATCCCAGCAGGTTCTGGGGGAAGCCTGCCGCATCGCCCAGGGCTACGCTGCCCGCCAGACCGGCCAGCCGCCCTTCTGGCGGCGGATTCCACGGTGGACCTGGATTGCGGCGGGGGCTATATTATTGGCCGCAGTCCTGCTGGCCGTGTTTCTGCTATAGAAATAGGGACGAGGGCCGTTTTTGACGGCCTCGTCCCTTTGCTGTTATTTTTCCGCCAGAGCCTTTACTAGCGCGCCGTCCGGGGTGACATAGGCCGTCTGGTAGGGGTCGTATACCACCATCCCCGGCCTGGCTCCGTTGGGCTTCCGGACATTCCGCACCTGGGTATAATCCACCGCGACCTGTCCGCTGTCCCGCCCCTGGGAAAACCATGCCGCCAGTATGGCCGCTTCGGTCAGGGAGCGGCTGTCCGGCTCTGCGCCCTCAGTACATAGAATCACATGGGAACCGTGGATGCGCTGGGTGTGGAACCAGTAGTCGGATTTGAACGCCTCCCGTGTCAGACGGTCGTTCTGGGTGTTGCTGCGGCCCACCAGAATCCGCAGGCCGCCGCTGGACCGGAATACCCGCGGACGGCTGGGGCCGCGTTTTGGCTCCTTTTTCCCACCGGCAGACGCCTTCAGGTATCCTGCCTCCCCCAGCTCCCGGCGGATGTCCGCAAAATCCTGCTCCGTCTCTGCGCGGCTCAGCTCGTCCAGGACGCTCTCCAGCCAGTCCCGCTCCCGCCGGGCCATCGCCATCTGCTCCGTGAGGTATTTCTCCGCCGTTTTCGCCTTGTTGTACCGCTTGAAATATCTGGCCGCATTCTGCTGGGGCGTCAGCAGGGGGTCGAGGGGGATTTCGATCTCCGGACTGTCCGCCTCGTAGTAATTCTGCGCGGTCAGCGTCCGCTGTCCCTTCTCCATCCGGTAGAGATTCGCCGTGATGAGCTCCCCAAAAATGCGCAGGCGGTCCCGGTCCTGGGTCTGGGCGTACTCCTTTTCCTGCAGAGCCAGCTTCCGCACCGCCCGGTCCCGTGCGTTGGACGCCGCCTTTTGCAGACTCTGTCCCCGCTGCCGGACCCGCTCCAGCTGCTCCCTGGTCTCATAGAAAGCGTCCAGCATGGGGGAGAATTTCTCCCACGCCTCCCCTGTCATGCAGTTTCCGTACTGCCGGACGGGCAGATAGGAGTAATCCGACGGCTTGCCGTCCTTGACCAGCATATAGGGGGTGAACCGCTCCGACGTGATTGCCTCCTGCCAGGCGAAAAAGGCGTCCTCCAGCGCACCCGCCAACGCAATCTCCCGGCAGACCAGGGGGGACAGGCCGAAGAAATTGTCCAGCAGAAACGCGCTGTCCTCCCGGTCCGGCGGCGCGGCGGACAGCAGGCGGCGGAATGCTTCCCGGTCCGTTTGCAGCGGGTCCGCCTTTTCCTGCGCCGGGGGCAGATGGTAGAACAGGCCCGGCAGTACCTGCCGCTTTTCGCTCATCTCCATATCTACGCGCCGCAGGCAGTCGATGATCCGATCCTGACCATCCAGCAGAATCAGGTTGGAATACCGGCCCATGCACTCCAGCACCAGCCGCCGCTGTCCCCGCTCCCCCAGCTCGTCCGTGATGTCTACCGTCAGCGCCACCACCCGCTCCAGGCCCGGCTGGTCGATACCCGTCAGCCGTCCGCCCTGTAGGTGCTTGCGCAGCAGCATACAGAACATGGGCGGCGCGGCGGGATTCTCCCGCTGGACATGGGTGAAATGAATACGGGCCTGGCTGGCCCCCGCGCACAGCAGCAGCTTCTGGTTCCCGCGCAGCGCGAGAACCACCTGATCCCGCGCCGGCTGCTGCACCTTTTCAATGCGCAGTCCCAACGCCGTTTCACGCAGCTCACGGACTACGCCCGACAAACAGATTGCGTCAAGTGGCATGTTCGTCCTCCTCCATCATTACCGCAAACAGCTGGCTGATCCGCTCCCGCTCCCCGCGCAGGTACAAGTGACCCAGAAGGCACTCCAAAGCTGTGGCCTTCAGATAGTCGGTCCGGCTGGCGTTGTGGGGGATGGTGTTGACATGGGCGTTGCGACCCCGCTTGTAGACCGCCAGCTCCGCCTCCGTCAGCAGCGGCAGAATGCGGTCCGCCCGCACCGCCTGGGACGGCGCGCGCACCAGTTCTACCGCCGCCCGGTGCAGTCCCTTGCCCGTGGCCCTGCCGTGGGCGCACAGGTACGCGCGGACCAGCAGCTCGTATACCGCGTCGCCCAAGTGCGCCAGGCCGATGCTGCTGATGGCCCGGATGTCGTCGTCCGCCAGGCGTATATTGAAATAGTCGTCCATAGTGTCTCCTGTTTTGTATGATGCTATCATGATAATGTCCTGCAAATGCTCAAGCCAATACAAACCGCTGATTGTGAATCGTGTAGAAGATGGGGCCTTCAACAGTTCCCGCAGCAGCATAATAGTCATTATACAGCCAATCAGATGGCGCATCATAGTGCGGCGAGCATATTTCCTCGTTCAAATATGTTTCCGCTTGGTACGCACCGCCCGGATAATCATCACAAGTCTGCTGTGTAAAGTCTGTATCCAACCACGTCTTGCATGTGGAAACATACGGATCACGTCCAAAGCCGTTCTCCTTATTCCAATATGTAACCCTGGTAGCTGCGTCATATGTCACAACTGTTTGGATCACACCGTATCTGTTCCCCGCGGCAGTTGGATGTACGTCAAGAGCGTCTGCCAAAGTCTGTAATGCACTGCAGCCAAGCGTGGCAGCGGTTCTGTTTATCAGTCCTGCACAATCGAGCAAAAAGATTGCAGCTGCGCGGGCTGTTTTCCATGCATTTCCCGATTTTTGGGAACTGGAAAACGAGTATTCCAGGTTCCAATACTTGATATAAGAATCTGTAAACTGCTGTCCAGATCTTGTGTAATAGCCCGATGCAGGCAAAAACACGGATAAGCCCAAAGAACGATTTCCCCTGGCGGTCTGTCTGTCAACAATGTTCGTAATCCGCCCTGCCACTTTGCTGGGAAACCCGAATTTGCCAAGAGCGCCCACGGAAAAATCATCAATATCCGTCCGCTCGACGTGAAGAAACGTTCTGTTTTCGTCGTTGGCCGCTCCAACTCTCAACAAATAATCATTTTGGGAAAGCAAATATAAATCTTTGTCATCGGTTGCTGTGGCAGCGACCACGCAACCAACCTCCTGGACATTGGAAGCTTGCACAATATCGGTCCTGACCGCGCTGTCCACTTCCGTATACTGACCATGGCCGTCAAACTGAACAAAAATTTCGTTTTCAGCCGGTGTTGAAACGTCAGCGGCAAATGCTCCCGGACTCGTGCTGATGACCATCACCAGCAACATGATCGCACTGATAATTTTCACTTTGGTTCGTTTCATGATAGAGCATCTCCTTTCAGCCAGAAATATTTTCTATCAAGGAAAGAAAAGACTTGTCAATGCGAGGAAAATGTGGTATGATGACAGCAACGAGACAAATAATAAGGCAGGACATGGGAGATTGCCGTCCCCCATGCCCCTATGCAGGAGATCAGACCTCCTACACAATAGCATTTGCTACGCCAGCCCCTATTATAACAGTCTTTCCGCCGTTTTTCAATAGCTATTTCTCTCATCTCCTACTACGGAGGAC
>JAAWQS010000072.1 GCA_022800665.1 Oscillospiraceae bacterium
ATGGCAAGGCGGAGGACGCAGGCGGGCTGACGCCCGTCAAGGACGGCAACGAAACCATGCGGAAATTCCGCCCGGGATATGGTTTGTTTTCTGGCCGGACGTACCACTAGGCTGAGGGCGCTTTCGGCGGCCGGCCTCTCTTCACTGCGGGCTGTTTTTTGCAGCCCCATCTTTTTGCGTATGCATCAGAGTTCAAAAAGTTTTTTCAGGATAACAGCCAGCTCATACTGCAAATGATTTGGTCCTTCGAAGGGGTCCGTATCATAAAAACCGGATATCTTGCCCTTGCGCTGCAGGACTGTATTTTTATGCAGGAACATCTGGTGTGCGACCTGCGATGTGGAGACATTATTAGCCAGCAGCTGGAAAAATGTTTCTCCCAGCTGGCTGTTGTTGATTCTGTCGTACTCCTCCACGGAACCTAGCAGTTCTGTCACAACCTCCGCGGCTTTTTTGCGTTTGATACTGCTCTGCAGCAGGTCAAAGACTCTGACGTCGTCATAGAAAACATAGGGTAGCGGAGAGTGGTAAAAGAGCTGCCGTGAAATACGGATCGCCTGCTGTGCCTCCTGGTAGCAGGCGGTAATTTTTTCTGGCCCGTTGCAGCTGGAGCTGACACCCACCAGGCTCTCCGTGTTTTCCGGCAGCAGCAGTGAGGAGATCCATTTGCCCATATATGCCATATCCTTCGGCTTTTTTCCTGCGGAAAGCAGGACAAGCTCGGAGGGCTCGTCCATAACAATTGGAATACTGCTGGGGAAGACGTGTTCAATCTGGACCTCCAGATTTTGCAGCAGCTGGCGGATTGATTTCCGATGGTTTCCGGACTCGCTCTGGTTCAGGGAGACCACCAGTACCCGGTCCACGCCGGCCATCTGAAATCCCAGCGCCTCGCCCTGGGAGAGAATCTGCATACGGTCCCCCAGATTGCCCAGAAGCAAGTCGTAGAGATATTCGCAGCGCAGCCGTTTTCGGTACTTATCCTGCCGCTCGCTGTTGAGAAGAATGATGCACAGCGCCCGGCAGGTTTGTTTGATGTAAAAGTTCATCAGGTCAGGGGGCGGGTAGTCCAGATTTTCGATAATCAGTACGCCGTAATATGTATTGCTGCTGTGTACCGGCTGTACGAGATACCGTTTTCCATCGACCATCAGCGGTACGGGAGTCTTGGGACTGTCCGTCAGATTGGAGAAACGGCTACGGCTCTGGCAGAAAATTTCTTTCAGCAGCGAGCTGTTCTCCTTATCCCATGAGCTGTAGACACACTTCTGGTTGTGGTTGAAGAAGGCCAGGCGGGCGCCGATCATGGTCCCCAGCATATCCAGAAGGGAGGAGTAGTCCTCCTCTATGTTCATCATCTGGGTATTAAACGCCTCATAAACACGGATAATTCCCTCTAGGGTTTGGACCTTGTGGGCAAGCAGTTTGTCTATGATAGCCGTAAGAACCTCGTAGTAGGAGGCGTGAATGGGCATCTTAATCAGGGGGAAATTCAGCTCGTTGCAGACCTCAATCAGCCGTCCGCTGATCTGTGGCATCACAGCTCCGACGTTGAACAGCGCCAGGGCACTGACCCGACAGTCATTCAGACGGCGGATCAGGGAAACTTGTGTGTCGGTATCCTCCGCCACAGCGTAGAGGCTGGAAACGATAAAAACGCCCGCCGTGAGAAATTTGACAGAAATCGGGTCCTCATTGATGATCTCCTGAACGGTGACGCTTTTAATTTCCCTGCTAAGCCCGCCCGCTCCAGCCACAACGGTTCCCAGAGTCAAAGGCGGAAGAGTCAACGCTTGTTGGACAGTCAGGGACATAGGCGAATCTCTCCTTCCTTATATTTTGGCAGTGTATGTAAACATTGAATTCCACAGATTATATGCACATGCACATATGCAATGCGATTATAATATAGAAAACAGGAAAAATCCAGTGTCATTTTGTTACATTATGCACAACGCAAGGAGGGCGAACAGTTTGTTGAAGCAGTGTATGGAGCTATTTGAGCTTCTCGACCGTGCAGACGCCACAGGCGGCGCGGTAGCAGAGCTGATGGAGCGGCACGGTGCGGCGGAGGTCAGCGTACGGCATGTGCGGGGAGAAAAGGGGGAAACGGATTTCATTCGCTTCTGCATCCCTGGAGAGCGGGGCAGGTCTGCGGGAGGTACCGCCCCCACCATCGGCATTGTGGGCCGGTTGGGCGGTTTGGGTGCGCGTCCAGCGGTCAAAGGCTTTGTCTCCGATGGAGACGGCGCTCTCTGCGCTTTATCTGCCGGGCTGAAGCTGGCAGAGATGCGCGGGCATGGGGACCGGCTTCAGGGAGACGTGGTGGTATGTACCCATATCTGTCCCAACGCCCCGGTGGTTCCCCACGAGCCGGTGCTTCTGATGGGCTCGCCGGTGGAGGACGGGGAGATGTGCCGGTTGGAAACGGAAGTTCCGGTGGATGCGATTCTTTCTGTAGACACGACAAAAGGCAACCGGATTTTCTGCCGCCGGGGATTTGCTATTACACCAACTGTAAAGGAAGGCTATATCCTGCGTGTCAGCGAGAGCCTGCTGGATATCATGTCCAGAGTAACGGGACAGCTGCCTCAGGCGCTGCCCATCACAACCCAGGACATCACACCCTACGGCAATGGCATCTATCACCTCAATAGCATCATGCAGCCCTCCTGCCGGGTGGACGCGCCGGTGGTGGGCGTAGCCATTACCACAGAAACGGCAGTGGCCGGATGCGCTACCGGAGCCACCCAGATTATGGACGTGGGAGCGGCGGCACGGTTCCTGGTGGAGACAGCCAAGGACTTTACGGCAGGTGCCTGCCAGTTCTTCGACGCAGAGGAATTTGGACGGCTCAAGGAGCTTTACGGAGACCGGAGCGGCCTTTACAGGGGGAAACCATGAAAGGAAAGAAAGTGCGTGTTGCGCTGGCACAATTCGAAGCTGTGTTGGGGGATGTGGCGCAGAACCTCCAAAACGGCATCTCCCTGGTTGAACAGGCTGCCGCCGGGAATGCGGACGTCATTGTTTTTCCAGAGCTGTGCTTCACCGGCTATCAGCTGCAGCTGCTGGGAAAACAGGTCCACAGTCTCAGCGATGCGTGGAACGCCGAAATCGAGCGCACGCTGAAAAAAGCCGCCCAAACCGCCAATTTGAATATCATCACCGGTCTTTGCGAAAAGATAGGCAGTACATATTACAACACGGCCTGCCTGTATAACCGGCAGGGGGAGCGGGCCGGCTGTCACAGAAAGAATTTTGCCTTCGGCGCGGAACGGGACTTTTTCTCTGACGGACAGGAGCTGCGGACCTTTGATACGGACTTTGGACGCATCGGCATTCTTATCTGTTATGACATCGGCTTTCCGGAGACGGCCCGCAGGCTGAGTCTGGCCGGCGCGGAAATCCTTTTCTTTCCCTCCGCCTGGCGCGTTGAGGATGAGCGCGCCTGGGAGCTGAATGTGGCTTCGCGGGCGTTGGAAAATCAGGTATACACGGTAGCGGTCAACCACGCGGGCATGTTTGGCGGCCTGCACCTGTTCGGCAGAAGCTGCGCCTGCGGTCCTGACGGAAATGTGCTGGTGCAGCTGGGATACGACAGACAGGAGCTGCAGTTCTGCGATTTGGACCTGAGCGTCCTGAAACCCCTGCACCGCAGTCCGGGGTACCGCTTTGACCTGGCAGGCAAGGGCGCTTTTTAGTTCCGGCAATCCGGCCCCCAATGGATGCCGGTTATATACCCATATCAGACAGAAATTAAAGGAGGACACAGCATTATGGCGACCATGAAATTAACCACACAGCAGCAGGTTGAGGATTTTGTCCGCGGTTGTACCTTTTTTGCCACCGGCGGCGGCGGCCTTCCGGCAAACGGCAGAAAATCCCTGATGGACGAGCTGGACGCGGGCCGGGAGATCGGCTGGGTGGACGTTGCGGATATTCCGGACAGCTCTGTCAGCGTCTGCCCGTTCCTGATGGGCTCCATCGCTCCCCATGATGAGGCGACTGTCAAGGAGATGGCCTCCTATGAGATGACTCCGGAAACCAGCGTGAACCTGGAGGGCGACCGCATGGCAAAGGCTATTCTGGCCCTGCAGGAGTACACGGGGAAGAAGTTTGACGTGGTGGTGCCGATTGAGCTGGCCGGAGCCAATACCGCCGCCGCCATGGCTGCCGCCGCTAAGCTGGGCATGGTCACTGTGGACGGCGACTACACAGGCCGCGCCATCCCGGAGATCGTGCAGATTACCTACAACTATAACGGTCACTGCCTGACCCCCGTGGCCTCCATTGACGAGTGGGGCAACGAGTGCATCATCAAGAAGGCCATTAATCCCCGCACCGTGGAGCATCTGGGCAAGCTGATCAGCGTGGCTGGCTACGGCCTGGCCGGACAGGCCGGCATGGCGCTGGACGGCAAGACCACCCGGAAGACCGTTATTCCCGGCACCCTCAGCGAGTGTTATGCTGCCGGCAAGCTGCTGCGGGAGGCCAGAGAGGCCGGCAAGGACTTTGTCAAAGAGCTCCTGGATGCGTTCGGCGGCTACGAGCTGGGCCGCGGCGTCATCACCGCCAAGGAGGACAGCGACGAGGGCGGCTACTATTGGGGTACCGTTACCGTGGACTGCGGCGGCGATGAGCTGAAATACTGGTTCAAAAATGAGAACCACGTGGTCTGGAAAAACGGAGAGCCATACGTCACCAGTCCCGATATCATCGCCGCCATTGACCTGGAGACCGGCGAACCCGTACCCAACCCGCTCTCCCACACAGGACAGAAAATTGCCCTGGTAGCCCTGCCCTGCAAGCCGCAGCAGGAGAACGCCGAGCTGCTGATGCCCAGATACTTCGGTTTTGACATCGACCATGTGCCCGTACGGGAAGTGATGAGCAAATAAATCTTTACCTGGTTTCTTCCGGTTGCGGGTAAAGATTTACAGGATGTTGTAAAGAATAAGGAGGAAAGACAATGAAAAAGGGAATGAGTTTTCTGCTTGCCGTGCTGATGATCCTCAGCCTGACCGGCTGCGGCGGAACGCCGGCCAACTCTGGCGGCAGCGGCGGAAATGCCTCTGCGCCGTCCGCCGGAAATACCAGCGGGGCCATTGAGGCAGGAGCCACCGTGCTGCGCACCACCGAGGACTGGCCCACCTATTATGATCCCGCAGTAGGCTCCAGCTTCTCCTGCTCTACTGCACAGGCGAATATCTATGATCCCCTTATATTTCCCCAGACAGACGGTTCTGTGCGGCCCCACCTGGCCACTGAGTGGACCATCTCCGATGATGCCCTGACCTACACCTTTACGATCCGCGATGATGTGAAGTTCCACAGCGGCAATCTCATGAAGGCCAGCGACGTAGCCTACAGCATGAACCGTATGCTGGAAATCGGCGAGGGCTATGCCTATCTGTATACCGACTTGATTGAGGACTGCTATGCAGAGGACGACACCCATGTGGTCTTCAAGCTGAACAAGCCCTTCGGCCCCTTCCTGTACGCCCTGGTCCGCTGCATGATTGTAGAGCAGGCTCTGGTGGAGGAGCACTATGACCTGAGCGACAGCGCCTACGGCGACAAGGGTGATTATGGCAAGACCTGGCTGCTGACCAACGACGCCGGTTCCGGGGCCTACAAGACTGTGGAATTCAAGCTGGACGAGTATCTGCTGGCGGAGCGGTTTGAGGATTACTTCCTGGGTTGGGAAGAGGGCGCACCGCAGTATTTCCGGATTTCTGGCATGACGGACCCTGTGGCTGTACGCACCGCCATGTCCAACAGGGAGCTGGAGATCACCGACGAGTTGCAGCCTCTGGAGAACTACAATACCATGGACGCCATGGACGGCGTGGACCTGTCCGCAGTCTGCGGCGGCAACACCTTCAATATGATGCTGAACACCAAGGCAGAATTTACCGACGATGTGCATTTGAGAAAGGCCATTGCCTACTGCTTCGACTACGAGGTGCTGCGCACCCAGATTTATCCCGGCGCACTGCCCAGCCAGGGGCCTGTGGCCATTGTGCTGCCCGGTTTTGACGACTCCATCCCCACCTATACCCGCGATGTGGAGAAGGCCAAGGAGGAGCTGGCCCAGTCCCAATATGCGGGGCAGAGCATCACCCTGAGCCTGAGCTGGTGTGCCGAGGTGCCTGAGCAGGAGAAAATCTCCTTGCTGCTCCAGTCCAACCTGGCTGAGCTGGGCATCAATCTGGAGATCACAAAAAAGCCCTTCGGCTCCATGATTACCGACGCCCAAAGTCCGGAGACAACGCCGCAGATCTCCTTCGTCAACTTCAATTCCCCCTATTTTGAGGCCGGCGGAATGCTGCGCACCCGCTATCACTCCGCCTCCTGCGGCTCCTGGGAGCAGATGGAGTGGCTTCAGGACGAAAAGCTGGACGAGATGATCGAGGAGGCCCTGGCCACCGTGGACGATGCGGAACGCTTTGCTAAATATTCTGAGATTCAGTGGTATATCTACGACCTTTGTCCCACCATCTGGGGCTTCAACTGGCTGGAAAAACGAGCGGTTCAGTCCGGCTATGTGGATTGGAACTCCTTGAACGCCACCCAGAACGGCACGGATTACTTCATGCCGATGGGCTTTGCCATTTGGTGCCATGACATCAAGATCACCCAGTAACGGGAGGAACTGCCTGTAACGGCGGGCAGGGGGCGGCTGGACATTATAACCGTATGGCAGCCGCCCCCTGCCGCAATCATCTATGTATGCTTTGAACGGAGGAGGACATGGAGTAGATGGCATTCAAACTATTGAAAAAAATCGGCGTCTATATATTTGTTTTAATTGGACTTTCTATTCTGGTATTTCTGATTGCCCGCGTGATTCCCGGCGACCCTGCGCGTCAGGCTCTGGGTCCCCACGCATCTGAGGAGACCGTGCAGGCGCTGCGGGAGCGGATGAATCTGGACAAGCCGCTGCCGCTGCAGTACGTGCTGTGGCTGAAGGACGCGGTGCAGCTGGATTTGGGTGAATCCCTGCTGACCCGCCGGTCCGTCGTTGCAGACATCCGGCAATATCTCCCCGCCACGCTGGAGATTGTGCTGCTCTCATCCCTGTGTATGGTGGCCGGAGGCATTCTGTTGGGAGTCTTGTCCGCAAAATACACGGGGAAGTGGCTGGACGGCATCATCCGCGTCCTCTCCTATCTGGGGATTGTATCTCCGGCTTTTGTCTGGGGCGTGCTGTTCATGCTGCTGTTCGGCTATCTGATTCCCATACTGCCCACCACGGGGCGTATTGACCAATCGGTGGCGGCGCCTGCGGCAATCACCGGCATGTACACGCTGGACTTCCTGCTGGCGGGAAATGTCGCCGGTTGGTGGGATGCGTTCCGGCATCTGATTCTGCCGGGCATTGCGCTGATGCTGGGCGGCATGGCCCAGGCAGCCCGGCTGACCCGCGGCAACATGGTGGAAAATTCCATGAAAGACTATATCCTGGCGGAGCGGGCCTACGGTGTTCCGGAGAACCGCATTCTGCGGAAATATCTGCTCAAGCCGTCTCTGATTCCCACAATAACAGTGATGGCGATGGATATTTCCTCCATTTTTGGCAACGCATTTCTGGTGGAGAACCTGTTCAATTACCCTGGGCTCTCCCGTTATGGGCTCAGCGCCATGCTGAACAAGGACATCAACGCCATTTCCGGCGTAGTGATGGTGCTGGGCATCACCTTCATTATCTTGAACATTTTAAGCGATCTGATCGTTGCATGGCTGGACCCGCGCGTTCGTTTGATGGGAGGCAGTGAAGATTGAAAAACGAAAAGAACACAATCAAGTCCCCGCAGAGTGCGGCAAGGACCGGCGCGCCGAAGCGCGACTATTGGGACGAGGCCAAAAAGCTGTGGTACAAATTCTCGCTGAACAGGATGTCGGTGGTGGGCCTGTGCATAATCATCGTCATTTTAATCCTCGCCATCTTTCAGCCGGTCATCGCGCCATACCCGGACCATATTGGCGCGGTAGTGGACTTTGAAAACGCCAGCAAGGCCCCCTGCGCGGACTACTGGATGGGCACGGACACCGTGGGCCGCGACATCATGAGCCGCATTTTCTACGCCTTCCGCAGCGCCTTTACCATGGGCCTGGGCGTTCTGGCCGCCACGGTGCCTATTGGCAGCATCCTGGGGCTGGTTGCGGGCTATTGGAGGGGCAAGTGGTTCTCCACACTGATCATGCGGGTCACGGACGTATTCCTGGCGCTGCCGCCGATCATTCTGGCGTTGTGCGTATGCGCGGTGCTGCGGCCCACGCTGCTCAACTCGCTGCTGGCAATGTGCTTTGCCTGGTGGCCCTGGTATACCCGCCTGACCTACAGCATGGCGACCTCTCTGCGCAACGAGATGTATATCAAGTCCGCAGAGCTGCTGGGCGCATCCAAGGCCCACATTCTTTTCCGGGAGATTCTGCCCAACTGCACCGGTTCCATCCTGACTAAAGCCACGCTGGACATGGGCTGGGTTATTCTCAACGGCGCAACGCTGAGCTTTGTCGGTCTTGGCGAGCAGCCCCCTGCGCCGGCTCTGGGTACCATGGTTTCCGACGGCGCGAAATATCTGCCCACCCAGTGGTGGATTTCGATTTTTCCGGCCCTGGCAATTATGCTGATTGTGCTGGGCTTCAATTTGATGGGCGACGGTGTGAAAGATATGCTATCTGGCAAGGAGTGATGACATTGAGCGATACCAACAGAGCGGTTGATATCCGCAATTTATTTGTGGAATACAAGACATACGCAGGTATGGTCAAGGTCCTCAACGGCGTGAATTTCAACGTGGACGCCGGTGAGAAGGTGGCCATTGTCGGGGAGACCGGCTGCGGGAAGACCACCACAGTCAAATCCATTCTCCGGATTCTCTCCAGCAACAGCCGGATTCCCAAGGGAGAAATTTTTTTCAGGGGAAAGGATGTGCTGAAGATGAAGGACGGGGAGGTCAAGCAGCTGCGCGGCGCCGGCCTGTCCATGATCTTTCAGGACCCCACCATGTCCCTGAATCCCGTGTTTACCATTGGGGAGCAGATGTTTGAGGCCATCCGCAACTCCGGGCAGGAGGGCTGTACCCGCAAGGATGTGCAGCAGGAGCTGGCGGTGAAGGCGCTGAAGGAGACGTCCATGCCGGACCCGGAGCGGATTCTGCTCAGCTATCCCTTCCAGCTCAGCGGCGGTATGCGCCAGCGGGTGTGTATCGCCATGTCCTTGGCAACCCCCCGCGACGTGGTCATTGCGGACGAGCCTACCACCAATCTGGACGTGACCATACAGGACCAGGTGCTGAAGATATTAAAGGACCGGGTAGAGAGCAAGAATTCCTCCCTGATTCTCATTACCCACTCCCTAGGCGTGGCGCGGGAGACCAGCGACAGAATCTACGTCATGTACGCCGGCAACATGGTAGAAACCGCACCCACAGCGGAACTGTTCAAGCGGCAGCTCCATCCCTACACCCAGGCCTTGATGCGCTGCATTCCGCGGCTGTCCGGCGGCGGCGTGGCGGAGGGGATTCCCGGACGTATTCCCAACTATCTCGACCCGCCCAAGGGATGCCGGTTTGCTCCGCGCTGTCCCCGCGCCGTCAAGCGGTGTCATGAGGAGAAGCCGGAATTTTACGATGCGGGCAGCGGGCATCAGGCCGCCTGTTTTCACTGCGAAGGAGGTCTGTGATATGGGAGAAGTGATTCTTGACGTCAAAGGGCTGAAAAAGTATTTTCCGATTGCAAAGGGCGATAAAAAGGGCCTCTTTGTTAAGGCGATTGACGGCATTGATTTTGACATCCGCGAGGGCGAGACGCTGGGACTGGTAGGCGAGTCCGGTTCCGGCAAGAGTACTACGGCCTATAATGTCATCGGCATGTACCACGCCACCGCAGGTCAGATGACCTACAAGGGCCATGACATCAGCATGGCCAGCGCTAAGCGGGAGCTGTGGCTGAAGCGGGATATGCAGATGGTGTTCCAAGACCCCGGCACCACCCTGAACCCCCAGCGGAATATTAAGCAGATTCTGAGCCTCTCCCTGGAGATTCACAACATGGTGGATAAGAGCGACCCTACCGGCCAGCTGCTCCGTCTGCTGGACATGGTAGGGCTGCCGGCAGAGTATCTGTACAAATATCCCATGTCCCTGGGCGGCGGTGAACGGCAGATGCTGGCCATTGCCCGTGCGCTGAGCACAGACCCATCAATGATTGTTCTGGACGAGCCGACATCCTCCTTGGACGTGAGCGTGCAGGCAAAGATTATCAATATGCTGTTGAAATTCCAGAAGGAGCGGAATCTGTCCTATCTTTTCATCACCCATGATCTGAGTTTGATGCGGAATCTGGCGACCAAGGTAGCCATTATGTATCTGGGCAAGATTGCCGAGGTTGCGCCGGTAGAGGCTTTCTTCTCCCGGCCCAGGCATCCGTATACCCAAATGCTCCTGTCGGCCATTCCGGTGGTCAGCGAGGAGGAGGAAGCGGCGAAACAGAACAAGGTGGAGTCCCAGGGGGAGATTCCCAGTCCGGTGAATGTTCCCAAGGGATGCAGCTTTAATACCCGCTGCCGCTATGCTGCGGACCGGTGCTTCCAGGACGACCCGGTCATGCGGGAAATTGAACCGGGCCACTGCGTGCGCTGCCATCTGGCGGACGGATAGGCCGTTGGAGACAGGCCCAATCAGGCTGAAAGAGAGTAAAAAGAAAGGAATAGCCAGACATGGAGAAGAAAGTCATCTTAAAAAACAGACAGGATGTTGAGGATTTTGTTCGGGGCTGCACCTTCTATGGAACCGGCGGCGGCGGCGACTATGCGCAGGGGGTGGACGCGCTGATGAAGCAGCTGGAGAAGGGCCGGGAAATCGGCTGGATAGATGTCCAGGAGGTGGAGGACGGTTACTCCTGCTGTCCGTTTCTGATGGGTTCCATTGCTCCGGAGGATCCTGAAACCGAAAAGGAACGGGAGACTGTCTATGGTTTGGGACCTCATACCCATGATTACACCCAGGCCATGGTGGGCGCTGTCCGGATGTTAGAGAAGCTGCATGGTCAGAAAATATCCACGCTGGTTCCCATTGAGCTGGGCGGCGCCAACACGGCATCCTGTATAGCGGCGGCAGCGGAAATGGGCATATGCGTGGTGGACGGCGATTATACGGGCCGTGCGATTCCGGAAATCCAGCAGACGACACCCTTTATCAAAGAACGTGCATTGCTGCCGGTAGCCTCCTTCGACTGCTGGGGAAATACCGCCTGCATTACCGGCAGTGTCAATTGGCGTATGGCGGAGCGCATCGGCAAAATGATTGCTGACGGCGGATACAGCAAATGCGCCCAGGCAGGTTTTTTCATGCCGGTGGAGGAGATGAGGGAAACAGTCATCCACGGAACGCTCACGGAGTGTCTGCAGGCTGGCCGGACCATCCGTCTGGCGGCAGGGCAGGACCCTGCGGCAGCGGTGGCCAAGGCGGTAGGCGGGGCAATCGTCTGCCGGGGCAAGGTCGTTAAAAAAGAGTGGCGGGATAAGATTGGTTATTACTGGGGTACCCATACCATTGCCGGAGAGGGCGGGTTCACGGGTACAGAGCTGAAAATCTGGTTCAAGAACGAGAACCATATGAGCTGGAAAAACGGTGAAGTTTTCGTTACCAGTCCGGATATGCTCCAGGTCATCGACACAAAGACTGGCTTCCCCTATACCAACAACAAGATCGAAGAGGGGATGGAGGTTACGGTGATTGCGATGAAGGCACGAGATATTTTCCGTAGTGAGCGGGGGCTTTTTGTCCTGAGTCCCAAGGCGTTTGGGTATGATATGGCTTATGTGCCGGTAGAGGACATGACCAGCGTCTGAGAGAGAGCAGTATTCTCCTAAAGGAGGCATACGCGGCGGCAGAAATGCTTTTGCAGCTGAAACAGAGCTATGCGCCCATTTCTGGAAGCATAGCTCTGTTTTTGTATAAAATAGCCAATTTCTATTTGATTAGAAATGCATTTTATACGAATATGTCAAAGTTCAAAATTTTCTTAAATCACACTTATTTCCGAAACAAAACAAGTCGATATCGAAAATAAAAGTAATAGGAAATTGTGTAGCGTATTCTTAGCTGATGGCATTGACCCGGTTACAGGACAGCAGATTCTTGAATAAGCAGTGCAAGGGCCGGAGAATCCCGCATGTGGGAGCCTCCGGCCCTATTTTTATGCCGTGCGCCAGACGTGCGCCAAGCCATCAAAAGCTATAAATTTGACGTGTAAAAGTCCAGGATATTGCGTAAAAGCGTATCACTTCCACACTATATGCCATTATAATTCTGTTTATTTTAATCTGTTGCGTTTGTGCTTCAAGTACATCGTGAATAAAACGCCGGATGCGGGCTTCAGGCTCCCGGCCAGCCACGTCATCCGCATAGAGGACCAGAGCAACCGGCACGTGATCCAGGACAGCGGTCTGTTCACCCTGATGTTCGGGGCCAGGAAAGGCCAGGCGCACCGGCAGCAGGCGGCGCAGGATGGGGGCCAGGACGCTCTCCCGCAGGGTGTCTACGTAGTCGTAGTAGTTTTGCAGGTCGCTCTCCCCGGTGGCGTTCATCCCCGCCGGGGCGCGTCCGAAGAGCTTGGTCATGGGGATGCGGGTCCACCAGCTGGGTGCCGAAGTTGGACTTCAGCACGCTCTGGGCCTGCATGGTGTTCCAGAACCGCCGCTGCTGCTCGCCGGAGGCGATGGAAAACAGCTGCTCCAGATTCTTCACCTTCATGGTGTCTACGTTGGCCCGAAACGTCAGCGCGGCCATATTGGCGGTGGTGTTGTCGTACTTGACCACCTCCCGGTACAGAGCTTCCACCTCCGACGCCCCCCAGTATTGCTCTGTGACCCGGCGGAAATAGGGCAGCTTCCGCCCCGTGAAGCGGATAATGCGGGAGTGGTGGACCCGCTCCAGCGCCGTCCCGTCCTCCTGTGTGACGGTGTAGAACTCCAGCTCCAGCTCCGCCGCCCGGTAGGTCATTTCCCCCGTTCGGGCGATGGGGACGTCCCGGCAGATCAGATACCCCTCCGGCGTGTCCGTCATGTGTTCCGATATCTCTGTGCCGTAGTAGGCCAGCATTGCTTTCACCTCCTGGGCCGAACGACTGTGAAAACGATAACAGCCGCTACTGTCACAGCCCATACAATCAGGCTCATTATTTTTAATTTGAAATACAATCCAACCATGCTTTTTCCTCAAAATAAAATGGGGCCAGCCTGCAAGTTCCCCTGCAAGCTGACCCCGATTGGCCCTTCCCGATATCCGATTATACCGTGGGTACGCTATGTAATTTTTAGTTCCTTCTGGAACACGATCTGCACCTTGATCGTGCCGTCCTTCAACTGCTTGAGCTGGACGCGGTGGCCCTGCGCCAAGGCTGTTTTAATGGCGGTGATTACTTTGTCAGTCAATGTGGCACCCCTTTACTTATTGCGACAACATTCGGCCTGTGATACAATCCACTAGGGAAGGGGGGTGATATTATGCGTGATGTCTACAAAACCATAAATGGCTACTGCCCGGAACAGGATACGCAAAACAGCATCACAGTCCGCTTCAATATTTATGAGCAGATTGGCGGCCCTGCTCTAACCAGGCGGCTTTCTTTTAGCTGCGCTTATGAAAAAGAACACGGCTGCGTAACCTGTGGTCAAACCGGAATCGGATGCCCTATTTACCAGCAAGCAGAGTGCTGATAGACCTTGCGGTCATGCCGTCTCCAGCGGTATGGCCGCATTTCTCGTTGTTGATACATACTGTACTTTCTACAGAGGCGGCTTCAACCGGCAGCACAATGGTCAATCGGGGAATGTCACCCCCTCTGTGCGTATACGTGACAGACATCGCATGGGACATATCCACTCCATCAACCAGCAGCCGCGACAGAACGCCGTCCGTTGTGATAGACACCTTGCTCAGTTTCATATTCGATCCCCCTCCTGGTAGCTTTTTGAATAGTGTTCCATAGCTAATCCCATAACTTTATAAGCAGGGCCTGTTTCACAAGAAATCATAGTGAATATCGGGATTATAGTCTGGGACTCTTGATTCCATCTCTTTTCGAGCCAGCATATTGAAGTACTCTCCTACTTTGTCGTCAAATTGGTCTGGATGCGCCTGAATCCACGCCAAGACCTCTTTGGCAGTCTTAGCCATTAGGATTTCTTCTTTTGTCTTCATTCCACCAACCTCCGAATGTACTCAAACAGCGCACGATCCTTATTTGCCAATAGATCAGGAGTTAGTACATACGCACGAAAACCCTCGCTAAAGTATTCGCGCATTCCATCCAAATACACCTGCGATCCGTCATAAATCCCATATCTTTCATATAGCCTGCCCTGATATAGACTTACTAGGGCTTGTTTGAAAAATAAAAGTTGCACAAAAGGGAAAAGAGTAGTATGATAAGGGTATGGAAAAATATGAAAATTATGATGTAACAGATGAACAA
>JAAWQS010000073.1 GCA_022800665.1 Oscillospiraceae bacterium
TTCAAAAGAAAACGGCGGCTTGAAATTTGTTATTTCAAAACCGCCGTTAGGCTACTGTATTTTGTTTTGGCGCGCAGATAATCAGCCGCCGCAACAACGTTTTTTTATTTCCCGTTGGGCGGATGTTTTATGCTATGTAGTCTTGATTGCCTATTCCTCAATCTATTTTTCAAAGCGTATCCTGTCTGTGCTTGTCGGAATACCGTTTTGTACGACATTCCACTCGTTGTTTTGATAAACTTCATATTCCTCAAAGGCACAAGGTAATCCATTGGCAATCGTTATGTCGCTACTGTCCATAAGCTGAAAATACAAATGCGGTGCATACGAATTGCCGGAATGACCGACACGACCTATTACATCCCCTGTCTTTACACTTTGACCAACAGAAACTTGAATAGAACCTATTTGAAGATGAACGAGGGCGGCATATACATTGTTGCCACAGTCTATGATAATATAGTTTCCGGCAACAGATTGTATATCATCTGTTTTGAGATCAAAATAATGCGCGTTTTTGTAGGCATTAACCGTATCTGAAAATAAGTTTGTTTTAGAATTTTCCGCATATCCATCTTGAGCTTGGACAACAACTCCATTGCAAGGTGAATATACCTCTTGCCCCCAACAATAATATTGATCTAATGGAATACCCGAAAAAAGGTATCGCAAAAAACTTGCCCGATATGCTGGCCAGCCTGTTCTGTTCCAATCTACTTGCACAAAGTCATAAGCGTATCTTGTTCCTAATTGGTTTGTGCCATGACTGGGAATTTTTGTTCCAGGAGTGTTTGGTGCAAGCCATTCACCCCTTAAAGGAAATGCTACAACGATTGGTTCCTGTGCTGTTCCCATTTCATCTCCTCCACAATAAAGTCTTTCCTTCTTTCCGGCTGCTTACAATTTCAGCGTCACATAGTATTTTCATGCGGATAGACAGGGCCTGCCGCCGCACCCTACGTCCATCGGCTCAGGTAGAAATTTATTGTTGGAAAAACTATCAAAAACGCCCGGATTCCCGCAGAGGGAACCGGGCGTTTTTCAAAGAAGCAGGGGGAATCCCCATTCCGTGCCGCGCGTCACCACAGCAGCCGCCGTACATCCTCTGTACCCCGCTTGCCGTGGGTAGACAGGGCCTGGGAGGTTGGGAGGGGGATGGACCGGCTCATATCCCGCAGGAGGGTGCTGGCCGCGTCGGGGTCCCGCACCATGCCGCCCCCCGACATGCTGATGTACTGGCGCGAGTTTTGCAGACGGCTCTGCTCCAGCTGGGTATACAGCGCGCTGTACACCGACTGAATCTGCGCAATCCAGCGGCGGTCCGTGTCAATCGTCTTTACAGCGGCCTGGGCGTGTTCGCGGGTCAGAACGTTCAGCCGGTCCAGCCGCAGCGTCCGTGGGGAGAGGCGGAACTGGGGCAGAGTCGCGGTGGTTTCCCCCATCCGCAGGGGGATGCCGGACTGCGTCCGGAGCCGGGCGCAGCCGATGTCCGCACTCCCGGCTATGCGCACGCTCCCGCACCCGCCGAAGAGACTGCCGCCGATATCCGCGCCGGGGTCGCCGCCTAGAGCCTTCAGGATTCTCGCGCTTCCGGTGATGAGTATGCTGCCGCTTGCGCCCTGCATCCCCGCGCCGATGGCGGCGGCGTGGTCCAGAGCCACGGCGGTAATCGAGCCGCCTTGGATGCTGATGTCTCCCACCGGTGCGCCCAGTGCGCCGCCGATGCCTGCGCCGCCGCCTTTACCGCCGGTGGCGGTGATGGAGCCGCCGAGAATGGTGACAGGTCCCATGGAGCTGTGCTTTCCCGCGCCGATGCCCGCGCCGCCTCCGGCTCCGGATGCGGTGATGACGCCGCCCCGAATCAGGATACGGCTGGCCTGGTCCCGGCCTGCGCCGCTGTCCCGGCCAATGCCTGCGCCGCCTGCGCCGCCGGAGGCGGTGAGGGTTCCGTCGGGATCGCGGCTGCTGCGGGCGGCGGCGCAGTCGATGCACAGGGAGGCGCCGTCCCGCAGGGAGATGCCCGCATAGCCCCTGCCGCTCTTGAAGCGGTTGTCTCTGCCGCTCTCCAAAAGCAGCGTTACGTCGTTCTCCCGGCCCAGGCTGAACGCACGGCCAACAGGCACACGGCAGGTTACGCCGCCCAGCGACAGCCGGATGGCCCCAATGCCGTCGGTCAGGACGATCTTGCCGCTGAAGGGAAGCTGCTCCGCGTCCACGCCAAGTCCGCCGGAGAGGGCAGTTACCTGAGCGGAGAAAATATAGAGGGTGTGGCTCTCCGCATCATACCGCCAGTCCTGTCCCTCCTCGCCGCCGGTGACGGTGAAGGGGTTTGGGTACATGTCAATTTCCGCAAAGGCTCCCGCGCGCTGGTCCCAGCGCAGGTAGGCATAGCGGGTTTTAATCTGTCCGTCCCGATCCTGGCCCCGGATGACCACGGTGTGGACCGGGTATCCGTGGGAGGCGTCGCCCTTTGCCAGCCAAAGCCGGGCCGGGTCGGGGGTCTCGCCGCCTGCCAGCGTCATTCTGGCATGTCTGCCGTCCACGGTCATGGACGTGATGCTGTTCCAGCCCGGAAGCAGCGTCTTCCAGATTATGTCCAGGGGGTCCAGAGGCTTCCCAGCGTCGCTGCGCACATAGACGGCGTGGGCCGCAAAGGAGACAGGGCCGTCAAGGAACACCGGGACAGGCAGGGCTGTTTTGCCCCCTTCGCTTCCTTCGCCCTCTTTGCCCCGCAGAATCACCGCGCCGCCGGTCAGATGGAGGGCGTTGGAGGGACTGCCCTGGAGCGTGCCGATCTCCACCCGTCCGCCGCTGTCCAGGGTGAGGGACACGCCGTCCTTGAGCTGGATTTCGTGCAATACCGTCTCGCCTGTGCTGAGAACGTGGGCCGCAGGGGTGTTGACCGTCAAGGCGGGTGTGCTGACGGAGTGCAGCGTCACCGTGCCGGAGCCGTTGATCTGAATAACCGGGTCCCCCTGGCCTGTACCGCGGATGGTCACGTCCGCCGTTCCGCTGATCGTCAGTATGTTGGACGCGGCGTCGAAGGATACGCCGGACAGGTCCCGCCCCATGACCTGAACCGTACCCATCTGTAAAACGGCGGTGTTGGCGGGAACAGAGGCGGCAGGAGCGGCGGCGGGGCCTGCGGCAGCGGCGTCCATACTGGCGGCCTCGCTCCCGCTCTGTGCCGCGGCAGACGACGGGTCCGGGGAGGTCCCGGCCTTCTGCAGCGCGTCCAGCAGGGCCGTCATCAGCTCCAGCCGTATCCCGTTGAGACCGCCCATAAGGGCCAGCAGGGAGGGCGGCTCCGGAAAACCGGCTCCGCCCGGCGGCAGCGCGGTTTCATCGCCGGCCAGCAGTGCGTTGATGAGAAACTTTTCCAGCTGGGGGGCTGTGCCGCCGGTAAACTGCTTCTCAAAATCCGCAAAGCTGGTAAACCTGCCGTTGGTCAGCTGCTCGATGGCCTCGTCCGGCGAAGCGCCGTCCTGCACCGCCTCCAGCAACATCCGCAGTCCCTCCATCGCCTTCTGGGGGTCGATCTCCTCGGAGGGATTACCCCCGGCAATCACCGTCCCCAGATACAGGGTGGCCAGATAGCCGGTGACAGGGCTCTCATCCAGGGGATGGTCCGCAATCGCCGCCAGCAGCTGGGAGACGCTGGCGTTTTTATCCATCCCCAGGGCGGACAGCATGGCGTCCGCAGAGTGTACGCCAAAAGCCAGGCCCTTCACCAGCCAGTCGGGAAGTGTCTGAACCCCCTCCTGCTCCCCGGACGCGCCGCTCTTCACGGCCTCCAGCAATGCCTCCAGACCGTCCTCAATGCCTGCGGCGTCGTCTAAAAACAGCCGGGAGCCTCCTGCCTCCGCGCTGCTGATCATCCGCTCAATCTCGTCCCGCAAATGCTCCACCTCTTTTTGCAGAGCCTCCCGGTCCGGCTCCCCGCTGCCCGCCGCCTCTTCCGCTAGCTCCGCAATGCGGTCCAGACTGCTGCGCACCTCGTCCAGCACGGTCTCGCCGGACTGCAGCGTCCGGTGGCTCTCCCGGATATGGCTCTCCGTCTGACTGACCTTATCCATGAGCTGCCGCAGCGTTTCCGACACGGCCAGCCCCGTTGATTTTGCTGCTTTCTGCGCCGGTGCGGCGGCAGACGGTTTTTCCGTCCGGCCCGCCGCCGGGAACTGAGGCGTGGTCAAACCTCTATATCTACGAATTGTCAGCGCATCCATTCCAGCGCCTCCTTTCTTCATTCTTCTTGTCCCAATTTTGGAAATAAGCGTTATAAACACAGATGGAAACGGGGGCTTCTTCTTATTTATACTATCGGCAGATTGCCGCAAAAGATAAGGAACCCCCCTGAAATCGAGGGCTTTCCATGGTATCTGCCAAATGCGGAGATGATTTTATCGGAAAATTGTCCAAAATATTTACATTTCTTTTGTTGACGATTGCCAATGACTGGTATATAATAGAATGAATTTTTCTGAAAAGATAGGGGGACCGGACTATGTGGGTTGCCGGCGGCTGGAAGGATTATGAACTTTTGGACTGCGGCGGCGGAGAAAAACTGGAGCGTTGGGGGAACAAGCTGCTTGTGCGCCCAGACCCCCAGGCCATCTGGACCACGCCCCGCCTGCCCGCCGGGTGGCGGCATCCCGATGGACGCTACCTGCGCTCCCATACCGGCGGCGGACGCTGGGAGAAGGCGAAGCTGCCGGAACAGTGGCAGGTCCGCTACAGGGATTTGACCTTTCAGGTCAAGCCTATGAATTTCAAACACACCGGCCTCTTTCCGGAGCAGGCGGTGAATTGGGACTTCGCCATGGACCAGATCCGCGGCGCGGGACGGCACATCAACGTCCTCAACCTCTTTGCCTACACCGGGGCCGCATCTGTGGCTTGCGCGGCGGCGGGGGCCAGCGTGTGCCATGTGGACGCGGCAAAGGGGATGGTGGCCTGGGCCAAGGAGAACGCCAGGGCTTCCGGATTGCAGGACGCCCCCATACGGTGGATTGTGGACGACTGCGCCAAGTTTGTGGAGCGGGAAATCCGCCGGGGCCGGAAGTACGACGCTATTATTATGGACCCGCCCAGCTACGGACGGGGACCCACCGGCGAGGTGTGGAAGCTGGAGGACAGCTTGTTTTCCTTTGTGGAGCTGTGCAGCGGGGCGCTGTCGGACAAGCCGCTGTTTGTGCTGGTCAATTCCTATACCACCGGCCTGGCCCCCAGCGTGCTCACATATATTATGGAGCTGGTTTTTTCCAGGAAGTACGGCGGACATACGGTAAGCGGCGAGATCGGCCTGCCGGTGACGGAGACCGGACTCGTCCTGCCCTGCGGGGCCACGGGCCGCTGGACATGGGGAGATGTCCGGCCTTCGGAGTAAATGAGGAAATTGCATGACAAAAATTATTCAAACAGAAGATCTCGTCTTCGCCTATCCCGCCGGGGAGGACACAGCCCCGGTACAGGCGTTGCAGGGCGTGAATCTGTCCATTGAGCAGGGCAGCTTTACCGTGGTCCTGGGCCACAACGGCTCCGGGAAATCCACCCTGGCCAAGCATATGAACGCGGTTCTGCTTCCCACCGGGGGTACGGTCTGGGTGGACGGCATGGACACAAAGGACGAGGCCCTGCTGCTGGAAATCCGCCGCCGGGTGGGGATGGTGTTCCAGAACCCGGACAACCAGATTGTCGCCAATGTGGTGGAGGAGGATGTGGCCTTCGGCCCGGAGAACCTGGGCGTGCCTACGGAGGAAATCCAGCGGCGGGTGGCTGCGGCTCTGCAGGCGGTGGGGATGGACCAGTTCTCCCTCCACGCCCCCCACCACCTCTCCGGCGGACAGAAGCAGCGCGTTGCCATCGCCGGGGTCATCGCCATGGAACCGGCCTGCATCGTCATGGACGAGTCCACCGCCATGCTGGACCCCTGCGGACGGCGGGAGGCGCTGGATACGGTCCGGCGGCTGAACCGGGAGAAGGGCATCACCATCGTCCTCATCACCCACCACATGGATGAGGCAGCTATGGCGGACCGGGTGGTGGTGATGGACAGTGGCCGGGTGGTCATGGACGGCCCGCCACAAGAGATTCTGGTCCGCATGGAGGAGCTGCGGAACATAGGCCTGGACGTCCCCCACACAGTGGAGCTGCTCCACGGCCTGCGGGAGGACGGCTTTGCCGTGCCCCTGGACGCGCTGTCTGTGGAGGCGTGCGCCGGGGCGGTCATCAAGAGCCTGGAAAGCGAACGGCGGTGTCAACCGCAGAAAGAGGAATAGATGGAACCCATCATTCGTGTGGATAACCTGACCCACACCTACGGTTTGAATACGCCCTTCTGCCGCAATGCGGTGGACGGCGTGAGCATGGAAATCTACAAGGGGGAGTTTCTCGGCATCATCGGCCACACCGGGTCCGGAAAATCCACCCTGATCCAGCATCTCAACGGTCTCCTGCAGCCCACCGGCGGGACGGTCTCCCTGGGCGGAAAGGACATCTGGGCGGACCCTAAAAATATTCGGGACGTCCGGTTCCGGGTGGGACTGGTGTTCCAATACCCGGAGTACCAGCTCTTTGAGGAGACGGTTTATAAAGACATTGCCTTCGGCCCGAAAAATATGGGCCTGGACGCAGAGGAGGTGGACCGCCGGGTCCGGTCCGCCCTGGCCTTTGTGGGGCTGGGGGAGGAGATGCTGGACAAGTCGCCCTTTGACCTCTCCGGCGGACAGAAACGCCGGGTGGCGATTGCAGGCGTGATCGCCATGGAGCCGGAGGCGCTGATTCTGGACGAGCCGTCGGCGGGCCTGGACCCGGCGGGACGGAAGAGCCTGCTGGGCAATATCCGCAGCTACCACCAGAAGAGCGGCGCGACAGTGGTTATGGTCAGCCACAGCATGGACGAGGTGGCGGAGAATGTGGACCGAATCATCGTGCTGGCAAACGCGGGCGTGGTGATGAGCGGCACGCCCCACCAGGTCTTCAGCCGCGCCCAGGAGCTGCTGGACGTGGGCTTGAACGTACCCCAGGTGACGCAGGTGGCCATGGCCCTGGTCCGGCAGGGGGTGGAGATCGACCCTGCCGTGTATACCGTGGCGGACCTGCGCCGCGCTCTGCGCGAGCTGAAAGGGGGGCGGAGCGGATGCTGAAGGATATTACGTTAGGCCAGTTTTTCCCCGGAAAATCCCTGGCGCACCGGCTGGACCCGCGGACCAAGCTGCTGCTGACGGTGTTGTATATTGCGGCGTTGTTCTGCGCGAAGTGGTTTGTGTCCTATGCTTTGACGGCGGCGCTGCTGGCGGTCAGCGTGAAGGTGTCCGGCGTATCGCCCAAGGCCCTGGTGCGGGGGCTGAAGCCGGTTTTGTTTTTGATCTGCTTCACGGCGGTTCTCAATCTCTTCTACACCCCAGGGGATATTCTGGTATCCTTCTGGATTTTTAAGATAACCCGGCAGGGCATCGTGACAGCCTTCTTTATGGTCCTGCGCATTATGATGCTCATTATGGGGACCTTCCTGCTGACCTATACCACCAGCCCCATTGCCCTGACCGACGGTCTGGAGACGCTGCTGGGGCCGCTGAAAAAAATCAGGGTTCCGGTCCATGAGCTGGCTATGATGATGTCCATTGCCCTGCGGTTTATCCCGCTGCTGATTGAGGAGACGGATAAGATCATGTCCGCCCAGAGGGCCAGGGGCGCGGATTTCGAGAGCGGGAACCTGCTGCAGCGGGCAAAGGCCCTGGTGCCGATTCTGGTACCCCTGTTTATCTCCGCCTTCCGCCGGGCGGACGAGCTGGCGGTGGCAATGGAGTGCCGCTGCTACCACGGCGGCGTGGGGCGGACAAAGCTCCATGTGCTGCGCTATCAGGCCAGGGACTATCTGGCGCTGCTGCTGTTCGCGGCAGTATTGGCCGGGGCGCTGGCGCTGGCGGGGCTGGGACTTTGAGACGGATGAAACAGACGAAAGGGGGAGTGGGGCGATGCGGAATATTGCGCTGCGGCTGATGTACAACGGCACGGCCTACCACGGCTGGCAGGTGCAGAAGACCCAGGCCACTGTGGCGGAAACACTGGAGAAAGGGCTGGCCGCCGTGTGCGGACACCCGGTGAAAGTGACCGGCTGCGGCCGTACCGACGCGGGGGTCCATGCCGAGCGGTACATCGCCAATTTCCGCACCGCCTCCACCATTCCCTGCGACCGGCTGCCGCTGGCGGTAAACAGCCGTCTGCCGGAGGATATCGTGGTGTGTCAGGCGTTTGAGGCGGCGGATGCGTTCAACGCCATCGGCTCGTGTCTGAAGAAAGAGTACACGTACCGGATTTTTAACTCCCGGATTCGAAACCCCTTCTATGTCCACCGGGCGTACTTCTACCCGAAACGTTTGGACGAGGCGGTTATGGACCGTGCGGCCAGAGCCTTTGAGGGAACCCACGATTTCCGGGCCGTGCGCAGCGTGGGTACGGAGACCCGTACCACGGTGCGCACGATTGAATACTGCTATGTCACCCGGTCCGGGGACCTGCTGGAATTAAAGGTATGCGCCAACGGCTTTCTGTATAATATGGTACGGGCCATTACTGGCACGGCGCTGTATGCCGCAGAGGGAAAGCTGACGCCGGAGGATATCCCAGTGATCCTGGCCAGCGGGAACCGCACCCTGGCAGGACCGACCGTGCCGCCGGGGGGACTGTATCTGACCAAACTTTGGTATGAGGATGAGCGTCTGAATGGCTAAGAAGGGAAAACATACCGCACCCGCGCCGGAGGCCCAGGAGGGCAAGTCCAAAAGCCTGCTGCAGCGGTTGCGCGTGCTGCTGATCGTGGCGGCAGCGGCGCTGGCGGTGGCGTCTCTGACCGCAATGGAGGACGGCGTTCGCTTCGCCTCCCTGCGCCGCTGGCTGATGTACGGCGAGAGCAGCTCCACCCAGGACTTCCACGTCTACGCCTCCGACAGCGGTAACCGGTACGGCCAGTTGGGGACCGGCCTGCTGGTAGCCAGCCCCAACAACATCCAGTTCTTTCGGGACAGCGGCAGCGCGGCGTATGAAATACCGGTGAAAATGAAGAACCCCCAGATGTCCGTGGGCCAGCGGCAGGCGGCAGTGTGCGACGTGGGCGGGGACAGCCTCTACCTCCTGGACCCCATGGGGACCCGGCGGAAGATGTCCACCGAGCGGGGGCTGTGCTACTACTCCGCCCGGCTCAGCGGCAGCGATTATCTGGCGGTGACGGAACAGAAAAACGGCTATAAGGCGGCGGTCTCCGTTTACAACGCCAGCGGCGAGCCGGTGTTCCACTTCGACTCCTATGACAACTACATCAGCGACGCCATTGTTACCTCGGACTCCCGCAGCGTAGTGGCGGTGAGCCTGGAGTCCCAGTACGGCGTCTTCGCCAGCAAGCTGCTGGTGTACGACCTGGAGAGCGCACAGCTGACCGGCAGCCGCATCATCCAGGACGGCCTGGTGATGGACTTCAGCTGCAATAACAACCGCATGATCTGCCTGTGCGACAAGCGGTTCGTCATCGCCACACTGGACGGCCAGATGCTCCTGGACCGGCCCTATGGAAATCTGTACCTCCACGACTACGCCCTGGATGGAGACGGATTCTGCGCCCTGCTTCTGGGCCGCTACCAGTCCGGCAATATCTGTACGCTGACCACCTTCGACGTTGATGGCGCGGAGCTGGCCCGGCTGGAGCTGACGGAGGAGGTGCTGGATATCTCTGCCGCCGGGGAGTATCTGGCGGTGCTGTACGACGACGCCCTGGTGATCTATACCAGGGATTTGCAGGAACATGCGCGTCTGGAGGATACCCAGTATGCCGGGCAGATTCAGATGCGGGCGGATGGTACGGTGCTGATGATTTCCGGCGCGTCCGCCTGGCGGTATCTGCCGTAGAATGCGGGTGCGCAATTATCCAAGTTTCCCAGAGAAAGGGGATAGCTTTTTGTGACGGAATCTGTTATGATAGATGTCGTGATGTTGGCGGTGATCGGTGTGTTTGGCGCCTTGGGTTGGAAACGCGGCCTGCTCCGTACGTTCTCGGAGCTGGTGGTCGTGGTACTGGCCCTGTTTCTGGCCTCCCAGATATCTGATTTGGCCGCCCGCTATATCGTAGATGAGGTCCTGCGCCCTGCCACGGAAAACGCTGTGCGGGAGCAGGTGGCCGCTGTAGCGGCGGAGGCCTCCCGGACAGCCCGTGAAAAGGCGGATGGCGTGATGGAGTCCATTCCCAACAGCTTTATCCGGCAGCACGCCCAGACATTGCTGCGGGATACCGCCCTGCCGGATACTCTGGAGGAAGCCGGTCAGGAGGCGTTGCTGTCCACCTGTCTGCGCCTGACGGACAATGTGCTCAACAACGTGGTGTACAACCTGGTGCGTTCGCTGCTGTATGCGGCTTGCTTTGCTGTGCTCAACACCGTGCTGCGCTTTGTCGTGCGGACCTTGAAGGCCGCCTTCCGGATGCCCGTGCTGCGGCAGCTGAACCAGCTGGGCGGGCTGCTGCTGGGCGTGGGCAAGGGAATGCTGCTGGCGTATGTGTGCGCGTGGATTCTCAGCCGGGCCGGGGCGTTGACGGAGGAGATGGCCCAGGGGTCTGTCCTCCTGAGGCTGACAGAAGCCCTCCCTCCGGGAATGCGGATCTAGGCCCAGGGGCAAATTATCGTTCCGGAGCGTAAAATTTTCAATTTGTTCATAATATCCTTCCGGCGTTTTGGTATAAAAGAAGACAATCATTCAAGGTAAACCGGCTCACTGCGCCGGTATGGAGGTAGAAGCTATGCAACCAACCCTGTGTACGAGATGCAAGAAGCGGGTGGCCGTGGTATTCATCTCAAAAATTGAAAAGGGCGAGACAATCAACGAGGGCCTGTGCCTGAAGTGCGCCAAGGACCTGGGCCTGCCCCAGGTCAACGATATGATGCGGCGTATGGGCATTACGGACGACGATCTGGACGCCATTTCCGATGAGATGATGCAGGCTTTCGGCGGCGCGGAGCCGATGGAGGGCCTGATCCCCCACGAGGACGAGGAGGACAGCGGCGAGGACGGAAAAACCGCCACCTTCCCCTTCCTGAACCGGCTCTTCGGCGGCAGCGACTCGTCCGCCTCTTCGCCGGGCGGCGAAGCAGCGGGCCGCAGTCATGAGGCCAAAGAGCGGAAGGCGGATAAAACCCCGAAGCGCAAATATCTGGACAACTACTGCATCAATCTGACAGAGCGGGCCAGAGGCGGCAAGCTGGACAGCCTGGTGGGCCGTGAGCAGGAGATCGAGCGGGTCATCCAGATTCTCAACCGGCGGCAGAAAAATAATCCCTGCCTCATCGGCGAGCCGGGCGTGGGCAAGACCGCCATCGCCGAGGGCCTGGCCCAGCGGATTGCCAACGGCGACGTCCCCTTTAAGCTGCGGGACCGGGAGGTCTATCTGCTGGATCTGACCGCTTTGGTGGCGGGAACCCAGTTCCGCGGACAGTTTGAGAGCCGCATGAAGGGTTTGATCGAGGAAATCCGCAAGTGCGGCAATATCATACTGGTCATCGACGAAGTACACAACATCGTGGGCGCGGGGGACGCGGAGGGCAGTATGAACGCCGCTAATATCCTCAAGCCCGCCCTGTCAAGAGGGGAAATCCAGGTCATCGGCGCTACTACCTTCACCGAGTACCGCAAGCACATTGAGAAGGACACCGCCCTGGAGCGGCGGTTCCAGCCGGTGACGGTGAACGAGCCGAATGTGGAGGATACCATGAAAATCCTCCGGGGTATCGCCCACTACTATGAGACTTTCCACGGCGTGAAGATTCCGGAGGGAATTCTGCGGCAGGCCGTGCTGCTCAGCGAGCGGTATATTACCGACCGCTTCCTGCCGGACAAGGCTATCGACCTCATCGACGAGGCGTGCTCCGATATGAACCTGAAGGACGCGGGTATCAACCGCCGCCAGGAGATCAGCCGGGAGCTGGCGGACTACGCCAAGGAGCGGGAGCTGCTGGAGGCCGTGGAGGAACCGGATTTCGCCCGCCTGGCGGAGATCAAGAGCAAGGAGCTGCAATTGCAGACCGAACTGGATGGGCTGACTGAGCGGGGCGAGCCGCAGCTGACGATGGACAATCTGGCGCGGGTCATTGAGCTGTGGACCAAGATTCCCGCCAGCAAGATCAGGGAGGAGGAGTTCAAACGCCTGAGCGAGCTGGACCAGCGTCTGCGGAAAAAGCTCATCGGTCAGGACGCGGCGATTGACGCCGTCTCCGCCGCCATACGCCGCAACCGGGTGGGCATCTCCCCCAAACATAAGCCGGTGAGCTTTATCTTCGTGGGCAGCACCGGCGTGGGTAAGACGGAATTGGTCAAGCAGCTGGCGGAGGACCTGTTCAACGCCCCGGAGAGCTTGATCCGGCTGGATATGTCGGAATTTATGGAGAAGCACTCCGTGTCCCGGATTATCGGTTCCCCTCCGGGCTACGTGGGCTACGACGAGGCCGGACAGCTGACGGAGAAAATCCGCCGCAAGCCCTATTCCGTCATCCTCTTTGACGAGATTGAGAAGGCCCATCCGGACGTGCTGAACGTGCTGCTGCAAATTCTGGACGACGGTCAGATTACAGACGCCCACGGACGGAAGGTGAATTTTGAAAACACAGTAATCGTGATGACCTCCAATGCGGGCAGCGACCGGAAAGAGGGGACTGTGGGCTTCAACAAGAGCGCCACGGAGCTGGGCAAGGACCGGGCGATGAAGGCCCTGCAGCAGTTCCTGCGCCCGGAGTTTATCAACCGGGTGGACGAGATCGTGTGCTTTAACAAGCTGTCGGAGGAGGACTTTATGCCCATCGCACGTCTGATGCTGGATGAACTGCAGGCCAGTTTGAAGGAAAAGAGCCTGACATTCCAGTATGACAACGCGCTGGTGCAGCATCTGGTGAAGAAGTCCTATTCCGCAACCTACGGCGCGCGGAACCTGCGCCGCACGATTCAGAAGGAAGTGGAGGACACGCTGGCCTCCGAGATTATCAACAGCTTTGACAACCCCATTACCCAGATTACTGCCACGGCGGAGGAAGACAAGGTCGTGCTGCATACCGTGTGATCCGGATAAAACGTGTGTGAGAAAGGGGGAGGCATCCATGCTGTTCCGCAGGGATATGGAACCGCGCTGTGCCTATTGTACGAAGGGAAATGTAATCAATGAGCGGGAGGTTATCTGCGAACGAAGGGGAATCGTTGCGGTGGAGTACCACTGCAGCCGCTTTAAGTACGACCCCTTTAAGCGGGTGCCGCCCAGACCGGTCAAGCTGGAAACCTCCAAGCTGAAAGCGGAGGATTTCTCTATATAAGAATGCCGACAGCCGCCGGGGCGCATCTGCGTCCCCGGCGGACTGCTTTTTTCTGCTGCGGCTATCAATCCGGCCCGATCAATGGGCAAAAAGAAACGCCTGCCCGGCGTTCAGCTCTGGGCAGGCACAAAATGAATGGTAGATTCTCTTACAATCACGCGCGATTCCAACTCGTACATCTGCGGCGGCACGCCGTCGTGAATCTGCGCCAGCAGAACCTCCACAGCTTTTTTCCCAATCTCCTCCAACGGCTGCGCCAATGCCGTCAATTTCGGACTGATTTCCTTGGCCAGCAGAGAATTGTCAAAACCGGCAATAGCGATGTCCTTCGGGACAGCATACCCCAATTCCCGAAAGGCCGCAATCGCTTCACAGGCCGTAATGTCGTCGTTAGCCAGATAAGCCTCGCAGCGCAGACCCGTGCTGGCCGCGTATTCTTTGACCTTGGCATACACCAGGCTGGCATTCATATTGGCCGGTGCGGGACACTCGATCACATCTGTCAAATCAATCCGGTTTTCGGCAAGATAGTTCTGAAAACCGGCATATTTGATGGCAGAGGTTGAATCGCGTATGGGGCCGATATAGCCGATTCTCTGAAAACCGACATTCAGAAAATGACGCGCGATCTGTTGGCCGCCGGTATAGTGCGAGATATATACGCTGCTGAATCCCTCCGCCCGTTTGGTAATCATCACCACAGGAATAGAGAGCCGCTGGTAAGCTGCCGTCTGCACAGCGGAGACCGGCACAGCAATAATACCGTCCACCTTCCGTTTCTTCAGCTCCGTCAGGATGTTTCTCTCCTTCTCCGGACTGCGGCGCGTATTGCAGATTATCGTATGGTATCCCGCATAGAACGCCTGGTTCTCCACCGCCTCAATAATCTCGCTGAAAAAGGGATAGGCGATTTCAGGAACCAGCAGGCCGATTACATTCGTGCTGCTTCCAGCCAGGCTCTGGGCGATCACATTGGGTTCATACTCCAATTCTTTGACCCAATAGAGAACTTTTTTTCGGGTTTCCGCCTTGACAGACGGATGATTGGAGAGT
>JAAWQS010000074.1 GCA_022800665.1 Oscillospiraceae bacterium
GGTTTGTTTTGGTGGAGATAAGCGGGATCGAACCGCTGACCTCTTGAATGCCATTCAAGCGCTCTCCCAGCTGAGCTATACCCCCATATTCAATTCCCCGGTAACTTTCCCGGCATGAAACCGCTGATTTTCTATCAAACCTTGCTGATTGTAAAACAAATTTCTGAAAATGTCAAGTAAAAATTTCGCTAATTTTTTGACCAAATTTGGGGTAGTTTTACTGGTGACTTGCGCTCCCAGCTGAGCTATACCCCCACATTTATACACGTGTCAGTCTCTGCACATTTTTTACAACTGCACTCAACAGGGATTATAATATCAGATTCATTTGAAAAAGTCAATACCCAAACCAAAAATTTTTACAAGTTTTTTTACACAAGGAATCACCCCTCAAATTATGTCAAAACCCGCAACCTTTTTCAATTTTCCACGTATATACTAGCAGAACCGATTTCTGAAGAGATGAGGTGAGACCTTGAACGAGGCAACGCTGGCGCGAAAACTAAGCCAGGGCAGCCGTCTGGCATTGAACCAGGCGATTGACGCCTACACTCCATATCTGACCACGGTAGTCTGGCATACCGTAGGCCCGACGGCGTCTGCGGAGGACGTAGAGGAGATCATCTCAGACGTTTTCCTTGCGCTCTGGTCCCACCGGGCGAACCTGTGTCCGGAGCTGGGGCTCAAATCCTGGCTGGCGGCAGCAGCCCGCAATAAAGCGATTGACCGTCTGCGCGCCGCGCCGCCTGCACACCTTCCGCTGGACGAAGCGTCGGAAGCAGGGAGCGTCACGCCGGAGGAGGATTTGGAGCAGCGGATGTTTGCCGCCGTTTTGCGGCAAGCTGTGGAGGACCTGCCGCCGCCGGACGGCCAGCTGGTTTTCCGCTACTACTATGAAGAAGAAAAGCTCAAGGATATTGCTAAGGACCTGGGGCTGTCGGTTCCGGCGGCGAAGAGCAGACTGCTGCGGGCGCGGCGAAAGCTGAAAGAGGTCCTGACGAGAGGAGGTCTGGCGAATGACACGGTTGGATAAGCTCTGGCGTGCGGTAGAGGGGCCGGGCGCGCCGCCCCGCCTGGACAGCGGACGGGTGAAGGCCCGTGTGAACGCTGTGCTGGGCGCCGGACCTGCGGAAAGGAGAATAGATATGCGAAAAAGATTCTGCTTCATTTTGGCAGCTGCAGCGGCGTTGGCCATTATGGGTACTGCATTTGCCGCTGCTGTGGACTGGAACGCCCTCTCGGCCCACTTCCAGGGGGACACCTCCCTGGGCCTGGCGTATTTGGACAGCGAGGTCCGGTCGGTGCGCGATCAAAATTATGTCTTTGCAGTGGAGGGCTCAGCGGCAGATGAGAGCAATGTCTATCTTGTGGTCAGCGTCACTGCCGTCAGCGATGAGGCGAAGGCGTTCCTTTTCAGTGATGATTTTAATTCCATGGATACATTTAGCGCGTATGCCACTGCCTCTGACGGCGGGGAGCTGTGGGCAATGAGCCTGGGGTACCATGAGCTGCAGTCCGGGCTTCCACACTGCCGCAGGTTTGCGGTGGATATTGGGCTGGAGCATGCGATATCCGGCGGGACGGTATATGTGCGCTGCGGCTATATGGAGAAAGGGAAGCGGGTGGAGGTCCCCATCACCCCGGCCTCCTCTGTGACCGTAAAAATTGCCGCTTCCGGCACAGGCGTTTTGAAACTTGAGGCGGAACCTGACCCGGCCTCCGCCCCGCTGACCATCCAGGAAATCACCCTCTCCCCCTTCACCTGCCAAATGAAAACAGCGTGTACCTCAGTAAACATCTATCCCAATATCCGTTTCCGTATGACGGACGGCTCCATCCGCACACAATCCCAGATGCTTTCTTTAAACAGCGGCGTACACAGCTTGGCGTGGACCCGGTATATTTCAGAGTTGCAGTATCAGTTTCATGAAATCCAGGATCTTAACAAGATCTCCGCCGTCATTGTCTTTGACATGGAGTACCCGCTGAACGGCTCCCGGCCTGTCCCGGCAGAACCCGACCCGGCTCTGGAGCCCTTTACTGTGACACGGCTGGACCCGCTGGAAGAGGGCGCTGGGTATTCCATCCCGGTCCGGGAGCTGACAGAGAAGCTGGGCGGGACATTCCGCGCAGACGGGGAGCAGGCGGTCTGTACTTACCGGGACGTTGCGGTCGTCCTCCAGGCGGGGAGCCGGACCGCGCTGGTAAATGACCGGGCCGTGGAACTGAAGCAGGCGCCGGCCATGCGGGACGGAGTTCTGGCCGCGCCCTACGAAGCGTTTACGGATGCCTGGGGAATTTCCGCCTGTGTGCAGAGGGAAGACGGCGAGCGGATCAATGAGCGGGAAGTACAGCTCATCTGGCACGACTGGTATATTGTACCATAAACAATCAAGAAGGGGACCCGCCTAACCGGGGCGGTCCCCTTCTCTGGCGCCTCTATGCAGACGGCCCATTTCCCTCCTGCTCCATCTCCGCAATCGCCTTATCAATTGCATCAATAATAAAGCGATTGGCGCTCTTTCCGCAGGAGAGGGCAATTTTTTTAATTTCGGCCCGTCTGCCTTTGGGGATAAAGAGATCTATCCGGTCATAATGTTTCTTGTTATACCGCGCCGTTGCCTCCTTTTGTGCAGTTGTATATGCCATTGTATGTACTCCTCATTCTAGTGATAAGGAGATTATAGTCTATACTACTGGTAATATTGTATAATTCTGGAAGTATATTTTTGTAAAACGCGCACATTTATATACTTCTGGAAGTATGGTATAATAGGCGCCTGGACAGGGAAGAGAGCTCCCTGCCCAGGCGGAGCCGCGTCAAGCGTCGGATGAGAAGCAGTTTACAATATACATTGCAACCGTTCTGACAAATGCGGACGTTGAGGGACGCTCTGTCAGCTGGCATCCAGCCAGCGTACAGAGGCGTTTCCGTCCAGCATCGCTGGCCCAGCAGAGGGCAATTGCGCTGCGGCTGCTGCGCTCGACGGCGTTCCAGTTGGTGTGGAACTGACGGGCGGTTTCGCGGTACAGGTCCTTGGTGATGCCTGTAAGTCGATCGGGAGTGAGGGCTGCCTGCTCCACAATGTACACCAGATAGCTATGACCTCGAATGGTGGGCGGGATATGCAGGCGGTCGATTTCGCGTTTGACAAGGTTCTCCAAATTTTCGTTGTCTTCCAAATCCGATTTCCTCCTTGCACCGTGTTATCAGGCGTCTGTCTCAGATACGACGGAAATTTTCATCAGTGTCTCCGCAGAGACCTCCAGCACACTGGCCATCTTACAGAGCAGTGTCGCAGAGGGGTTCGTGCACTTGCCTTTTTCCAGAGAGCGGATGTGGCGATCGCCGCATCCGCACCGCTCGGCAAAAACTTCCTGGGTCAGTCCCTGCTTTTGACGGATCTCTTTTAGTCGGTCCCCATTAAATTCTGCGGTATATTTGGGGTGGTATTTACCCGCCATACGTTTCTCACCTCCTTACATGCAAGCATAGAAGAAGGCGGATTATTCCAACAGGCTCTGTAGGCCCCCTGAGTCAAATTTTGTCGAAAAAAGCGCTGTGGAACAATGCCCATAGGGCGGCGGGGGGACCGCGGCACCGGGCCGGATGGCCCCGCATGTCTTGACGCATAAAAAGCAACTCCTTCTCTGGTGGATGGAGTTGCTTTTTATATGACATTCAATTGTTCGTCCAGTTGACAGGTTCTTACTGCATAAGGCAGTGCACTCCGATGATCCACCAGGCTGCTGACAGCCCAACAGCTCCAATAGAGCGGACAGTCTTGTTTGTAATTGCCGCGAGAGAGAATCCGGCGCGGTTATTCCGGGATGGCCCGCAGCTGCTCCATAGTCTCCCGAATCCGGTCCAGCAGCTGCTCCGGCAGGGGAAGCTGCTCCACTGCGGGGCCGTTGGGGGCCAGGCGGTTCCGTACCCCCATAAAAATACCGTCCAGGAATACCGACGAGCAGTGCCACTCCCCCCGCAGGCACAGCAGCAGGGACAGCGCACCCGACGACATAGCCGGAGCCGCATAGGGCTTGAAGCCCATCTCCCGCATCTCCAGGTTTGCATGTTTGGTCCGCTCTGTCAATTCCTGGGAGATGCTGTCGTCATAGCGGGAGATGGAGTTGGCAACGACCAGCCCCTCCCCGTGGGGACCGAAGGTCCGTCCGTCCTCCAGGAAACTGGCAAAGCGTTCCTCCCGCATGGCGTAGTACCGGGCGCGGGCGTTCATCACCCCCAGGCCGAATCCGCGGACCTGGTGGGGGAAGAGACCCTGAAAATCCAGCGCGCCCCCCTCGTTCTGATTGCTCGCCAGCAGCGCAGCCCGGCACAGGGGGTCCACCGGGTCGCTGACCACGCAGAACATTCCCTGGAAGCCCTCCTCTCTGGCTCTCCGTCCGTAGGCGGCGGCCAGCTCCCGGTTCAGCTCATACTGGGCCATGCGCACATCCCCGCTCTTCACCGCCGTATCCGGCACGAACCGGGAGGCGCAGAACAAGAACACATCGCAGTGGAACAGGTCCTCCGGCTCCATCTTTTCCACCGGCGGAAAACCGGCCCCCTGGGGCGTGTCAATCTGGTTGAGCTCAAACACCCACCGGTCCGCCACATGGGGCCGCAGGTCGCAGATGCCGATGGAGGAAATCACATCTCCCCCCATCAGCCGCAGGCCCAGGGCCAGGGTACTGCCCACATCGCCCAGGGCCAGGAGGTGTACCCGCCGTTTTACCGGCGGTTTTTCCGGCTGCAGCAGCTCCTCCCACCGGGGATGGGCGGCGTTTACCCCCCGCACCCGGCCCTGCCGGACCGCCTCCAGCAGCTCCGGCGGGAGGTCCGGCCCGGCCTGACCGCTGCACAGCGTCTCCGCACCCTCCGCGGCGGTCAGCAGGGCGGGGCTTGTTACGGCGAAGGCCTCCCGCCCCATCAGGGGGGGGCGGTGGAACAGATACACAATTTCGCCCGTCGGGGGAAGCCGGTCCAGCTTCTGGTGGGGAAGGGGTTCCGCGGCATACAGTATGCAATCATGATATTGATAGTATCCCATTACGATTCACCTATTACAATTTTATAGTGGGCCTGGAGCCGCTTGAGCATCTCGATATCGTTGTCCAGATACGTGGAAGCGGCCCGGTTCAGGTCGTAGCCCATACAGCTGCCCTTGTCCGGGCAGAGGGGCAGGATAATCGCCTCACCCAGGCGGCTGAGGGTCAGGTTCCTGGCGTACAGGGACCGGTATTCCGTCTCCAACGCCAGCAGCAGGTCCCGCGCATTCTCCAGACAGCACAGGGACAGACGGTATGTGGACCCATCCACACAGTCCTCCGTAAACTCCGGGGCCGCGTAGGGGAAAATGCGGTTCACCGCCGGCTGCAGTCCGCCGGCCATAGGCTCCGCCCGGCGGACGGTATCTCCGCCGATAAAGGGGTACAGGGTGGATTCCACGAAGCGCATACGCAGGTTGGGCAGGTAGTACACGCTGTCCACCGGGAAGCCCAGCTGCTCCATGGTATCCCGTCCCACGCCGGTGAGGTAGCCCACCAGCACCTGGCGCACAGGCGTGCCGGTCTGCTCCATGAGGGGCGCGATGCGCCGGATGCGCTTGCCGTCGTGGAGCATGTCGTCCACCAGAATCACGGGCCGCTCAAAGGCGTGGATGGTGCGCACCTGGTCCGCCAGGGGGGGATAAAAGGGATAGGCTTCGATGGAGGACCGGCTCAGGTCCGGCTCATAGACCTTGTCCGTATGCAGCGTCTTGGTCACGGTGTTGGGGACCGCCACCCCCCGCAGAATCTTGCCGAAGGGGACGCAGATGCACTTGCCCAACACCCTGGGGACCGACGGCTCTGTGGACACGCCGTTGCAGGCGGCAATCTTCCGCAGCAGCCGCTGATAGATGATCCCCGCGGACATGGACAAAACCAGACAGCCGGGGTACAGCTCTGTCAACGCCCGCTGCACCCGCCGGTGGGCGGCGGCCACCGCCGCCAGCACCCGCGGATTCGCGGCAAAGGGGGCTTTGATGGCGGTGTCCACATTCCGGGTCAGGACGATGGGGCGGCGCATGTCCACGCCCATCAGCTCCCGGATCTCCCCGCCCACCGCCGTGGGCACGAAGCCCTGCAGGGTCAGAATCTCCCGCACGTAGGCCGGGATCGCCGCCTCCGCCGGGCAGAAGAGGGCATAGGTGTACTCCTGCCGCAGAGCCAATGCCAGCACCTCCGTCAGCAGCAGCTGGCACAGGTCCAGCTGGTCCGGTCCCTTGGGGACAAAGATGCCGCTGATGAGCAGCGCACGCCCGCCAGTGTGCTGGCGGATGAGTCCGGACAGCTCCGCGCTGCCCAGCCGTGAGAACAACTGGTGGGAATCCAGGCACCGGAATCCGGCAAAGCCCAAGGCCGGTCCGCTCTCCCCGTGGCGCAGGAGAATCAGCTGGTCGCCCAGCCGCCGCAGCTCCTGGTACAGCTCCTCCGCCCCCTGTCCGGCGGCCCGGCCCGTGAGGTCCGCCCGGCCCGGCAGCTCGCCGGGCAGCTGGAGGAAGCGGTGGAAGGTCAGGTCCTCCACTTGGAGCAGGGGCTTGTCCTGGGGCTCCCGGAGGTAGAGGCCGTGGAGGTAGATGAACTCCTGGGCCGACGGGTCGATGAGGTTGGAGATATCCCGCCCCTGGTCCACCGCCTCCCGGATGAGGGTGGAGCTGATGGACTCCAGGTGGTTGGGCAGCTGCAGCTCCACCGCTTTGCCGGTAATGGCGCTGTAATCATACTGCTCCTCCCCGTTCTCGGAGGAGCGGCGGAAGATGATGTGGTCAAAACCGTGGATGGAGCCGGGGGCGGGGGGCAGGCGGTAGGAGGAGGCGTTGGCCACCACGTCGCTGCCCACCACGATGGACACCTCCCGGCTGGGGAACGCCTCCCGCAAAGCGGTGAGCGTCTCAGGGCTGGCGATGTTCACCGGGAAATTCTCCGGGAAGATGTGTACGTGGAACTCGTCGGCAATGGACATGCTCACGATTCTGCGGCGGATGCGGTGGGGCTGGGTCTTCTTGGACCAGGAGAATTCGTCGATAGCCAGCATGACCTCGAAGCCCAGGTCCCGGATGGCTTGGACGATGCCCTTGTGGGAGAGGGTGAAGGGGTCGAAGGTGCCGGGGAAGAAGGCGATGGGCCGGGGGGCCTCGTAGCGGAAGCCGCCGTGGAGAATCTCCTGTTCTGTGAGGAAGCGGTACACCCGGCCCAACATTCCGGCCCGGTAGTAGAAGGTCAGCTCGTCGCCGGGGACCTCCCCGGTGAGGGCCAGAATCTTTTTCAGGGTCAGCAGGAAAGCCCGCCGCTTCTCGTGGACGCCCAGGGCCGCGGACCCGAACACATCCCGGCCCAGGACGAACATGGCCTCCTGACGGACCTCGGCCTGATAGCCCGCCAGACCCTTGAGCAGCATTCCCAGCAGCCGTTCCCGGCGGCGGCGGTAGACCTCGTCGGCCTCAGGGAAGCGGACCCGGTAGGTGTCGTACTCCTCATAGATAACGCCCACCGTATCCAGGGCCAGGGCTACCACCCTGGGGTTGGAGGAGCAGAGGGAACCCTCCTCCAGATCCCGCAGCAGCTCCTCCAGCAGCGACGGCGGAAGCCACAGGGAGAACCGGCCCAGATAGCCGGGGATGTACTTGGAAAACTCCTGCTGTCCGATCTCCAGGCCCCGGCCCAGCTCCACGGCCACCTCGTTGCGCTCCTCCGGGGTGAGCCGGGGGGCGATGGCCAGCAGAGCGTTTCCGGCGGCGTGGCGGACCGTCACCTGGTCGCTGACCTTGACCAGATTGGTCAGATGGGTGGCGATATGCAGCAGCCTGCCGCTGCCGCTCCGGGCAAAGCCGGTGAGCAGGCGGATATTGATCTCCTTGATAATCCAGGGGGTGGCGGTCTTCAGGTTGTCCAGGAAAATCTCGGAAACGGTGTCCTCGTCCAGCTCCGGCGGGATGTCCTGGTTGGTCATGCACTCCACCGCCGCCCGCCGCAGCAGGAAGAGAGATTTGCTGTCCCTGCAGTCCACGTCCCGCAGGGCGTGGAGAATGATGTCCTGGGTCGCCAGGCCCGGACGGATGTAGTCCATCAGCAGCGCCGCCGCCGCCCGCACGGTGACGTCCTCCCGCTCCGCCAGTGCCTGGGCAAAGCCCAGCAGGGCGTACCGCTTCCGGTCCTCCAGCCGCTCCACCGGCAGGGCGGTGGCGGTCTCCAGCAGCTGGAAGGCGGTCTCGTCCTCCAGCCGCTCCGGGCGGCGGTAGTAGCGCAGGAACGCTTTGAGGAACAGCTCCCGGCGGTCCGGCTCGCACTTCTCCAGCAGGGAGTTGACCACCATCTTCAAGGTGAAATGAATCCAACGCCGGTGCTGCTGCATCAGCTTCCGGTCGGGATAGATGATCTTTTCCAGATACAGACGCCACTGGTCCAGGTCGGTAATGGCCCGCGGCTCCGGCGGCGCGTCGGCGGGCTTCTCCTTGGCGTAGCCGGCGTGGAAGCGGGCGATGATCTCCCCCATCAACGCCGCCGCCTGACGGCGGATATCCCCCTCCCGGTGCATCAGCAGTTCGTAGAGGAACGCCAGGGTCTGCACCTTCTGGTGGATGCTCAGATAGACGGAGTAGGACTCGAACACGCTCAGATAGGCCCGCAGACGCCGCCAGTCCGTCTCGCTCCGGGCCAGCTCCAGCAGGTTGGCGAAGCTGCGCTGGCCAGTCAGACGGCTCATCAGGGCGATGTTGTGCTCCACGCCCTGCATCCGCAGGGCCTCCGCCGCCTCCGCCTCGTCCATCAGCGCAACGTCCTTTTTTACCGGCGGCAGGCTGTGGATGCCGGAGAGGGTGGTGTCCACCCCCAAGCTCAGCATGTAGTTTTCAAAATCCCGCAGCTTGGCGTAGACAAAGGTGTACCGGGTCCGCTTCTCCTCGGTGACGTTGTCCAGCTTGTGGAGAATCACGTCAAAGGCTTCCGCCAGGGTGGAGATTTTGGTGATCTCCCGGCCATCCTTTCCCCGCTCCTGCTTCACCCGGAAATCGGCGTAGATGAGGACCAGGGACTCCACGGACAGATAGTCCAGCTCCAGGTCCCAGACAGAGTGGTTAGCGGCCACGTAGCCCAGGTCGGACATATGCCGCCGGTGGAACCACACACCGGTATAGTAGTAATGCAGGTACGGCACCCGTTCTCCGGGCCTGCAGCCGAACTTGCCGATATCGTGGCCCGCCGCGCTGCCGGACACCAGGGGCAGGTCGATGGGTACTCCCGCCCGCTTCAGGTCCCGCGCCACGCTGACGGCCACGAAGTGGACTCCGGCAATGTGCTCCAGGGTACGGAAGGGGGTGGACTCCAGCCCTAGGCGCATCATCTCATAGATGTACTCCCGGCGGTAGCTGCGCAGGAAGAGGCGGTAGCTGTCATAATGGGGACTGCCCTGGAGCTCGTCCTCCTCCAGCAGCTCCAGCTGCCACAGGGGATCGGCTGGCAGCTTGGCCCGCTCCGTGTCCAGCAGCACCTGGAGGAGCGCGAGAAAGAAGGTTGCGCCTGCGCCGTGGGCCTCCTGGCGGAGTTCGAATTCCTGATCGGGGAACATGGATTTTCTGGCGAAATCGTAGGTAAAGGCGATCCACCCCTCCTCCGGCTCCGGGGAGAGCTGGTTGAGCACGTCCCGGCACAGCTCCAGGACCTCTGCGCACAGAAGGCGTGCGCCGCTGTCATAGAGGGGCGCGAAGCGTTGGAGATAGTTCTGGTCCTCCAGCAGCTCCCGCAGCAGCTCCCGGCGCTGGCCCAGATAGCGGGCGGCGGGCTGGGTCGTGACCCGCCGCAGCAGGCTGGCGCTCATTTGACGGATTCTTTTTTTGTTCATGGCATAGGCCCTCCTTGTTTGGCGTTCCGTCCGGCAATGGCGGCGATGCATTCATTGCATTCATTATGCACTATTTTCCCCCGGTTGGCAAGGAGGAATTGCCTGACCTCCCTGCACAAATTTTTTCTTTTCCATCCGGCAGGGCGGCGGACCGCCGGACGATTGCATCCGGGAAAAAAATATGCTACAATAGGGGCGTATTCGACCTGAAAATACAAAACAGGAGGAAACAGCTATGCAGCAACTGGAGAAGCAATTTCATATTCACTGCGCCCCCGGCGATGTGGGCCGCTACTGCATCCTGCCCGGCGATCCGGGCCGGTGCGCATCCATCGCGGAGCTGTTCGACGATGCCCGCCTGATCAGCCGGAACCGGGAGTTCACCGTCTATACCGGCACGCTGCTGGGGGAGAAGGCCACCGTCTGCTCCACAGGCATCGGCGGCCCCTCGGCGGCCATTGCCATGGAGGAGCTGGCCGCCATTGGCGCGGATACCTTCATCCGGGTGGGGACCTGCGGCGGTATTGACCTGGATGTGCAGTCCGGCGACATTGTGGTGGCGACGGGCGCAATCCGGTTCGAGGGGACCAGCCGGGAGTATGCGCCCATCGAGTTCCCGGCGGTATCGGACTTCGCCGTGGCCTCCGCGCTGCTGGACGCGGCACGGACCCTGGGGAAGACCTGCCACGCGGGTGTGGTTCAGAGCAAGGACAGCTTTTACGGCCAGCACAGTCCGGCCCGGATGCCGGTGAGCTATGAGCTGCTGCGCAAGTGGGAGGCGTGGAAGCGTCTGGGGGTGAAGGCCAGCGAGATGGAGAGCGCGGCGTTATACGTAGTCGCGGCGGCTCTGGGCGTCCGCTGCGGCAGCTGCTTCCACGTCATCTGGAACCAGGAGCGGGAGGCCGCGGGACTGGACCAGAAGATGAGCGAGGACACCAGCGCAGCCGTCAGAGTGGGCGTGGAGGCCCTGAAGCTGCTGATAGAAAAAGACCGCGGAGCGCGCTGATTTTACAGCGTCTCCACGGCCTCGGCCAGAAATTTTCCAAAGGCGGACGGGACGGCCAGGCTCTCCAACGCCCCCCGGTCCGCCCAGGTCAGTCCGGCCCCGTCCCCTTTTACTGTGAGCAGATAGCCGGTCATCCGCCACTCCACATGGGTAAAGATATGCTTGGCGGCAATCTTTTTCCGCCACTCCACCGGCACAAGCCCCCAGTCCGCCAGAGGTGCGGCGGCGGCGTCCTCGTCCAGTGCGCCGGGGACGTGGGGAAACTCCCATAATCCGGCCAGCAGACCCGTTTCCGGGCGTTTGCGCAGGGCGACGGCCCCGTCCCTCCACAGGAGGTATACCGTCAGCTCCTCCCTGCGCCGCCCGGCTTTTTTTGCCCGCACCGGCAGCGCGTTCTGCAGGCCCAGACGCTCCGCCTCGCACAGACCCGCCAATGGGCAGCGTCCGCACGCCGGCGCGCCCCCTGGCAGGCATACCATGGCCCCCAGGTCCATCAGCGCCTGGTTGTACTCCCCCGGACGGTCCTGGGGCATGGCCGCTTCCATCCGGGCGCGGAATTTTTTCCGCACCCCCTGGTCCATGATGTCCTCCTGGATGCCCGCCACCCGCGCCGCCACCCGCAGCACGTTGCCGTCCACCGCCGGGACAGCCTGTCCAAAGGCGATGGACGCAACCGCGCCCGCGGTGTAGTCCCCGACGCCGGGCAGGGACAGCAGCTCTTTCACCGTCTCCGGGAACCGTCCGCCGTACTGTTCGACGATCAGCGCCGCGGCTTTCCGCATATTTCTGGCCCGGCTGTAGTACCCCAGGCCCTGCCACAGCTTCATCAGCCGCTCCTCGTCCACCGCAGCCAGGGCCTCCACCGTGGGCAGCTCCTCCATCCAGCGGCGGTAGTAGGGCAGTACCGCCGCCACGCGGGTCTGCTGGAGCATGATCTCCGAGACCCACACTTGATACGGGCCGGCAGTCCCCCGCCAGGGCAGCGTCCGCTTGTTTTCGTCGTACCACGCCAGCAGGGGGGCCGCAATGGCGTTCAATTTTTTCTGCTGCTCCGGCATACGCGCCTCCTTCTACGCAAACCGCTGGGCAAATCCGCACCGGCGGCACAGTTCCTCGCTGGGCCTGCCCTGGGAGAAGCCGTCATAGACGGCTCTGGCCCGCGGGCTGTCCAGAATTTCCGCAAAATCCTGCTCCAGAAGATTCCCCAGAGGGATGTCCCCCTCGTGGTCCAGACAGCAGGGGACCACGGCGCCGTCGCACAGCACCGCCGCCTGGTCCCGCAGGCCCAGGCAGAACCGGACCGGTCCCTCCGGACGCGCCAGGTCCGGCCACTCAAATTTCTCCGCCTGCTCCAGATACAGCCGCTCCCCCAGCTTCCAGCTCCCCTTCCGGGGCTGGGGCAGCGAGAGGGGGCACTCCCCCAGCTTCTCCGCCAGAAAGTCCAGAATCTCGCCGTTGCGCCGGTCCGCGCCCCCTATGTTCCACAGCCGCAGGGCGCAGATTGTCCCCCGCCGGGCCGCTTGGACGGCGTATTCCCACGCGCCGCTCAAATATCCGCCCAGCTCTCCCGCGCCGTTGCCCTCCATGGAGTGGAGGGATACGCTCACCTTGTGGAGCGGCGGGCCGGAGAGGAGCAGGGCCTGGCGGTCCGGCAGCAGGACGCCGTTGGTGGTCAGGCAGATTTTGAACCCCATTTCCCAGGAAATATGCAGCAGCTCCTCCAGCTGGGGATGCAGCAGCGGCTCCCCCATCACGTGCAGGTACAAATACGCCGTATAGGGCCGCAGCCGTTCCGCCAGGACCCGGAATTCCTCCGGCGGCAGATACCGCTTTTCCCGCCGGGTGCCGGGACAGAAGCTGCAGCGCAGGTTGCAGATATTGGTAATCTCAACATAGACCCGTTTCAGGGCCCTTTCCGCCGGGCGGCTCACCAGCTGCACCGGACGATACATGTAAACGTATACTCGGTTCCGCCGCAGTCCACGCACATGGTTATGTTGGCGGTCCCCGGTCCCACGGCGGTCACACGGCCCGTCTTGCCGTCCACTGCGGCGACGCCGGCGTCGCTGGTGCTGTAGGTGCAGGTGTAGTCGTCCCCCGCGCCTTGGGGCAGAAGGCGGAAGCTCTCCTTGGGATTGAAGAAGGTGGCGTCGGAGTGGCTGGCCGAGACGCCGTCGGAAACCGGGGCTTCAGGCGGCTCGGACGATCCGGCTGGCTTGGACGGCTTTGTGCTCTCCGGCGGCAGGACCGGCTCCCCGCCGCCCTTCTCCTCCTTCTTTTCATCCTTCCAATTGCAGCGGACCACGCACTCGAAATCATACTGCCCGCTGCTCTCCACGTGCATCTTGATCTTTGTCATACCCGGTCCCACGGCGGTCACTCTCCCGTTGTCCGGGTCAACGGAGGCCACCTGACTGTCCCCGGCGGTATAGGTGCAGGCATATGTGCCCGATATCCCCTCCGGCAGATACCGGAAGCTCTCTCCGGGGCCGAAGAAGGTCACGTCCGTATGGCTGGGCGTCACCTCTCCCGACGGCTTAGAATCGGTCTGCGGCTCCTCCTGGCCGGACTGCGGCGGCTCCGATTCCGGCCCCGTGACGGGGCCGCTGGGGACGGCAGGCTTCGGCACGTCGGGCAGCTCCGGGGGGATGTCCGGCTCCTCCGCCCCGCCGCTGGTGGGAACCGGTTCCGGCGCGGGGTCCGGCGTGGGGTCCGGCGTGGGGTCCGGCTGGGGGGTGGAGGGGATGTGCTCTCCGGCAAACATTTTGTCCAGCACGCCGTTTCCACGTTCCAGCACATCCCCTACGCTGCAGCTGGTGAGAAGCAGCAGCATCAACAGGAAAATTCCAAAGGTCCTCATGGGTTTCATCACAGATGCTTCCTTTCGTATATGCTGATCGGCGGATGACAGAATCCGCCTCTATCCATATCGGCCCGCCGCCCGCCGCATATAAGCCGCCTGTGCCGGAAATTTTTCCACCTGAGCGGACGGTCAGACCCGATCGAGATGGAGAAGGAGGATACCGGCGAAAAACCGGTACCCTCCTTTTTAGCCTGTATTCATGTAATCATGTAGCGTCTGACGCGGCCAATCCGCCGCTCTCTGGCTCTTCGTCCTGCTCTGGCGCAGATATGTACAGCTCCTCACATTCCCGCTGGGCATTGACGAGAGCCTGTCTGACGTTCTCCAAAGCATTGATCGCATCCTCGGTGGCATTGAACATCGTCAGGTACATCTTTTTGTAGTCTACCATACTTCTCCTTCCCTACGGCTTCTGCCGTATGGACACAAAATCTCGCCGGGGCAGCCCCGGACGGGGGCGGGCGTTTACGCCCGCGTCCCGCCGGACCGTTTCCCGCCGAGACAAACAAAAAGCGGTGCAGGATATAATTACCCCACACCGCA
>JAAWQS010000075.1 GCA_022800665.1 Oscillospiraceae bacterium
TTTGACACGGAGATATCCGCTTGACCCACACCGTGACCCACACGCGGAAAAAAGCGGGTGGAGTTAATGGACAGGAAAGTGCCAAAGACCATGGCTCTCTGTAACAAAAATGCCCCAAAAGTACCGGAAAGCGGTACTCCCGAGGTATCCAATCACTTGGTAAGGATGAGGTCGGCGGTTCGAATCCGCCCAGCAGCTCCAGTGAAACCCGTTATCCCGCAAGGGATAGCGGGTTTTTACTTTTGCTTGATGGGCGGGCTGTCCGGCAGGAAACCCATACAGAAACCCATACCGACAAAATTTTAAGGCGGGCGGGGAAGTGCAGGCCGGGGTGCATCTGAGCGAGCGGGCGCTGGTGTTTGACAACATCGCCGAGGCCGCGCAGAACGGAGATTACCGCAAGTTTGCCGCCCTGATGGACGCCACCATGAAGGAGTGGGGCGTGCTGGACGAGGGGACCGGATATGTGGACGGGAAATTGGTTTCCGACACGGGGGAGATCGTATTTGACCCCGATCATGCCCAGTTTAAGATCAATACTCCCGGCTGCGGCTATTTCAGCGGCGCACCGGAGGCGGAGATCAGGCTTTCTGAAAAAGTCACGGTGCAGGCCGGTAATGAGCGGATCAGCCTGGCGCTGCTGCCCCTGGGGACGGATTCCATGGAGGATGCAAAGGAGTTTCTCCTGACCGCCATGGGAACCACCGGCACGGACGAGGCCAACTACACCCCCGGTCCGGAGCTGATGCCCGGTATGAACTTCACCATGGTACGGATGGATGGGAAGCTCTATGCCGAGACATTGGAAGGCAGTCTCACTGTCACGGCAGAAAGCGCAAAGCTGATCGCCCTCGACCCGGTAGGCCGCGAGATCGGCGAGATTGCCGGAGAAAAGTGTGACGGCGGCATCCGGTTTGCCATGAAGGGCGATCTGCCGGGGGTGCAGTACCACCTGACCATCGGGTGAGGCGGGGCTATGATAAAAGAAAAAGGTCCTCTTGGAAAGGCCGTCTATGAATTTTCCAGAGACGGGGATTCGGTGGTCATCCATGACCCGGAGACGCCCCGGCACTGGTACAACTACCTCTGGAACGACCTGGGCTACTGCGCCCAGGTCTCCCAGATGGGCCACGGGCGCAGCTACTATATCAACGAAAAAGCGGATATGTGTATGCTCAACCGGGACGCCACCCGGTGCGTCTACCTGCGGGACGAGGAGGGCGGACGGTGCTGGAACATCGGCGGCGGCCCATTGGGCGAGGCGGTGAAGGACTACCGCTGTACCCGCTCCATCAGCAGTACCCAGCTGGAGTCCCGGCAGGGGGATGTGGAAGCCAGCTGGCAGATCTTCGTGCCGCCGGAGCTCTATGGCGAGGTGTGGACGCTGACGTTGGAGAACCGGGGGAAGGAGCCGAAACTGCTGAGCGTGTTCCCGGCGGTGAGCTTTTCCCTGGACGGGTTCTCTCATCCACGGTACTACGAGATGTATCGCTGCCTGGAAACGGAATTTGACAGGGAGCTGAACGGGATCTTCTGCCGCTCCGCCCACCCCTTCGCACCTCATAAGCGATACCAAGGCTTCCTGGCGGCTTCCGAGCCGGTGTTTACCTACGACGGCGACCTGACCTCCTTCTGCGGCACGATGAATACCCGCACGGAGACGGACGCCTCTTCCACCGCTCTGTACCAGCGCCCCCGGCGGCTGCTGCGGGGGGAGAACTGCGGCAGCTCCGACGGGGTGCTGTTCATCCCCGGCGCGGTGCTCCAGCACAAGTTGACGCTGTTGCCGGGAGAAGTCAAGACCCTGCGGTTCGTGTTCGGCGTCAGCGAGAGCATTGAAGAGGCCAGGACGTCAGCCAAACGGTACACCCAGGAGACGGCAGCGGAAAAAGCCCTGCGGGCGGCGGAGACCCGGGATCGGGAGAAGTATGCTGCCCTCAGCGTCCGCACACCGGATCGGAAGCTGAACCACATCATGAACAGCTGGGTGAAGAAGCAGGTGGATTTCTGCATCGTGGGCAAGAAGGGTGTGCGGGACAATCTGCAGATCGCCGTAGCACTTCTCAACTACCGCCCGGAGAAGGCCAAGGAGGAGATTCTGGAGTGCCTGCGCCACCAGTTCCGGGACGGTCATGGGGTGCTGACCTGGTATCCCTACGACGATACCCGTTATTCTGACCAGCCCTTCTGGATCATCTGGGCGGTGTGCCAGCTGGTCAAGGAGACGGGGGATGCTTCCATCCTCTCCCTGCCTATCGAATGGCAGGACGGCGGGAAAGCCACAGTATTGGAGCATGTGAAGGCCGCCGTGGACCGGCTCTTGCAGGACAGAGGGCGGAATGGGCTGGTGCGCATTTACTTCGCCGACTGGAACGACGCACTGAACATCCCGCCGGAGGAGAAAGCGGAATCCGTCATGCTCTCGGAGCAGTTCTGCTTGGCCCTGCGGGAGATGCGGGAGATGATGCTCTGGCTGGAGGATGCCGACTATGCCGCTTTTTTACAGACGGCGTTTGATGAGATGAAGGCCAGCATCAACCGCGCTGCCTGGGACGGCAGGTGGTACGCCCGGGCTCTTGCGCCTACGGAAAATATCGGCTCCAAGGACAGCAGCGACAGTAAGATCTATCTCAATGCCCAGACCTGGGCCGTGCTGGGGGACGTGGTGGAACCGGATCGCCTCCCGGCGCTGCTGGAGGCGGTGGACGGCATGGAGCGGGATTTCGGCTTCCCATTGAACGACCCGCCGTATACGGGTTATGACCCCATGGCGGGCCGGATGTCCGGGATGCTGCCGGGACTGTTCGAGAACGGAGGGGTGTACTGCCACGCCAGCGCGTTCAAGATCCTGATGGACTGCAAGCTGGGCCGGGGGGACAAGGCGCTGGAGACGCTGAAAAAGATCATGCCGGACAGCGAGAAGAATCCCTCCGCCCGGTCCGGCGCAGAGCCTTACGTTTTCACCAACTGCTATTCCACCCACCCCAAATATTATGGCCGCTCCTACCAGTCCTGGACCACGGGAACCTCGGCCTGGGCGCTACGGGGGCTGTACGAGGGTATCCTGGGGGTACAGAGGGACTATGCCGGCCTGCGCATCCGTCCGGCGTTCCCCGGCGAGTGGCAGGAGGCGGAGATGACCCGCCGGTTCCGCAGGGCGGAGTATCAGATCGTCTATCGCCGCACCGGGCAGGGCGGCTTCCGCCTGACGGTGGACGGTGAGGCGGTGGCCGGAGACCTTGTGCCGGACTTCCGGGACGGCAAGCGGCATCTGGTGGAGGTTGCTTTATAAAATTCAGCGTGATTTTGCAATTTTGAGCAGTATTTTGCAATATTGGGGCTGCAAAAAAATATGCAATAACGCCATAACACGGGGATACACCCCATACAAAATTGACAGGGAGGACGAAAACATGGCAAAACAGGAACAGGCTTTGCGCTATGACAAGGACGGCGCGGTGGGCGTGGTGATGGCTATCGCCAAGGTGGCGGACGCGTTCACCGACGTGATCTTCGGCAATATCGTTGACCACTCCCGGGGCGGCGACAAGAAGTATTACCGCTGGATCATCGCCCTGGCGGTCCCGGCGGCAGCCATCGTGGCAATGATGTTCATGCTCCCGGCGGGCGCGGCCAGCGGCGTGCAGGTCGCTTATGCCCTCATCACCAACCTGCTGCTGACCGCCGTGATCTATACCATGATCGCCACGCCCTTCTCCGCCGTCATGATAGTGCGGACCAAAAGCCAGAGCGAGCGGGGCAACATGGGCGTGTTCCGTGCCGTGGGCAGCTATGGAGCCGGTATGCTCATCGCCATTCTGACCATCCCGGTCACCAATATGCTGGGCGGTACCCAGAGCGCGTGGATCAAGTACGGCGTGGTTCTGGGCGCGGCGGTCCTGCTGCTGTTCCTGATCTGCTGGCTCAACGGGCACAACGCCCCCTTTACCCGGGAGACGGAGAACGAAACCGGCGCTCCTGCGGAGCCGGAGGAGGACCCGGTTCCCTTTGGCCCCGCCATGGGGATGCTGTTCCGGAACAAATACTGGGTCATCGTGCTGCTGTTCAACCTCATTACCGCCATCACCAACGCCATCGCCGGAGCTACCGGTACATATTACTGCAAGTGGATCTTCGGCAACGACAATCTGGTGGGACTCATCGGCGCGGCGGGGATGCTGGCCACCGTCATTGGCTTTGTTCTCTCCAAGCCCATCATCGCCAAGCTGGGCGTGACCAGGACGGTCTCCTTCGGCTGCCTGGGCGCGGCCATCGCGGCGGGCATCCGCTGCCTCGCTCCGGCAAACTTCACCATGTATGTGGTGACCAGCCTGATCGGCAGCTTCGTGCAGATCCCCCTCATGTGCCTGTACGGCGTGCTGGTGGCAATGGCGGTGGACTATAACGAGTGGAAGTACGACAAGAAGCTGGTTGCCATGTCCGGCGGCGCCATCGGTTTCGGCAACAAGGTCGGCAGCGGCCTGGGTTCCCTGCTGCTCAGCGCTTTCCTGATGATCGGTTCCTATAATCCGGAGCTGGCCGTTGCGTCCACCTCCATGCGCTGGTCCATCTACGGCTTCTCCAACTTCCTGCCGGTGGTGGTCAACGTGCTGATGTTCTTCGTCTTCCGCGGGTTCGACCTGGAGCAGAAACTGCCGAAGATGCGGGAGGAAGTCGCCGAGCGCAGAGCCAAGCAGTAAATCAAACAGGGAGGAAAATCAAGATGCTGACGATTAATGAGATCCGCATTGAAAATCAGGGGGGCAGCAGCGATGCCGCCATCATCACCGACCGGGCGCGTCCGAGATTTTCCTTTTCCATGACCAGCGACCGGAGGGCTTCAGCTCTCCGGTCGGCCTCTGTCGAGGTAAACGGCTGGAAAAAGGAAGTCCGGGATCAGCTCAACATCCAGTACGGCGGCCCCGCGCTGGAGCCCTTCCAGACCTACTCCGTGTGCATTACCGCCCGGGACGACGCGGGAGAGGAAGCTGCGGCGGAGCGGCTGTTCCGGACCGGGCGGCTGGGCCTCCCGTGGGAGGGAAAGTGGATCAGCGACGGGGATTTCTCTTTTGAAAGTCTTGTATCCCCGCCGCCTATGGTGTTCCGCCGCCGCTTTGCGTTGGAGAAGAGAGCCGCCAATCTCCGCATTGCCGTGACCTGTATGGGCGTTTTTGACCTGTATCTGGATGGCAGGCGCATCAATGCGGATTATTTCGCCCCAGGCTTTACGGATTATTCCGCCAATTTGCAGTATGTGGTCTATGAAGCCGGCGGGCTGGAGGCTGGAGAACACGAGTTCCGCGCCATCGTGGCCGCCGGCTGGGCGGTGGGGCGCAGTACCCATGTTGATGATGTGATGCAATCCAAATCCAAGCTTGAAGCGGACCGTCAGGCGCTGCTGGCGGAGCTTCGCCTGGAGTACGAGGACGGCAGCACGGAGGTTATCGGCACGGACGAGCGCTTTGAGGTCATGGAGGACAGCCCCTGGCAGTTTGCGGATTTCTACGACGGGGAGATCTACAATGCGGCGTTTGATTGGTCTGATGCGGTCTGGCGTCCGGCCACATTGGAGGCGCTGCGCTCCGCGCCGCAGATCAGCGCCCGCTATGGCTGCGCCGTGCTGCCGCATGAGACGTTCCAGCCTGTGGCGTGGCATACAGCGCCCTCCGGGGAACTCATCTGCGACTTCGGGCAGAATATCGCGGGGGTTATTTCGATCCGGATCAAGGGCCATGCGGGGCAGGAAATCGTCTTCCGGCACGCGGAGGCGTTGGAGCATGGGGGGGCTGTATGTGCAGAATCTGCGCAGCGCGAAGCAGGAGATCCGCTATATCTGCCGGGACGGGGAGCAGGAATATTCGCCCCGCTTCACCTATATGGGCTTCCGCTATGTGGGGATCACCGGTATCCGGCAGGAAGACCTGGAGATCAAGGCCGTCGCGGTCTACTCTGACCTGGAACCGGCGGGCAGCTTCCGGTGCTCCAACGAGGATCTGAACCGGCTGCAAAGCAATCTGGTCTGGAGCGGGAAGGACAACTTCGTGGACATCCCCACCGACTGTCCCCAGCGGGATGATCGGCAGGGCTGGACCGGGGACATCGCCCTCTTTGCCTCCACGGCCTGCTTCAACTTCGACATGAGCCGCTTCCTGGGGAAATGGCTGCTGGATCTGACCACCGAGCAGACGGAGGATGGGGCGCTTCCCTTTGTCATTCCCTCCCGCAAGGGCATCACCCCGGTGATGACCACCTCCTGCTGGGGCGACAGCTGCATCCTGGTTCCCTGGGCGCTCTATCTGGCCAACGGAGACAAGGAGCTCCTGGAGAGGCGGTATCCCAGCATGAAGAAGTATCTTAAGGATGTGCGGCGGTGGGCCGCCATGTCCGAGGGCGAGTTTGGAACGCCGAATATCCTCAAACACCCCTTCCAGTTCGGCGACTGGTGCGCCCCCTACGGTGCAGTGCCGGACTGGCTGGCCAGAGGGCCGTGGACGGGAACGCCCTATTATTACAACTCCTGCCGCCTTGTCAGCAAGATCGCGTCCATCCTTGGCTATGAGGAGGACAGCCGCAGCTATGAGGCTTTGGCAGAGAAGATCAACGAGGACTATCTGCTGGCCTTTACCGATGAGACAGGCCGGATGAAGGAGGAATTTCAGACCGCATACGTGCTGCCGCTGCATTTCGGTATGGGGACGGAGACCCAGCGCCGGACGATGGCGCAGCGGCTATGGGCATTGATCGAAGAAAACGGCAGCCATCTCAACACCGGCTTCACGGCCACGCCCTATATCCTGTTCGCCCTGGCGGACAACGGTTTTGCGGGCGAGGCATACGAGCTGCTTTTGCAGGACGGCGACCCGTCTTGGCTGTACCCCATCCATCAGGGCGCGACCACCATCTGGGAGCAGTGGGGTTCCATTCAGCCGGACAGCAGCATCCGGGAATCTTCCTTGAACCACTACGCCTATGGCGCTGTGGGGGACTTCTTTTACCGCCGTGTATGCGGTCTGGAGCCGGTGGAGGCCGGGTATCGGAGGTTCCGGGTCAAACCCGTTACCGGGGGAGACTTGCAGTTCGCGGAGTGCGAGCATAAAAGTCCGTTCGGATGGATCCGGGTGCGCTGGGAGCGGCGGGAGGAGACGTTCCGCCTCCGTATTACGGTGCCGGTGAGTACGGTCTGTCAGGTCGTGATGCCCAACGGGGAAGAAAAGACGATAGGGAGCGGGAGCTATGAGTTTGAACAGGTAGTGACTGCGTATGCGTAACAGATAATATTTAGGGGATATATCATGACACACTACAAAAAATATTTTACACTCTCCTTTGATGATGGACTCCAGCAGGACAAAGAAATGATAGAACTGATGAGAAAATATGGAATCAAGGGGACTTTCAATCTAAATTCCGGCCTGTTTGGACAAGAGTGCTATATCAAATACATAGGCCGGTATGGACTTGGGTGTGTGGATAAGGACGGAAGAAAACGCGGCCTATGGAAATACGCAGACGCAGATAGGATCCCGGTTGATGAAATAAAACAGGTCTACGAGGGAATGGAACTTGCCACACACGGCGTTCATCACCCCGATTTGTGTGCGCTTTCCTTGGAAGAAGTTCATGCTGAACTCCTGCAAGATAAAGAAAACCTGCAGCAATTTACGGATATCCCGGTTGTGGGACATGCGTTTCCCTCTGGCCGGACATCTGAAGATGTTGAGAAGGCGCTGAGGGAAAATGGTTTTTTATATGCACGAGGCATTTTCAGTGAAAAAGCAAAACGGAATTTTGCTTTTCCGGAAAATCCGCTGCATTTCAATCCGACATGCTGGCATATTGAAAAGGATATTGAGAAGCTGGTGGATCGATTTATTGCCGCTGAACCAACGGATGGTGATATGATATTCTATATGTGGGGACACGGATACGAACTTGATTTTCGCGCTCTGAAAGGACTGCGCAGCCAGTATGAGAGAATCTTTGACAAGATTGCCGTACACAATGAGATCGTCAAATGTACGAATGCGGAAGCCTTTTTGAGCCAATGTTATGGCCCCAAGTCGGATGAAATGCAGCAGAGGTAAGCAAGATGACGGAATACATAAATATTGAAAGAAAGCCAGAGGAGCGGGCGGAACTGCTCCTCCGGGAGCTGACCCTGGATGAAAAAATGGCGCAGGTGAACTGCGTGTTTCCCTTTGACAAGACGTATCAGGATATGGACTGGATCTCCGCGCAGACGCCTTTCGGCATCGGAGAGGTCAGCACCCTGGAGATGCGGCGGCTGGAGACGCTGGAGACCGCTGCGGACTGGCAGAGGACGGTGCAGCGGGTGGTCATAGAGAACAGTCCCCACCATATCCCGGCAATCTTCCACATGGAGGGGCTGTGCGGGGCATTTATCCAGGAGGCGGTCAGCTTGCCCTCCGGCATCGCCCGGGGCGCGGGGTTCCATCCGGAATTGGAGGAGGAGATCGGCGCGGTGGTGGCCGGGCAGGAGGCCGCCTGCGGGATCACCCACATTTTGGCCCCTGTGCTGGATATTTCCCGGGACTCCCGCATGGGACGGCAGGGGGAGACCTACGGCGAGGACCCGGCTTTAGCCGCTGCCATGGGCGCGGCCTACGTCAGAGGGGTGCAGAACACCCGCATGGGCGGCAGAGCGCCGGAGAGCGTGGCCAAGCATTTCCTGGCCTTCCACAATTCCCAGGGCGGCATCCACGGAACCCACAGCGATACCCCGGAGCGGCTGCTGCGGGAGGTCTACGGCAAGCCCTTCCAGGCCGCCATCCAGGCCGGGCTGCGGGAGCTGTTTGCCAACGGCGAAGCGGATACACGCCTGCTGGATCGTGCGGTGTTGCGAGTGCTGACGGCGAAATTTCGCATGGGGCTGTTTGAGCATCCCTTTGCGATGGAGGATGAGCAGCTACGGAAAGTGTTTTATGATAGCAGAGCGGCGGAGGTCACCCGGCAGTCGGCACAGGAATCCCTGGTGCTGCTGAAAAACAACGGTGTGCTGCCCCTTAACGCCGGGAAAATCCGGAAAATCGCGTTGATCGGCCCCCATGGGGATAACGCCCGGATGTTCTTCGGCGGGTATACCCATCTGTCCATGATGGAGTCCACCTTCGCCGTGGCAAATTCCATCGCCGGAGTAGCGGGGATCGAGAATACATCCGGCAGGGAGATCCGGACTGTGCCGGGGACGAATATCCAGTCCGATTTGACGGAGGAGTTTGACCCTATCCTGCGGCGGCAGAAGCCGGACTGCCCCTCTCTGCTGGCCTCGCTGCGGGAGGCCATGCCGGGGACGGAGATCAGTCATGCCTACGGCTACCCCATTGCGGGGGATGATTGCTCCGGCTTTGAGGAGGCGTTGGAGCTGGCGCGGAGTGCGGATGTGGTTCTTCTGACCCTGGGCGGCAAGTATGGGACCTGCTCCATCGCCTCCATGGGCGAAGGGGTGGACGGTGCCAATATCAATCTGCCGCCCTGCCAGGACGCTTTCATCCGTCGGGCGGCAGAATTGGGTAAGCCCCTGGTGGGCGTCCACTTCGATGGACGGCCCATTTCCAGCGATACGGCAGACCGGTATCTGAATGCCATCCTGGAGGCGTGGACGCCGGGGGCGTCAGGCGGCGAGGCGGTGGCCGGTGCTTTGACGGGGAAATATAACCCCGGTGGAAGGCTGCCGGTCTCTGTGGCATACCACGCGGGACAAATCCCCGTGTACTACAACCACCCCTGGGGCTCCTGTGAGCATCAGGGGGAGAGCATCGGCTTTGCCAGCTACGTGGACCTGCCCCATACGCCCCGGTATCCCTTTGGGTATGGGCTGTCCTACACGAAATTTCAATATGACCGGCTTCGGGTTTCCGCCCATGAGGTCAGACCGGAGGAGAAGCTGGAAATATCGGTGAATATCCGTAATGTGGGGGAAATTGCCGGGGACGAGGTGGTGCAGCTGTACCTGTCGGACTGCTACGCCTCCCGGACGCGGCCCGTGCAGGAGCTGGCGGGGTTTAAGCGGGTCCATCTGGAGCCGGGAGAAACAAAGACTGTCGTGTTTACCGTGGATTTTTCTCAGATGGCGTTTCTGGATAAAGATATGCGCTGGAAGATCGAAAAGGGCGAGTTTGCCATCAAAATTGGCAGCTCCTCGGCGGACGTCCGCGCCGCCGGTACGGTGCGGGTCACGGAGAACGCCTGGATCGACGGTAGCAAGCGGGCAATGTGCGCCGGAGCGGAGGTCAAGCCATGAAGTATTTCTGCAATCCAATCAATGTTCCCTACCCGTATCAGTTCAAGCGGGACCCGCGGGACAACTACCGGCTGTCGGTGAACCGGGAGGCCGCCGACCCTTCCCTGGTGCTGTTCAAGGGGAGGTACTACCTCTTTGCCTCCATGAGCGGCGCGGTGTGGGTGTCGAATGATCTGGCCCAGTGGGAGAAGAGCGTACCGCTGCCGGAGAATATGCCCATTTACGACTATGCGCCGGATGTGCGGGTGATTGGAGATTGGCTGTATTTTACCGCGTCGAACCGAGGCGCACCGTGCAATTTCTATCGGACGAAAGACCCGATCCACGGGCCGTATGAGGAGATAAAGGGCAGCTTTGACTACTGGGACCCCAACCTGTTCCTGGACGATGACGGGCGGGTGTACTTCTACTGGGGCTGTGCCAATGCCACGCCTATCTGGGGTGTGGAGCTGGACCCGGAGACCATGCGGCCCCTATCGGACAAGGTTCCGCTGATCTGGGGAAATCCCATGGAGCACGGCTATGAGCGGTTTGGCGAGGACAACAGCGAGGATCCCCGGACGGAGGATGAAATTGACAAACTGTTTCAGGAGTTCCTGGATGGCTGCGGGAAAACGGCGGAGCAGATACCGAACCAGGATATGATCCGCGCCACCTTCGCCGGGATGCCCTACATCGAGGGGGCGTGGATGACGAAGCACGAGGGGCGGTACTATCTGCAATACGCCTGCCCCGGTTCGGAGCTGAACGTGTACGCGGACGGCGTGTATGTGTCGGAGCATCCGCTGGGGCCCTTCCGTCCGGCGGAGAACAACCCGTACTCCTATAAGCCGGGCGGCTTTATGCCGGGAGCGGGCCATGGCTCCACGATGCGGGACAAGAGCGGGAGCTGGTGGCACACGGCCACTATGCGCATCAGCATCAACCATGTATTTGAGCGCCGGGTGGGGCTGTGGCCGGCGGGGTTCGATGAATCGGGAAATCTGTTCTGCAACCAGCGGTACGGAGACTGGCTGGTGAATGTGGACCGGCTACGGAAGGACCCCTGGTGTGATCCGGAGTGGTTCCTGCAGAGTTACAAGAAGCCGGTTTCCTCCTCTCCGTATGCGCCCGGGAAGGGACCGGAGAACGCGGTGGATGAAAACGCCCGGACCTGGTGGCGGGCGGCTTCCGGTGAGCCGGGGGCGTGGCTCACGGTGGACTTGGGCGAGGCGATGACTGTCTACGCGGTGCAGATCAATTTTGCGGACGATCCGGACGCGGAGATCCCCTGTCCCGGCGAGCTGGCCGGCGGGCCGGATATGGAGCGGTATATCGACCGGGAGATCCGTCCCACCCGGTGGCTGCTGGAGACCTCTGTGGATGAAAGCGGCTGGGAAGTCTTGGAGGATAAGCGGGAGGCTGTTACCGATTTGAGCCATGATTTGGTGATCACTGAGGCCGGGGTAAGCGCCCGGTATGTGCGGCTGACCATTGATGCGGTTCCTTACGGTGTGTACGGTGTGGCTCCCTGTGTCTCCGGTCTGCGGGTGTTCGGAAAAGGGAACGGAAGCAGGCCGAAGCAGGCGGAGGCGTCCATTGTGCGCTCTGGCCCTCTGGATTTTGTGGTTTCTACCGGCGATGACCCGGATGCTGCGGGATATAATGTGCTCTGGGAAAATTCACCGGAGGAGCTGTACCACAGTTGGATGGTGATGGGAACCCGGATCGACAGGAAGCGGATCGGTGCGCTGGTGAAGGGCCGGGACTACTATGTCCGGGTGGACGTATTCAATGAGAACGGGATCGCGGAAGGAAAGGTGGAAAAACTCGGATGATGGAAGATGATTTGCGGCCACATATAGGTCAGATCAATGACCATCCCGTCCTCATGGTGGATGGCAAGCCCTTTATCATGCTGGCGGGGGAGGTGCATAACTCCAGTTCCTCGTCTCTGACCTACATGGAGCAGGTCTGGGAGAAGGCGGACGCACTGGGGATGAGCTGTCTCCTGCTGCCCGTGACCTGGGAACTGACGGAGCCGGAGGAGGGAAAGTTTGATTTTTCCCTCGTCCGGGGACTGATCGAGCAGGCGCGGCGGTATGGCAAGAAGATCAGTTTCCTCTGGTTCGGCGCATGGAAAAACGCCCAGTGCTACTACGCGCCGGAGTGGGTCAAAGCAGATCCGGCGCGGTTTTACCGGGCGCAGGTGGTCAAGGGAAAGAATTTTATCTATAACGCGGATTTTTATGATATGCCCTACAGCAGCCTGTCCTATTTGTGCGAGGAAACCTGCCGGGCGGATGCGCGGGCCTTTGGGCGGCTGATGGCGTACATCCGGGAGATCGACAGCGAAGCGCATACCGTTGTCAGCGTTCAGATAGAGAATGAAACGGGGCTGATGGGGGCGGCGCGGGAACATTCCGACGAGGCGGATGCACTGTTTGCCGTTCCGGTACCCCAGGATTTTGTGGACTATATGCACCGTCATTGCGAGGAAGTGATGGACGTGGTGAGGGATGCCCTGGAGAAGGGCAAGGCCAGCGGAACCTGACGGAGGTTTTTGGCGAACTGGCGGAGGCGGGGAAAAAGGAGTACGCAATTCCCTTCACCGTCAACTGCTGGCTGAACAAACCGGGGGAAGTGCCCGGCACTTATCCCAGCGGTGGGCCGGTTTCCAGAATGATGGAGGTCTGGCGGTACTGTGCGCCCAATATCGACATTTTTGCGCCGGATATTTATGTTCCCAACTTTACAGAGATCTGCGAGGAGTATGCGCGGAACGGCAACCCGTTGTATATTCCAGAGTGCGCCACCCACGGCTACGCTGGGGCGCGGGAGGTCTTGTGCGTTGGGCGTTACCACGGAATCTGCTACTCTCCCTTTGGCTTTGAGGATATGGGGGAACCCTTCACCAATCAACAGATGGCGTTGTTTGGTGCGGATGTGACTGATCCGGCGCTACAAACGCCCCAGGATGTGGCGGTGTATGGGAAGCTCAACCGTATGCTGGGGAGCATGATGCCGCTACTCAACGAAAAGTATGGGACAGAGGATCTGCAAGCCGGCTCCGGGGAAATTTCCGACACGGCGGCGTTTGAGATGGGGGACTACCGAATCTGCGCCAGCTTCCGGAAAAAGGCCGGGGTATGTCTGGTGCTGCGGGTAAGTGAGAATGGGTTCTATCTGATCATGCAGGATGTATCCCTCGCGTTCCGATCCGCGAATCCAGAAAAGCCGGGGATCGACATCCTGGCGCTGGAGGAGGGAGCGTTTGTAGACGGGGTCTGGCAGCCCGGACGGCGGCTGAATGGGGATGAGGCAGTGCTGAATACCTATGAGGGACCGGCGATGCTGCGGGTGAAGCTGTTTGCTTATTCCTGACAGAGAATGCTTTATACAGTATAACGCAAAACTAGCGTTACAAAATTGGAGGGAATGTTCGCTATCGCAGGAAGTAACTCACAGAATCAGGAAAAGGTGATCTATGGAGAATATCATTATCACTCGTGTGCCAGATCCTAATGGAAGCGTTTTCCTTCAGATAATTGATGCAGTCAATAGCGGTATTAGCAAAAATGCACACATAAATAGGGAACCTCTGAAAAAAGCCCATATCAAAAGGCATGAAGGCAAAGGGCGAAGAAACCGGCCGGAATTCAGCCAATTTCTTCGCCCTAACGCTGGCTTTTG
>JAAWQS010000004.1 GCA_022800665.1 Oscillospiraceae bacterium
TGGTGCCGGTGGGGGGACTCGAACCCCCACGGTGTTGCCACCGGCGGATTTTGAGTCCGCTACGTCTACCAATTCCATCACACCGGCGATTTTAACAATAGTATACCGCACACTCCGCAGGAATGCAAGAGAAATTTAGATAAAATACAGTGAAAACTCGACCAAATTTCAGGCAATATGCACATTCTTTTCATCGTGCCTATGCAATTACCTACCGAGCCGCATCCGGGCAAATCCGGCTATTTTCGACAAAAATGGTAAAACTTGTAATTAAAGTCGAAAGAAAGTGGCCATATTTTCCGGTCAAAACCCAAGATTCGACTTGAGTTTTCTGTCTGTTTATGGTAATTTGTAAGCAAGGCGTTACGAAGCTTCGATATCTCGTCTAATCAGACGGATAGCCATCAATAATTGTCGATATGAACATTGTGAAAGGAATACGGGAGTATGGGTAAAATAAGAATTGTACTGACAGATACGAACGAGGAGGCCCGCAGTATGCTGCAGGAGGCTCTGGAGAAGAGCGATCGGTTCGTAGTAACCGGCTCCACCGGCAACGGGGAGGAGGCGCTGCGGCTGATCGAGGAGACGGAGCCGGATATGGTGGTTTTGGACTTAATCCTGCCCAATTTGGACGGTATGGGGATCCTGCGCCGGCTGCAGGGTGAGAAACGGCCTGTCATTGTCGCAATTTCGGCAATTGCCTACCAGGAAACGATTGTGGAAGCGGGGAATCTGGGAGCCGCCATGTTCATCAGCAAACCCTACCATCAGGATGCGCTGATTGAAAATCTGATCAGTCTTTCGGAATCCAACAGCAGCCGTTCCCGCACGCCGGGCCTGGAGGAGCTTGTCACATCCATTATCCACGAGGTGGGCGTTCCCGCTCATATCAAGGGGTATCAGTACGTCCGGGAAGCCATTATGATTACGGTTGAGAATATGGATGTCATCAATTCCGTGACCAAGGTGCTCTATCCTGAGGTGGCAAAACGCTATCATACCACGCCCAGCCGTGTGGAACGGGCCATACGCCACGCCATTGAGGTGGCCTGGGACAGAGGGGATCTGGAAACGCTGCAGAGATTTTTTGGCTATACCGTCAGCAATGCCAAGGGGAAACCTACAAATTCTGAATTTATTGCTATGATCAGCGATAAAATCCGATTGAAGATCAAATCCTCTCCCAACGGCCTTCCGGCCTGAGGGTTGCAGTCCGGATCAATTTCTGTTATACTGTGTCCCTGGTATCATCCCCACCTCCCCCAACGGGGAAAACATACGAAGGGAGACATTTTGTTATGACGTATACCTATCGCACCAGCGGCACCTGCTCCACACAAATTGATCTGGAGCTGGAGAACGGCATTATCCAGTCCGTTGCCTTTACCGGCGGCTGCAATGGGAATCTGCAGGGCATCAGCCGGCTGGTGGCCGGGATGCCGGCTGAGGAGGCGGTCAGCAAGCTGCAGGGGATTCAGTGCGGCTGGAAACCCACCAGCTGTCCGGATCAGCTGTCAAAGGCGCTTGAGGAGGCTCTGGCCAAAGAGAAGCAAGCATAACTATGGGCATGAACACAAGTGATCCGCGGAGACCGGCGTCTGGCTGGGATTCTCCGCGGATCATTTGCGTCTGCGGCGACCTGGGCGGTTTGTTGGGGATGACATCCTGCGCGGGGAATTCGTTATCATTTTTTTCACATTTTTTTGGACTGCGCATGGTTTACAGACTTTCATTTGTGTGGTAGACTAGCAGAGAACTTTTATCAGGAGGTGACGCCGTGGGCCTTTTCATCCGGCTGCGGGAAGCGGTCCAGGACTTTTTGCGAAAATCCGATATGGTCCTTCTTGCCCTGTGCCTGATCTCAACTGCATTTGGGATTCTGCTGATCGCCAGCGCGACAAATTACCGGGGAAGCGCGTTCCAGCTCCGGCGCGTCACGCTGCAGACCGTGGGGACTCTGCTGGGGATTGGCGCATATTTTGTGTTTTCCAATATTGACGTGGAGCATTTTGCTGAAAAATGGCCCCTGTTTCTCCTGTTCAATCTGGGCTTTATTGCACTGCTGCTGCAATTCGGAACGGACGACGGCACAGGAAACCGGGCCTGGCTGGATTTCAGCTGGCTTCCGATGAGCATTCAGCCGGCAGAGGTGGTCAAGCTGTCCTATACCGTCCTGCTGGCCAAGCAGATCGCCTGGTTCCGGGAGCGGCGCAGGATGCGGGGGCTGGGTTCCCTGATTTTTCCCGCAGGCCATGCGGCATTTATGTTCCTTTGGATTTACGCTATCTCCAGCGACGCGGGCAGCGGACTGGTGTATCTGGTCATCTATGCTGCCATGGCTCTGGCGGCGGGGCTGGCCTGGTATTGGTTTGCCGGGGGCTTCGGCTGTATGGCGCTGGGCATTGGCGGCCTGGCGTTGTATGATAAACTGCCGGCATACTGGGTGGACCGGATTCTGATTATCTTTGACCACAGCTATAATGTGGACAGGGCGTGGCAGCAGACCCGCAGTATGCTGGCGTTGGGCAGCGGCGGGCTGTTTGGACAGGGGCTGTTCCAGGGAATACAGACCCAGTCCGTCGCGGGACTGCCGGAGCGGCAGACGGACTTTATCTTTTCTGTCTGCGGCGAGGAGATGGGCATGGTGGGCTGTGTGTTCATCATTGTGATGGAATTTCTCATTGTCTACCGCTGCTTTCAAACGGCCCGCCTGGCCCGCAGCTCTATGGACGGCCTCATCTGCATCGGATTTGCCGCCATGCTGATTTTCCAGGTGATTGAAAATATCGGCATGTGTCTGTTTGTCATGCCGGTCATTGGGCTGCCGCTGCCGTTTTTCAGCTATGGCGGAAGCTCGATTGTAACGCTGTACGCGGCCATGGGCATGGTCTCCGGGGTCCGGGGGCGGACGCTGCCGGACTGGCTGCGCAAGACATAGAAAAATCGTATGGACTGAAAACAAGGAGGAGTATGGTCTATGATAATCCGTGAAGCGGGGGGCGTCCGGCCCACAGCGGCGGCGTCCGCGCGGGCGGCGGAAAATGCCGTCATCACCGGCGACGTATCTTTGGGTGAAAATGTCAGCGTCTGGTATGGCGCGGTCCTGCGCGGGGACAGCGGGCCGATTCGGGTCGGCGGCGGGTCCAACATCCAGGACCACTGCGCCCTGCACTGCGGCGGCGGACAGCCGTTGACGGTGGGAGAAAACGTGGTGGTGGGCCACGGGGCAATTCTCCACAGCTGCACCATTGCGGACGGGTGTCTGGTGGGCATGGGGGCCATTGTGCTGGACGGCTGCGTTATCGGCGCAGGTTCCATCATCGGCGCGGGCGCGCTGGTGCCGCCGGGGAAAATCATTCCGCCGGGAAGCCTGGTTATGGGCGTACCTGGCAAAACAGTGCGGCAGGCGACGGAGGCAGAGCAGTTGGAAACGTTGGAAAATGCCGCCCACTATGTGCATCTGGGCAGGGAGCAGCTGCAGGCGGTCCAAACCGGCCAGGAGGAGACGCCATGAATAATGACAGAAAAATGGAGCTGAGCCGGGCAATCCTGTCCGCCGCCTACATTGCCGCAGGCATCATCCTGATCTCCCATCCGGGGATCACGGGCATCATCATCTGCCGCGCCGCCGGCATCCTGGCCCTGCTGTTCGGCGGCTTCCGGGCCTTCGCCGCCCTGCGGGCCAGAGGAGCCGGTTGGCTCTTCCAGCTGGATTTGGTTGTGGGCGTATTGCTGTTGGCTTTCGGCATTTTTTCTCTGGCGCAGCCCCAGGTGGTGCTGTCCATTCTGCCGGTGGCGTTGGGGGTATATCTGCTGATGGAGTGCGTAGGAAAGGTGCAGCGGGCGTTTTGGCTGAAGCAGGCCGGGTATATCCGGTGGTGGACCGTCCTGGCCATGGGCCTGCTGGCGGCTGGGCTGGGCGTGCTGCTGATCGTCAACCCCTTCGGGGCGGTGGAGACGATGCTCATGTTCCTGGGCGCCAGCCTGGCAGTGAACGGCGCGGCAGACCTCTGGGTTCTGTGGTGCTTTGCATCCCAGGGCGGCGGCAAAGACAAGGAATAGCAAATAAACGGGAGATCCCTGCCGCGCCGGGCGGCAGAAGGGGGAGGAGACGTTCGGATGGGAACGAAAACAATGACGCTGGACCAGCTGCCGGTAGGCGGCAGCTGTGTGATTGAGCAGGTAGGCAACCAGCGGGGGGCGGTCAAACGGCGGCTGGTGGACATGGGGCTGACGCCGGGTACCACGGTGAAGCTGGTGAAGATGGCCCCCTTTGGAGACCCGATGGAAGTGCAGCTGCGGGGCTACGAGTTGTCCCTGCGCAGGGAGGACGCCGCACAGATCCGCGTCAGTCCGGCCTCTGCGGCGTCCCCCGGCGGGGGCGCCGTGTCCGAGAGCGCCTACCACCTGGGCCGTACCTGCCACGGCGACTGCGCCCGCTGTGCCATGGGCTGCTCCAATCCGGAGGACCTGGAGGCCATGCACCGGGCGCATCAGCATGAGCAGCGGCAGCACCCGCGGGCCTACGACCCCCGCGCCCACGATGCCCGCCAGTGGAAGGTGGCCCTGGTGGGGAACCCGAACTGCGGCAAGACCACCCTCTTCAATGCTCTGACCGGCTCCAACCAGTACGTGGGCAACTGGCCCGGCGTGACGGTGGAGAAGAAGGAGGGCATTGCCAAATTAGGGGAGCTGAGCTTCACGGTGGTGGACCTGCCGGGCATCTACTCCCTCTCGCCCTACTCCATGGAGGAGATGGTGGCCCGGAAATTCATCCTCCAGGAGCAGCCGGACGCCATCATCGACATCGTAGACGCCACCAACCTGGAGCGGAACCTGTATCTGACCATGCAGCTGCTGGAGCTGGAAAGGCCGGTGGTGCTGGCTGTAAACTTCATGGACGAGGTGGAAAAGAAGGGGGATTCTATTGACTGCAGCCGGCTGTCCGCTCAGCTGGGCGTACCGGTGGTCCCTATCTCCGCCCGTGACAGCGTGAATATTGACCGGCTGGTCCAGGAGGCCCACCGGCAGATGCACACCGGCCTGACCGTGGAGCCGGACGACCTCTACGACGACTTTACCCACGCCGTCCACCACCGGATTGACGCCCTGATCCACGACCGGGCCTACGCGGTAGGCATCCCGGCCCACTGGGCGTCTATCAAGCTGCTGGCGGGGGACGAGGAGGTAGCCAAGGACCTGGGGCTGAACGAGGCCACCCGGAACCGCATTGACCAGATTGCGGCGGAATACGAGGCCCAAAGCCCCCTGGGGGACCGGGAGACCCTGCTGGCAGACAGCCGGTACCGCTTTGTGGAGCGTGTCGTCCGTGCGTCCGTGCGGCGGCAAAGCCGGGAGGGGGAGCGCACCGCTACCGAACGGATTGACGCGGTGGCAACGGACAAGTATCTGGCAATCCCCCTGTTTCTGACCATGATGCTGCTGGTGTTTCTTGTGACCTTCAGCGGCCCTGGGGCGTGGCTGTCCGACGGCATCGCCTGGCTGGTGGAGGAGGCGTTGTGTCCCGGCGTGGATGGCTGGCTGACCGCCATACATGCGCCGGGGTGGCTCAGCGGACTGCTGGTGGACGGCCTGATCTCCGGCGTGGGCGGCGTGCTGACCTTCCTGCCGATGATTGCGCTGCTGTTTTTGTTCCTGTCCATGCTGGAGGACAGCGGGTATATGGCCAGGGCCGCCTTTGTGATGGACCGCACCCTGCGTCATTTCGGACTGTCCGGCAAGGCGTTTATCCCCATGCTGATGGGCTTTGGCTGTACGGTGCCCGCCGTCATGGGGGCGCGGACCATGGAGAACGAGAAGGACCGGCGGATGACTATTTTGCTGGTGCCGTTCATGTCCTGCGGGGCGCGTCTGCCCATTTACGGCCTGATGACCGCCGCCTTTTTCCCGGACCATGCGGGTCTGGTGGTGTTTGGCCTGTACCTGCTGGGGCCGCTGATGGCGATTGTATCGGGTCTGCTTCTGAAGGGCCGTCTGTTCCAGGGGGAACCGGCGCCCTTCCTGCTGGAGCTGCCGCCCTATCGTATGCCGACGCTGAAAAATATATGGCTCCACGTGTGGGAGCGGGTGCGGGACTTCCTGACCCGCGCGGGAACCATCATCGCCGCCATGAGCGTGCTGGTCTGGTTTCTGCAGAGCTTCGGTCCGGACCTTCGCATGGCGGCGGACACGGCGGACAGCATCCTGGCCCTGGCCGGCGGATGGATCGCCCCCATCTTTGCCCCCATGGGGTTCGGCGTATGGCAGGCGGCGGTGGCGCTGCTGACGGGCCTGATCGCCAAGGAGGCGGTGGTCAGCTCCATGAGCCTTTTCTACGGCTTCAGCCTGACGGACTACGCCGCCGCAGGCGCGGCCATGTCCTCCACCTTCACCCCCGCCGCAGCCCTGGCGTTCCTGGTCTTCTGCGCCCTGTACACCCCCTGCGTGGCGGCCATCGCCACCATCCGCCGGGAGATGGGGAGCCGGAGCTGGACGGCGCTGGCCCTGGTATGGCAGCTGGGCATCGCGTGGCTGGCCTCCTTCGGGACCTACCAGCTGGCGGCGATGGTTTTATAGCGGGAATACGCACAGGCTTCCAGCGCATATAAATGGCACATCATCTTAACGCGCCGCACCCCTGGAGACAGGCACGGAGCAGGAGGGGATATAGAATGGAAATGGAAGAAAAAATCAGACAGCTGTCCGAATATCTGTCCGCCAACGCGGAGGAGGGGCAGGCGTTGGGCAGTCCGGCGCGGCGGCTCCAGCCGGATCAGGAGACGGTGGTCCGGCTGCTGGATTTGCTGCGCAACGTCATGTTTCCCGCCCACTTCGGACGGAAAAAGGAGTACAGCGACCTTGCCGTAAAATATGAGCACGGCAGTCAGCTTGCGGAAATCTATACCGCGCTCATTGACCAGATTTCATTGGCGTTACTGCACCATCCGGACTACTGCGAAGCGGAAAAGGCGGTCCGCCGCGCGCGGGGCCAGGAGCTGTCCGCCGCCTTTCTCGATCAGCTGCCCCGGATCCAGGACGATTTGAAGACCGACATACAGGCGGCCTTTGACGGCGACCCCGCGGCGCGGGACAAGGACGAGATCATCTTCTCCTATCCCGGCTTTTACGCCATTACCGTCAGCCGGATTGCCCACGAATTGTTTCTCCTGGACGTCCCGATCATTCCCCGTATGATGACCGAGCACGCCCACTTCTCCACAGGCATTGACATCCACCCCGGCGCGGCTATTGGCCGGTACTTTTTCATCGACCACGGCACCGGCGTGGTCATCGGGGAGACCACGGTGATTGGGGAGCGGGTAAAAATATACCAGGGCGTGACCCTGGGCGGCCTGTCCACCCGTGCGGGACAGGGCCTGCGGGGGACGCGGCGGCACCCCGCCATCGGAAACGATGTGACCATCTACTCAAACACGTCGATCCTGGGCGGCGAGACAGTCATCGGAGAAGGCTGCATCATCGGCGGCAGCTGCTTTATCACCCGCTCTATCCCCGCCCATATGCGGGTCACGGTCCAGAATCCGGAGCTGCGCCTGCAGCCGGACAAACGGGCGATCCAGGAGCTGGGCGGGGACTACTGGGTCTACGAAATTTAACGCGCCGTCAGAACAAGGGACCGGCAGACGAACCGCTTGCAAGCGGCTGTCTGCCGGTCCCTGCTATTGCATCAGATGACGTAAAAATCTCCGGGCTGTTCCGCCTGCATCAGATCCGCAATGGTGAACTGATCCAGGTACTCCCGGATCACCTGGTCCAAACCCTGCCACATGGCCAGCGTCCGGCATCCGGCGGCTCTGGCGCAGGGCGGGGCCTCCGCCTCCAGGCAGGAGACGGGGGAGAGGGAGCCCTCGGTCAGACGCAGGACCGCGCCAACGGTATACTGCTCCGGCGGCCTGCTCAGACGGTACCCGCCGCCCTTACCCCGCAGGCCGGTGAGCATACCGCCCCGTACCAGAGCCTTGACGATGCTCTCCAGATATTTTTCCGAGATGTCCTGCCGCCGGGCGATCTCCTTCAGCGGCAGATAGGCGTCCGGCTGATGCTCCGCCATATCAATCAGGACCCGCAGCGCATAGCGGCCCTTTGTCGAAATCAGCATAGACAGCCCCTCCTTTTCCGGTTCAGGGGAAGATCACGCCCTGTTCTTTTCAAAGAAGGCGTCCACTTCCTTTTTCAGCTCCGCCGGTTTATTGCCCTTGATCAGATAGCCCGCCGGCTTGAGTGGCATCACCTGAATCATGGTCTGGGTGTCCTTCCGCCCGGTGAGGAACATAACCGGCAGGTCCGCCAGCTCCTCCTCTGAACGGATCATCTCCAGCGTCTGCCGCCCGTCGCAGACCGGCATCTCATAATCCAGCAGCACCAGGTCCGGCGGATTCAGGGTGATGGAGCGGATTGCCGCCACCCCGGACCCGGCCAGGGAGACGTCATAGTCCGCCTCCAGCAGCTGCTTCATCACCTGCCGGATGGTCGCGGAGTCGTCCACCACCAGCACCTTCGGCTTGTGGTCCGCCTTGTCCCGCTCCTCCTGGGCTTTCCGCTCCGTCAGATATTTCCCTACCTCCTCCGTTGCGTTCTCGTGTCCCAGGGGCGTGCCGATGCCCTCCTCCAGAATATGGGGCGCAAAGACGCAGTAGGCAAAATAGCCCGCGCCGCCTGTGTTGAACAGCAGGCTTGCCTGGGGCGCTTCCCGCTGGAACACACGCTGGAACTGCTCGTACGACAGCAGATTTTCCTCCTTCAGCTCAAAGGTCCGGGTGGCGGGGAAGTGCTCCAGCACCCGGCCCACAAGCTGCCGCGCCGTATAGCGGGAGGCGTTGATCAGCGTGGCGTCCAGCGTCTCCGACTGCGTGCCTACAATCTTTCCGATTGTGCTGAGCAGCAGCTTTTCCTCCAATACCAGAAGGACCTCCATCTTTTTCTGCTCGCCCCCCGCGCCGAAAACCAGGCGGTAGTATACGCCGTGTCCAAACGCCTCCCCGCCGTAGGCGTCGCTGACCACGCGGGGAATCAGCTGGAACATATCGCACACCAGCTGGCTGATGACCTTTTTCAGCGCGGCAAGCTCGCCGTCCGGCATGAGGCTCTTCCACGGACTGACATTTTCTCCCGTAATTGCCCGGTCCTCCACCAAGGTGTGTCCCACCAGCCAGCCGGCGCAGACGCCCAGGAAATGGTCCATGGCCTCCGGCGAATACCCGGTCCGGACCAGCTCCTGCTCCAGCGCAGGGAGCGTGTTCTCCCGGAAGCTCTTATGGATGCGGCGGTGCCGGTCAAAGCCCTCGTAGCCGATGGAGAGCATATAGCTCTCCTCCTCCATGAAGTGCTTGATTGCATGGCCCTGGAAATATTTGATCCCCTCCTGACAGGCCCACTGGCTGGTCCGTTCTTCCTCCTCCTCGCGGGATAAAAAGAGGCGGTTGATGATTCGGAACAGCCGCTGGTGCTCCTGGTCGATGGTGTCAACGCCGATATTATACTCTTCTTTCCATATAAATTTATCACCCATGGCAAAATCCTCCTGTTGATACGGTATACTCACCGAAGTGTATCTCTCATCTGCCGGATATATTCCGGCGTTGTGCCGCAGCAGCCGCCCACTGCGCCCGCACCGGCCAGAACCAGGGTCCGCATATGCCGGGCGAAGTCCTCCGGCCCCATGCTGTAAACCGCCTCTCCGGTCTCCGTCATCACCGGCATCCCCGCGTTGGGCTTGACGATGACCGGGACCTGGGCCACGGCCTTCATGCCCGCTGTCACGGCCTCCAGCTGGTCCGGACCCACAGAACAGTTCACGCCCACCGCCGCCGCGCCCATCTCCTGGAGGGTCGACACGGCTTCTGCGGCGCCGCCGTCAAAGAGGGCGCTGCCGTCCGCCTCCACGCTCAGGGAGCACAGTACCGCCAGTCTGCACACCGATTGGGCCGCGTCCAGCGCGGCTGCGGTCTCCTCCACACCCATCATGGTCTCTACCGCCAGCAGGTCCACCCCCGCTTCCGCCAGGGCGGAAATCTGCTCCTGATAGATGCCGTACAGCTGCCCATAGGTCATCTCGCCCACCGGCTCCAGCGCCTTGCCGGTGGTGGTCAGGTTTCCAGCTACCAGAGCGCGGCCTCCGGCCGCCTCCTTGGACAGCCGGACCAGCGCGGTATTCAGACGGACGGTCTGCTCCTCCAGTCCGTAGTTCATCAAGTTGATCCGGTTGCCGCCGAAGGTGGGGGCGTAGATAATCTGACTGCCAGCGTCCACATAGGCCCGCTGCAGCTCCAGCAGGACCTGGGGATGCTCCAGAATCCACAGCTCCGGCGATACGCCCACCGGCAGGCCCGCCCGGCGCAGGTTGGAGCCGGTTGCGCCGTCCAGCAGTACCGCCCCTTCTTCCGCCAGCGTCCAAAATTCTTCGCGGGTCATTGCATCCCTCCGCCGCTGCGCGCCGCCTCCACAGCCTTCCGCAGACGCTCCACAGCCAGCTCCAGCGTCGCTCTGGGACAGGCCAGAACCACCCGCTGGAACTGCCCCGCGTCTCCGCCGAAGATATGTCCCGCGTCCAGCCACAGCTTTGCGCCGTGGATAATCAGCTCGTCCAGCTTCTCATCGGACAGCCCCAGTCCTGAGCAGTCCAGCCAGGCGAAATAGGTCCCCTCCGGCTCCACCGGACGGATTTCCGGAATATGTGCGGCCAGATACGTCCGCAGGAAGGCGAAATTCTCCCGCATGTAGGCTTTGCAGGCGTCCAGCCACGCCCCGCCCTGCCGGTATGCGGTCTGGCAGGCCACCAGACCCAGCAGGTTCAGCTCCGCGCTGCCGCTCCGGCGCAGGGTCCGGCAGAACCGCTCCCGGACGTCCCTGCCGGGAATCCAGATGTTGGACGCCTGCAGGCCCGCCAGATTAAACGTCTTGCTAGGCGCGGTGCAGACGATGGCCCGCTCCGCCAGCTCCGGGTTGGCGCGGAGAAAAATGCTGTGGGGGTGGTCCGGGAAGGCGAAGTCGCAGTGAATCTCGTCGGAGATGACAAGCACGCCGTGCTTCCGGCAGATGCCGCCCAGCCGCTGCAGCTCCTCCGCCGTCCAGACCCGCCCGATGGGGTTGTGGGGACTGCAGAGAAGAAACAGCTTGACCCGGTTGTCTGTGATTTTGCGCTCAAAATCCTCAAAATCAATGGTATAACGCCCGTCCGTATAGAGCAGCCGGTTTTCCACCACCCGCCGCCCGTTGTCCGCAATCACGCTGAAAAACGGATAGTAAACCGGCGGCTGGATGAGAATGGGGTCTCCCGGCTCCGTCAACGCCCGCACCGCCGTGGCCAGCGCAAAAACCACGCCGGGCGTCTTGACCAGCCACTCCGGCTCCGTCTCCCATCCAAAACGCTCCCGGAACCAGCCGGATACGGCGCCGTAATATTCCGGCGTTGCCTCGCTGTAGCCGAAAATGCCGTGGTCCACTGCCCTGTGCAGCGCATCCAGCACAGGCTCCGGAGCGCGGAAGTCCATGTCCGCCACCCAGAGGGGGAGCACGTCCGCCGGCAGTCCCCGTTCCGCCGCAAAGTCGTATTTCAGACTGTTGGTATTTTTCCGGTCTATGACCGTATCAAAACTATATGCCGCCATTGCGCATACCTCCCGTCGATTTTTGCCAACAATTCATATAATAGTGGTTCCGCTTGAAATGTCAAGACCAAAACAAAGGATTCTGCTGTTTTCGAAAATCCCTTGACAGTCCTTTTGCTTTGTGGTAACTTTATTTCATCACATGGAATAAAGGTGAGGTGCAGTTACAATGAAGACCATCCGCAAAAAAATTACGGTTTGCCTGATGGCAACAGTCCTCATTGCATTGGTAGCCGTGGGGTCAACCAGCATTACGTCCACTTACAGAAGCACGCTTGTCACAGTGGAACAGATGATGAGCGAAACTGCCGTCCTGGCGGCGGAGCGGATTGAACAGGAGCTGACCGCTTACAAAAATGTCGCCATGGATACCGGCTGCATTCCCCAGCTGTCCGACGCATCGGTGCCGCTGGAGGAAAAAAGCGCGATCATCGAACAGCGCGTCCAGATGCACGGCTTTCAGCGGGGCAATATCATCGGCGCGGACGGCATCAGCATTTTTGACGGCAAGGACTACTCCGACCGGGAATATGTCATGCAGGCCATGCAGGGGAACGTCTATGTATCCGAACCCCTGGTCAGCAAGATCACAGGGGACCTGTCCATCATGGTAGCCGCGCCCATCTATGCCGGGGGGAACCACGGCGGACGGGTGACAGGCGTGGTCTATTTTGTGCCTACAGAAACCTTTTTGAATGATATCGTGTCCTCCATCAAGGCCGGTCAGGATACCCGGTCCTATATGATTAACAAGTCCGGCGATACCATCGCTGATGTGACGCTGGAGACCATTACCACCCAGAACATCGAGCAGGAGGCCCAGAGGGACGCCTCCCTGAAGGAGCTGGCCGAAATCCACGCGGCCATGCGGCAGGGCAAAAACGGCTTCGGCGCGTTCCGCGCATCCGACGGCCCCCGCTTCTCCGCCTACGCTGCGGTGGGCGGTACGGACGGATGGAGCGTCGCCGTTACCGCGCCCCAGTCAAACTATCTGTCCGATACATATTTGGGCATCCGCATCAACCTGCTGGTCAGCGTTATTGCGGCCCTGGCTTCCATCGTGGTGGCGATGAAGCTCTCCAGCAATATCAGCAAGCCCATGCAGGCGTGCGCCCAGCGGATGAAGCTGCTGGTAGAGGGCGACCTCAGCGCGCCCGTCCCCCAGGTCCGGGGCCAGGACGAGACGGCGGAGCTGACCCGCTCTACGGCGGAGATGGTGACGGGACTGAGCGCCATCATTGGCGATATCAGCTACCTGCTGGACGAGATGTCCAACCAGAATTTTGACGTGCAGTCCCTCCACCGGGAAGCATATGTGGGCGAGTTCCAGAGCATTCTCCACTCCATGCGCACCCTGAAGGAACAGCTCAGCGGCACCATCCGGCAGATCAATGCCTCCGCAAGCCAGGTCTCCTCCGCCAGCGGTCAGGTCTCCAACGGCTCCCAGAGTCTGAGCCAGGGGGCTGTGGAGCAGGCCAGCGCCGTGGAGGAGCTGGCGGCGACGATTTCCGATATCTCCAACAGTGCGGTGAAGACTGCCGCCGCCACAAAGGAGTCCGGGGAATATGTGGATAAAGCCGGCGCACAGCTGGGCATCAGCATTGAGCATGTTAAAGAGCTCAACAACGCCATGGAGAAGATTTCCAAGTCCTCCGAGGAGATTTCCAAAATCATCGCAACCATTGAAAACATCGCGTTCCAGACCAATATTCTGGCCCTGAACGCCGCCGTGGAGGCCGCCCGTGCGGGTACCGCCGGAAAAGGCTTCGCGGTGGTGGCGGACGAGGTGCGCAATCTGGCCTCCAAGTCGGACGAAGCCGCCAAAGCCACAAAGGAGCTGATTGAAAGTTCCATCCAGGCCGTCACAGAGGGAAGCCAGTCTGTACAGACCGTGACCGAATCCCTGGAGCAGACCGGCGCGCACGCCGCCAACGTGACCGCCACCATGTCCATCGTGGTGAAGGCCATAGAGGAGCAGACGGCGGCCATCGCCCAGGTCACGGAGGGCATCGACCAGATTTCCGCCGTGGTCCAGACCAACAGCGCAACGGCCCAGGAGAGCGCTGCCGCCAGCGAGGAGCTGTCCGCAGAGGCGGCCAGCCTGAAGCAGCTGGTAGATCAGTTCACCCTGGCCTCGGATTGATTGGGCGGAACGCCCGCAGATGAAAAAAGGGAGGCGGCAGATGAAGCGGGCAGCTTCGTGCGCCGTCTCCCTGGCGTTTTGGCAGGCTTCCTTAGTCGCCAGGGCCGGGATAGATGACTTTGCCCAGATTCCAGGTCCGGGCCGCGCGGCGGGCCGCGTCCAGCTGCTCCTCCGGGGTCCGGAAGGACAGCTCTGCCGTGTGGCACCCGCAGTCCAGACACTGGATGTAGAGGCACCAGCCGCCCTCCTCCTCCAGAAGTCCCGCCCCGCCGCACAGGGGGCAGTCCTGCAATTCAATTTCATTCATCGCGTTATATGAATCCATGTATCATTCTCCCATCGTAAAGAATTGTCCTATTATACCACGAATTCCACCTCAGAACAACCCTCAACCAAGGAAAGGAGCGGGAGAGCTATGAAAGCGCTTGTATTGATCGACAATCTGACCTGCGGAACTCTTGCCGCAGAGTGGGGACTGGCCCTGCACATCGAATACGGCGGATACAAAATCCTCCTGGACACCGGCGCTTCCGAGCGTTTTGCCCGGAATGCGGAGGCCCTGGGCGTGGACCTGGGTGTCCTCTCCCACGCCCACTACGACCACGCCAACGGCTTGGCGGCGTTCTTCGCCCACAATGCCGCCGCGCCAGTCTATCTGCAGGAGGGGTTTCAGGAAAACTGCTATGGAAAACGCTGGATTTTCCACAAATATATCGGCATCCGCCGCGGACTTCTGGAGAAATACGCGGACCGCTTCGTCTACGCCGGAGAGCGGCGCCAGATTCTACCCGGCGTTACGCTGCTGGCCCACAGTACCACAGGGCTGGAGGAATACGGCAGAAAAAATAATCTGTACGTCCGCCGGCGGATGAGACTCATGCCGGATTCCTTCCAGCATGAGCAGACCCTGATTTTTGAGACGGAAAAGGGTCTGGCGGTCTTCAGCAGCTGCTCCCACGCGGGCGCGGACAATATCATCCGTGAGGTCCTGGACGCATTTCCTGGGAAAAATGTGTGTACCCTGGTAGGCGGCTTCCACCTCTACCGCTCCTCTCCAGAGGATGTGCGGGCCTTCGCTGGACGGCTGCGGGCTACCGGGGTGGAAAAAATCTATACCGGCCACTGCACCGGCGAGGCCGCGTTCCAGATTTTGCGGGAGGAGCTGGGCGAACAGGCCGTACAGCTGCGGACCGGAATGGAAATTTCTCTTTGACAAAAGATCTGAAGCGGGCAGTTACCGGTATAGGGTAAAATATGAACACAGCGCCGCAGGAATTGTTGAAAGAGTACGTCCAGAGTCAGCATTTTACTGAGATTGATAAATTGTTTTTATATGATATAAAAAACTTTGATTTCACAAATGGGCCGATTGCGGTTATAATGGCAGTCAATCCAAGAACCTTTATCAGTTCCGCATAGCGGTTTGCTTTTATAACAAAATATATTGGCTTGTTACTATTCAATTAGGCAATACCAAACATCAATGGCGGCGCGCTCACGGCGGGTCTTGGTTGGTGTTTGGTATTTTTACTTTTCACTTTTGTGGGATTGGGAAAGAAGGGAATACGGTGGTCGTTGATAAAATTTTGAACAACAACATCATTAGTTCGTTCGATGAAAGCGGCCGGGAGATCCTTCTGGCAGGCCGGGGAATCGGCTGGCACGCAAAACCAGGTCAGGCCGTAGACCGTTCCAAAATCGTAAAGATATTCCGCATGGATTCCCCGGACTCCACAAGCCGCCTGAAACAATTGCTGCTGGAGGTGGACCTGGAGGCGGTTCGGGCAGCTACAAAGATTATCGAATACGCCCGGGAAACCCTGGAAAAAAAGCTCAATAAGAATCTTTATATCACTCTGACGGACCATATCAGCTTTGCCGCCGAGCGGATGAAGAGCGGGCTCACATTTCACAATATGCTTTCGCTGGAAACCAGGAAGCTCTATCCGCGGGAATATGCGGTTGGCCTTCACGGCCTGCAAATCATTCAGGAGAGCATGAGCGTTTCCCTTCCTGAAACGGAGGCCACCTCCATCGCTCTGCATATCATCAATGCCGAATATGACTGCGATATGGAGAAAACAGAGGGGATTCTTCAAATCGTACAAAGCTCCCTCAATATCGTGCGCTACAGGCTGTGTGCCAGCTTTGACGAAGAATCGCTGGACTACCAGAGATTTATGACCCACCTGCTCTTTTTCGCCCAGCGGGTCATGGAAAACAAAATGCTGCCGGACGAAGAGGATTTTCTCTATCAAAATATCAAACGGCAGCAGCCCCAGGCATTTGACTGTACACTCCGCATCCGGGATTTCATCAAAAAGGAATACCAGATAGACCTGTCCGCCGAGGAGCTTACTTATTTGTGCGTACACATCGCGCGGGTGGCAGGTGATCGGAAGCATCCCCAATAAGTGGCTGTAAGGCGGAGGCGCCCCGCCAGAAGCATAAAAATCAAAAAGGAGGAATCAGAAAAATGGCATTGGATTATGTCGAAACCTCAAAAAAGATCGTAGAGGCTGTCGGCGGTGCGGGGAATATCTCCAGCGCCACCAACTGCATGACCCGGCTTCGTCTGGTGCTGAAGGACGAGGGCAAGGCCAAGGATGATGCCGTTCAGGCGGTCAAGGGTGTCAAGGGTGTTATGCGTCAGGGCGGACAGTATCAAATTATTATCGGGAATGAGGTTTCCAACCTTTTTAAGGAGTTCCGGAAACTGGGGAATTGGGATGAGGGTAGCGCACCCGCTAAGGTGGAGGGGAACCCTGTCCAGAGACTGTTCGGCTTCGTTGCTGGCTGTATGACACCGATGCTGCCGGCCATGCTGGGCACCGGTATGTTGAAGGTGGTCCTGACCCTGCTTACCACTTTCGCTGGAATGAGCACCGAAAGCTCCACATACATCCTGCTCTACTCCTTCGCGGACTGCTTCTTCATGTTCCTGCCTGTTTTTATGGGCTTCACCATCGCAAAAAAATAGGCGGCAACCCAACGCTGTTTATGGTGGTGGGCGCGGCACTGTGCTACCCTAATCTTGCCAATCTGATGAGCGGCGCAACGCTGGAATTGGGAACCTTCCTTGGTATGCCTTGCACCTATCTTTTTGGTATCCCGGTGATCTGCTCGACCTATACTTCCTCCGTTCTGCCCATGCTGCTCATGGCTCCGGTGATGAAATGGGCGGAGAATTTTGCGGATAAAGTTTCCCCCAATGTGCTGAAATCCTTCTTCAAGCCCCTGCTGTTCATCATCATCTGTATCCCCTGCTCCCTTTATGTGCTGGGGCCCATCGGCAACGTCACCGGCAATCTGCTGGCGGTTGTGTTCTCCGCCCTGTACAACAAAGCGCCCTGGCTGACGGTCGGCATCCTGTCCGCCCTGATGCCGTTCATTGTTATGACCGGAATGCACTACGCGCTGGTGCCTTTTGCGATGAACAATCTTGCCACTCTGGGTTACGACGTGGTCGTTGCGGTCACCATGTTCTGCTCGAATATTGCCCAGGGCGGCGCGACCTTTGGCGTGGCGCTGAAAACAAAAGACCAGGATACCCGTTCGGAGGGAATCGCCTGCGGCATCTCCGCCACGGTTGCCGGCGTTACGGAACCTGCCCTTTATGGAATCAATATGCGATATGGAAAGCCTATGATAGGCGCGGTCACCGGCGCGGCTGTTTCTGGACTTTTCTGCGGACTCAGCGCAGTCCGGGGTTATACGGCCGGCGGTTCGCCTTCTTTCCTTTCTCTGATCTGCTTTATTGGCGGAGAAGGCAATCCTATGCATGGAGTGATTTTCGGCGCAATCGGAGGGATTCTGTCCCTGCTCATTTCCGGCGCAATCGCCTTTATTCTCTATAAAGACCCTGTAGAGACTGCTGCAGTTCATGTGGGTGTTTCCTCCTCTGCCACACCTGCCGTTCCTGCCCATGCAGGTAAAAAGATCTCCATCACCGCCCCCTGTCCCCGGCAAGGTGGTGTCTCTGGAAAGTATTCCTGACGAAATGTTCGCCACCGGCATCCTGGGGCATGGCATTGCTGTGGAACCCTCTGAGGGTAAGGTCTACGCTCCTTTTGACGGCACCTGTGAGAGCGTTTTCGATACCCACCATGCTCTGAACCTTCTCTCCGAGGACGGTGTGGAACTGCTGATCCATGTGGGCCTGGAGACAGTTTCCCTGAAAGGCGAGCCCTTCAAGGCCCACGTCAAGGACGGTGACAAGATTAAGAAGGGACAATTGCTCCTTGAATTTGACATGGAAATGATTCGAGCGAAAGGCTGCAAAACCGTGACGCCCGTGATCGTCACCAACGAGGACGATTTGGCAGGCGTGAGCGTTGAAAACAGCGAAATTATTGTAGGAGTGTGAGTTTATGAGCTTTCCGAAAAACTTCTTATGGGGCGGTGCGGTAGCCGCTAACCAGTGCGAGGGTGCGTGGGATGTAGACGGCAAAGGGCCTTCCACCTCCGATATGTGTACCAACGGCAGCCATACAACACCCAAGCGGGTGACTGCCAAGATTGAACCCGACACCCTCTATCCCTCTCACGAGGCCATTGACTTCTATCACCACTACGAAGAGGACATTGCCCTCTTTGCCGAGATGGGATTCAAGTGCTTCCGAACCTCCATCAACTGGACCCGCATCTTCCCCACCGGCATGGAAACCGACCCCAACGAGAAGGGCCTGGAGTTTTATGACAAGGTCTTTGACTGCTGCAAAAAGTACGGCATCGAGCCTCTGGTCACCATCTCCCACTACGAGATGCCCTATGCCCTGGTGGAAAAGTGCAACGGCTGGGAGGGCCGGGAGATCATCGGCTATTTCGAAACATACTGCAAAACTATTTTTGAGCGATATAAGGACAAGGTGAAATATTGGCTGACCTTTAACGAGATTAACACCGGCACCCGTCCTTTTGGTGCGGTGGCATCCACCGGTACGATCAAAGGTTTCTCAGGTCCTGTCACGGAGGCACCTAATGATATGCAGGCCCGGTATCAGGCCCTTCACCATCAGTTTGTGGCCTCTGCCAGAGTGGTAAAGTACGCCCATGAGCGCTATCCACAATTCAAGTTGGGCAATATGATCTGTCTGGTGTCCTCCTACCCCTGCACCTGCAGCCCTGACGATATGCTGGAGGCACAGCGTCAGATGCGGGATATGAACTGGTACTGTTCTGACGTTCAGGTCAAGGGCGAGTATCCCTACTATGCCAAGCCCTTCTGGAAACGAAACAACATTGAGATCAAGATGGAGCCCGGTGATCTGGAGGAACTGAAACAGGGGACGGTGGACTTCTACACGTTCTCCTATTATATGAGCAACTGTGTGGGCGTCAGTAGCGATTCGGCCACTGTGGAAGGCAATATCATACAAGGTTTGCAAAACCCATATCTGAAAACCAGTGAATGGGGCTGGCAGATTGACCCCAAGGGTTTGCGATGGACACTAAACGAAATCTATGACCGTTACCGCATTCCTATCATGATTGTGGAGAATGGGCTTGGGGCCAGGGACGAGCGGTCCGAGGACGGCAGGTTCCACGATGACTACCGTATTGATTATCTCCGCCAACACATCGAACAGATGAAACTGGCGGTAGAGGAAGACGGTGTGGACCTCATCGGTTACACGCCCTGGGGCTGCATCGATCTGGTTTCTCTTTCTACAGGCGAAATGGCCAAGCGTTATGGCTTGATCCATGTTAATAAGTTTGACGATGGTACCGGAGACCTCAGCCGGGAGCGGAAGGACTCCTTCTATTGGTACAAGAAAGTAATCGCCACCAACGGCGAAGACCTGAGCTGACAGCAAATCGGGGCGGACTCCAAAACGGGGCCGCCCCCGTTTTAAGCCCGCAGAAAAGGAGCGGACATGGAAAAGAATTAGTCGCCTATGTGGCAGAAGCAGTCCAACAGCGTCACGCAAAGTTCCTGGCGTTTTATCCGATGCGGGCTTCCTCCGGAGGAAACGCTTTATATAGGGAGGCCGGGGAATGGGTATTGAGGTTGTCGGTAACAAGGATAGATCGCTGTCAAGATCAAACGGGCAGTACCGCACAGCAGCCGGCCCCAATCATTACCGCGATAGACAGCGCAACCACGGTCAGAGGAAATAGCGCTTTACAGGCAGAAAAGTCAAGCACAAATTTTTTGAATTTTTTATGAATCCTCATGCGGGCGGAAATATGCTCTTGACAAAGAAGAGGTCCTGTGCTATTTTTAATCCGTAGTTAGTTTTATATAACTTGAGTGGCGGCCTGTTTTTCCCAAGATTTCCTTTTCTTATGGGGTCTATGAGCGCAAAGGTTAGATAAAGCTAACTACAGCCGAAAATATTTCATGAAGGAGTGTTTGACCATGAACAAGATCGCAATCGTATTCTGGAGCGGAACCGGCAACACGGCGGCTATGGCCAATTTTATCGCCGAGGGCGTCCGTGCCGCTGGCGGGGAGGCGGAACTGATGGGGCCTGGGGATTTTTCAGCCAGCCGGTTCTCCACTTACAGCGCCGTGGCCTTCGGATGCCCGGCTATGGGCAGCGAGGAGTTGGAGGAGAGCGAATTTGAGCCTATGTTTGCCGCATTGGAAAGAGATCTCGGCAGCAAACGGATTGCACTGTTTGGTTCTTATGGCTGGGGCGACGGGGAATGGATGCGGGAGTGGTGCAAACGGTGCGGCAGCGCCGGAGCCATTCTCCTGGACGAAAACGGCCTGATGGTCAATGAATCGCCGGACGGGTCGGGCGAGGAAGCTTGCAGGGAGCTGGGCCGAAAGCTGGCGGCGTGGTGAACAGGGTCATGTCACGGACGTTTGAGGCCGTGCTGGTCCGGCAATGCGCCCCCACACTGGCGGGGATGAAACCGGGAAGTATTTTCTGCTTCCATCATTCTTCCCTGGAAGTCTCCCGCCAGAAGGTTTGCCAATGGAACGAGCAGTTGACGCCCCTTGGGCTTACCGTTCAAATTCTTTTGGAACGCCCTGGCTCCGATTCGGTGATTGTCTTTGTGTACCGGCATGATCGCTTGGAACAAATGCTGGCTGATGATGCTTACCAGCGTTTTTTGACCCAGGCCGGATATGCGGGGACAGACTTGGCCGGTCTGCTGGAACAGCTTGCCTGCCGTCTGCGGACACAGCCGGAGTTTCCCCATGAGATCGGTGTATTCCTGGGCTACCCACTCCGGGATGTAATCGGTTTTATTGAAAACCACGGTCAAAACTTTACCTGCTGCGGCTTCTGGAAATCCTACGGCGATCCGGCGGAAATGCAGATATGTTTTGCTTGCTACCGCAAGTGCATTCAGACCTATGTGTCCATGTTTGAGCGGGGAATCCCTATTGAACAGATGGCCGTACCGGCATGAGAGGAGCGTGTTGAAATGGAACTACGAGCGTCAGGGGAAGACTATCTGGAAGCAGTTCTGATTTTGGGCCACCGCATGAGACAGGTACGGGCCATTGATGTTGCCCAATATCTGGGTTTTGCAAAGACCAGCGTCAGTCATGGACTTCGCCTTTTGCGCCAGGGCGGTTTCCTCACCAGGGACCCAAGCGGCTACTTGTATTTAACCGAGGTTGGCCGGGAAACAGCTGAAAAGATTTACGAAAAGCACCGCTTTTTTACACAGTGGCTGATTGAGGCGGGCGTTGCGCCGGGTGCCGCCGAAAAAGACGCCTGCCGCATGGAACACGCTATCAGTGAAGAGAGCTTTGGTAAACTGATGCAGGAGCTGAATCATTCGTTTTCCGCAGAGAGAAAAACTGAATAAAATGTTATAAAAAGCATCCGGTTCTGGGCCGCTGTCTTTTGCATGGCTATGGTAATGTTGACAGGGTACAAACATAAGTAAACGTAACAAAGATATCAGGAGGGAGTTATTATGGATTGTGATAAGTGCGTCAGGAATCTGTGGACGTGGAAGTTTGACCGTACATTACCGCTTTGTCATGGGATTCAACGGCGCCCTGATTGCCCTCGGAGCCTTGGGCATTCTGCCTCCGGCCACCTCCGCCATGCTGCATAACCTTTCCACGTTGGGCGTCAGCCTGCGGAGCATGACCAATCTTCTGGAAAGCGGCTGAAACAGTTCCATCCCCGCAGGGCGCGCCCTGTGGGGATGGGTCCTGTCAGCTGCCAAAGTGTTCGATATGGGCTTTGATTTTCTCAGCGGATTCGTGGATATTCACAAAAATTCCTCCTTGTACAAATGGTTCTATGCGCAGGTTAGCAGATTCTAACCAAAATTGCAAGTTTTTTCTTTTGGGGGCTTGACATTTGGGGTTAGGCATGGTAAACTAACGCCGGTTTCGAGGCTAGACGCTGCTAACATCATATACGTGCAGGAGGCGAAAAAATGATGCCGCTGACAATGGCAAAGGCGGGAGAAACCGTCACGGTCCGCAGAATCTCCGGGAAGGATGAGGTGCGGTCACACTTGGCGGAGCTGGGCTTCGTAGTGGACAGCGATGTGACGGTCGTCAGCGAGATCGCGGGAAACCTGATTGTACAGGTGAAAGACAGCCGCATCGCGCTGGACAAATCTATGGCGAACCGTATTATGGTTTAAGACAATATGGAGGAGGAATGCAGAAATGAGAACACTGAAAGACGTAAAAGTGGGCGAAACGGCAACTGTGGCGAAACTCCACGGGGAAGGCCCGGTAAAGCGCCGGATCATGGACATGGGTATTACCAAGGGCGTGGAGATTTTCGTGCGCAAGGTGGCCCCTCTGGGCGACCCGATGGAACTGAACGTCCGGGGCTACGAGTTGTCCGTGCGCAAGGGCGATGCGGAGATGATTGAGGTAAACTAATTTTTTTGGCCGAAAGTTAGCCAAATCTAACATTTGAGAGGAGAGCAGAAACATGGACATGAAAATTGCCTTAGCGGGGAATCCCAACTGCGGCAAGACGACGTTGTTCAACGCCCTCACCGGCTCCAGCCAGTACGTGGGCAACTGGCCCGGCGTGACGGTGGAGAAGAAGGAGGGCCGTTTGAAGGGGCACAGGGACGTGGTCATCCAGGACCTGCCCGGCATCTACTCCCTGTCCCCCTACACTCTGGAGGAAGTGGTGGCCCGGAGCTATCTGGTCAAGGAGAAGCCGGACGCCATCCTCAACATCGTGGACGGCACCAACATTGAGCGCAACCTGTACTTAACCACGCAGCTCATCGAATTGGGCCTGCCCGTGGTAGTAGCCGTGAACATGATTGACTTGGTGCGGAAGAGCGGCGACACCATAAATCTTGCCAAGCTGGGCGGTGCGTTAAGCTGTGAAGTAGTGGAGATGAGCGCCCTCAAAGGGGAGGGAGGCATGGCCGCCGCAGAAAAGGCTGTGGCGCAGGCGCAGAAGAGGCAGACCGGGGAGCTTCCCCATGTGTTTACCGGCAGCGTGGAACACGCTATCGCCCACATTGAGGAATCCATCCAGGGCAAGGTGTCGGAGGGGTATCTCCGCTGGTACGCCATCAAGATTTTCGAGCGGGACGAGAAGGTCATGGAGGAACTGAATCTCTCCGCCGATCTGAAAGCCCATCTGGAACAGCACATTGCTGACTGCGAAAAGGAACTGGACGATGACGCTGAGAGCATCATCACCAACCAGCGCTACTCCTACATCAACAGCGTGGTGTCCAAAGCGGTGAAGAAAAAAGCCGCAAAGCACAGCCTGTCCGTCTCCGACAAGATTGACCAGATTGTCACGAATCGCATCCTGGCCCTGCCCATTTTTGCCCTTGTCATGTTCTGCATTTACGCCATTGCTATGGGCGGCTGGACCGTTTCCATTGGCACAATGGGTACCGACTGGGCCAACGACGTCCTCTTCGGCGAGTGGGTCCCCGGCCTGTTTGACACCATCCTGGGCGCTCTGGGCGTGGCCGAGGACGGCTGGCTCTACGGGCTGATTCAGGACGGCATCGTGGCGGGCGTCGGCGCGGTGCTGGGCTTTGTGCCGCAGATGCTGGTACTGTTTCTGCTGCTGGCCGTTCTGGAGGACGTGGGCTACATGGCCCGTGTCGCCTTCATCATGGACCGCCTCTTCCGCCGGTTCGGACTGTCCGGCAAGAGCTTCATCCCCATGCTGGTAGCCACCGGCTGCGGCGTCCCCGGCATCATGGCCTCCCGGACTATTGAACAGGACCGCGACCGGAAAATGACCATCATGACCACCGGCTTCATCCCTTGCGGGGCAAAAATGCCCATCATCGGCCTTTTTGCAGGGGCGGTGTTCGGCGGCGCAGCCTGGGTGGCGACCTCCGCGTTCTTCATCGGCATTGCCGCGGTTGTGATCTCCGGTATTATGCTGAAAAAGTTCAAAGCCTTTGCTGGGGAACCTGCCCCCTTTGTTATGGAACTGCCTGCCTACCACGCGCCGTCGGCGTCCAACGTCCTGCGGGCTACCTGGGAGCGGGGCTGGAGCTTTATCAAGCGGGCGGGAACCATCATCCTGCTCAGCTCCATCGTCCTCTGGTTCCTCCAGGGATACGGCTTTGTGGACGGCGCGTTCCAGGCCGTGGAGGACAACAACAGCTCCCTTCTTGCCTCCATCGGCAGCGGCATTGCCATCCTCTTCGCACCCTTGGGCTGGGTGGGCGACATGGCCTGGAAGGCCACCGTCGCCACGGTCACCGGTCTCATCGCGAAGGAGGAAGTGGTCAACACCTTCGGCGTGCTCTACCAGTACGCCGGTGAGGCGGATCTCATGGAGGACGCCAGCGGCATCTACGCCGCGATTGGGGCGGATTTCGGCGCTATGGCCGCGTACTCCTTCATGATCTTCAACCTTCTCTGCGCCCCCTGCTTCGCCGCTATGGGCGCCATCAAGCGGGAAATGAACAATGCCAAGTGGACGGCGGCGGCTATTGGCTATATGTGCGGCTTTGCCTATGTGGTGAGCCTGATCGTCTTCCAGCTGGGCGGACTTGTTACAGGGGAAGCGGCGTTTGGCATTGGAACCGTTGTGGCTCTTGTCCTGCTGGCGGGAATCCTCTACCTGCTGTTCCGCAAGGGTTATCAAGGCGAAGAGAGTAGCCGGCGGCTGACCTCCGTGGCCGCCGCCGCGAGATGACCGGATTGGAAAGGAGCGTTTGATATGCCCCCTGTATCGGGAAACATCATCGTGATTGCCGTACTGATTGCCGTTGTGGTATTGGCCGTCCGGTCCCTGTGGAAGTCCCACAAATCCGGCGGAGGCTGTAACGGCGACTGCGGGAACTGCAGCGGCTGTCACTGACATTTCAAATCAGCAAAGCAGGGAGGCATGGGCGTTGGTTCATGCCTCCCCCTATTGAGGAGGAACGATTTCTATGGCAGATTTACGGGAAGCCCACCTGCGCTATCTCCTGGCAATCCATGAGTTGGGAAGGGTAAAACCGGACGTGGGTATGGTTTCCGTATCAACCGATACTTTATCGACCACCCAATGATTTTAGGCAGGCAGACGGCGGAAAGCGCTCAATACTCCAGTCAGGACTTTACTGTGGAGCCTATTCAATATTTCTCTTTTGCTTGAAATATGTGATTTTATTTTTCTGTTTTCGGGCTGCATCTCGATTATCTACACAAGCTTGAGGACAGCAACAAAAGCTGCTGTCCTCAAGCGTTTTGTCTTGTTCCGACCCGACGGGCGGTCATTTTTCCTCATAACACGCTACCCCCGCTGGGTCTGCTTCATGTACCGCGCATGGTCGCGCTTGGAGATCCGGCGGACTTTCTTTTTCCGGTGGTAGTAGTAGCCCATTCGCTTGATGGCGCGGCGCACGGTCTCGCCTCCGGCGTTGAGCTCCAGCGTCTCCACGATCTCCCGCAGGGTAATGCCTGGGTTCTCCTGAATCATGGCTTCGATGCGGATGAGGTCCTCTTCGCTGAGGACCCGCTTGCGGCCCCTCCTGCTGACCTGCAGTTTGACAGTTCCGGTGGTCGCCTTCTGTTTCGCCAGCCGGTATACGGTAGAGACGGAGACGCCATAGGCGGATGCAATTTTTTTAGCGTCGCGGGTCTTCTCGTATTCTCTCACCAGCAGCTCTCTTTTGTCGTCCTGAAGCATCTGTCATTCTTCTCCATTTCTTTCCAATTTATCCAGAAATTTGCCCTGTGCGCCCATATTATAGCATTCAAGAGTACGGTTGTCAATTATTTTGCAACTGTGAATTTTGGAAAATAAAATGGATTTTTTTGTTACCCGGCCTTTTCCATTGTCAACCCCGCCGGGCCGGGAATCCATCCCGCAGGACCTCCACCGTCTCCACGCCGTACCGCCGGAACAGCTCCGCCGCCGCTGGGCTCACCGTCTCGCCGGCGGACACAATGGGGACCGCCGGCGGACAGCCCACGGCAGGCGCGCCGCAGATCCGGCCCACCGCCTGCGGTACGGGCAGTGTCTCGTGGGGCAGGAACATGGCCTCCCGGACCGAGCATACCGCCTCCCCGCGGACCGCTGCAAAGGGGACGCGCTGCCGGGGCGGAGCGGCGTTCCGTCCCAGGGCGTCCAGCAGCCGCTGCCGGTCCGCCGCCCCGTTCTCCGGCGTCCACATCAGGACCAGGTCGTCCTGGTCGCAGTATTCGCACTCGATCCCCCGCCCCCGCAGCCGCCGGGCCAGAGCGCGTCCGTCCCAGCCGGAGGCGGCACAGTCCACCGTCACCTTCAGCGGATCTGTCTCCCATACCGCCCAGCCGTCCCGGCGCAGCTGCTCCCGCAGTTCCTCCAGGCGGGCCGCAGACGCCGCCAGACGGGCGGGAAAATCCCCGGCCAGATAGCGGTTGCACAGGTCGAGGGACTGCAAAATCAGATAGGACGGGCTGGTGGAGCCGAACAGGGCCAACGCCCGGCGTCCGTCCTCCCGGAAGGAGGCGGGCGCGGCAGGTCCCGCGTGGAGATACGCGCCGCCGGTGAGAACCGGCAGGGTCTTGTGGGCGGAATCGCAGCACAAATCAGCCCCCAGGTCCATGGGATGGCCTGACGGCTGTAAAAAACGGAGGTATGCGCCGTGGGCGTTGTCCACCAGCAGCGGAACCCCATGCCGGTGGGCAGTCTCCGCCAGCGCGGCAATATCGCACCGTCCCCCCAGATAGTCGGGGCTGGTCACGTACACCGCCGCCGGCTGGATCTGGGACAGCGCGCTCTCCAGCTCCTCCGGCGGCACGATGCAGGAGCAGAGGGACGGCCTGACCTCCGGCCAGAGCCAGAAAATGTCAAAATCCAGCAGCGCGGCGGCATACAAAAACGACTTGTGGACATTCCGCGCCGCCGCGACGACCGGGCGTTCTCCCGGCTTCAGACCGGCATTCCACAGGGCCAGCGCCAGCATGGCGCGGATGCACTGGGAGGACCCCTCCGCGGCATAAAAGGTGCGGGCGGAGCCGAAGAGAGCCGCCGCATTGGCCTCGCTTCCGGCAATAATCCCGCCCGCCTCATAGAGAGAATCCGCCCCGGTAATCTCCGTGATATCCAGGGCCTCGCAGCCCAAAAACGATACGCCCTTATGCCCAGGCATATGCAGCCGCACGGGGTTGGCGGCGGCATACGCCCGGACGAAATCTGCAACCGGCGTGGTCATGCGTCCTCCGCCTGGGCGGCTTTCATCATAACAGCGCACTCAATCCGCTTGCGGAACAGCTCGCAGCCGTAGTCATACACGCCCTTGATGGAACCGGAGGCATGGTAGGCGTTGGCGGCGCAGCCGCCGGAACAGTAGAGCTTGGCCCAGCAGTCCGCGCAGGCAGGCCGGGCGTAGGCGTTGCAGGCTTTGAACTCGTCCCGGACCGCCGTGTTGGTCACGCCCTGCCAGATATCTCCCAGCTTGTATGCCTCCTCCCCCACGAACTGGTGGCAGGGGTACAGGTCTCCCCAGGGGGTGACGGCCATGTACTCCGTGCCGGAGCCGCAGCCGGAGATGCGCTTATAAATGCAGGGTCCGCCGGTGAGGTCCAGCATGTAGTGGTAAAATGTAATAGGCCTGCCCTCCTTCTCCCGCCGGAGCATCTCCTTTGCCAGAATCTCGTATTGCTCCAGGACAATGGGCAGGTCCTCCTCCGTCAGTGCGGCGGGATCGGACGGGGCGCAGACCACCGGCTCCATGCTCAGCTGGTCGAAGCCCAGGTCCGCCATATGGAACAGGTCCCTGGTAAAATCGGGGTTGGCGTGGGTAAAGGTACCCCGCATGTAGTATCCCTTGCCGCCCCGGCGCTCCACCAGCTCACGGAACTTGGGGACAATCCGGTCATAGCTGCCCTGTCCGGCGTAATCCACCCGGAGGCGGTCGTGAATTTCCTTCCGTCCGTCCAGGCTGAGGACCACGTTGTGCATCTCCCGGTTTGCAAAGTCAATGACATCATCGTCAATGAGCATACCGTTTGTGGTCAGGGTAAAACGGAATTTCTTGTTGTGAGGCTCCTCCTGGGTGCGGGCGTAGGCCACCAGCTCCTTGACCACATCCCAGTTCATCAGCGGCTCGCCGCCGAAAAAGTCCACCTCCAGGTTTACCCTGCTGCCGGAATTTTCAATCAGGAAGTCCAAGGCCCTCCGGCCCACCTCGAAGGACATCACGGCGCGGCCGCCGTGGTACTTGCCCTGGCTGGCAAAGCAATAGGAACAGTTCAGGTTGCAGGTGTGGGCCACGTGGAGGCACAGCGCCTTGACCACCGCGCTGCGGTTTTTGAAGTCAAAGGCCAGCGGCTGGAAGGTGTCGGGCGAAAAGAGCTTCCCGGCCTTCTCCAAGGCCCGCACGTCCTCCAGGCAGGCGCACAGCTCCTCCTCTGTCACATCGGGGCGGGAGCCGTATTTGTCCAGCAGCTGGGAGAGAATCTCCTCTTCGGAGCGGTCCCGGTAGAGGGCGATGAGATCATACGCCACATCGTCCACCACATGGATGGACCCGGAGCAGGTATCCAGGACGATATTGTAACCGTTCAGTTTGTATTGATGAACCATATTTTCCTCCAGTTAAAAAATTTCCGCCCAGCGCTCTGCCGGGCGGAAATTTTAGATGGCTTACTTGCCGGCGTTCTCACAGGGCTGGTTTGCCACGCCGCAGGAGGTCTTGCACGCGGACTGGCAGGAAGTCTGGCATTCGCCGCAGCCGCCTGTTTTGACGCTCCGGTTCAAATCGCGGGTCTCAAGGGTTTTAATGCGTTCCATAAAAATATTCTCCTATCCTGCCGCCGCGGTTCAGACTGCGGCGGCACATCTAAAGTGCCATAAGGATACCATACCCGGCGGAAATTGTCAAGCACGGCAGTCAACGGAAATACTTCGCCGCGCTGCGGAACAGTCCGATGTCATAGTTCCCCGGCACATTGCGGTACAGGCTCCCGCCCACCCGCTCGCTGTGGCCCATCTTCCCCAGCACGCGCCCGTCGGGGGAAGTAATGCCCTCCACAGCCCAGAGGGAGCCGTTGGGGTTGAATGCCGTGTCCATGACAGGCTTTCCGTCCAAATCCACATACTGGGTTGCAATCTGGCCCTTTTCCGCCAGCGTATGGAGCAGCGTTTCCGGGGCGATAAACCGTCCCTCGCCGTGGGAGATGGGGACGCTGTATATTTCACCCGGCGCGGCGTCCATCAGCCAGGGGGACAGGTTGGAGCACACCCGTGTGCGGACAATGGAGGACTGGTGGCGTCCGATGGTATTGTAGGTCAAGGTGGGGCAATCCGCGTCGGCGCCGGTAATCTTCCCAAAGGGGAGCAGGCCCAGCTTAATAAGGGCCTGGAAACCGTTGCAGATGCCCAGCATCAAGCCGTCCCGGTTCTGGAGCAGGTCGTGGATGGCGTCGGACAGTCTGAGATTGCGGAGGAAAGAGACGATAAATTTTGCGGACCCGTCCGGCTCGTCGCCGCCGGAGAAGCCGCCGGGCAGAAAGACGACCTGCGCGTTCCGGATAGCCGCCTCCAGCTCTGCGGCAGACTGCTGCAGACTGTCCGGCGTCAGGTTGCGGATGACCACCGTCTCGGCGAGCATCCCCTCTCTGAGACAGGCTCTTGCAGAATCATACTCACAGTTTGTTCCCGGAAACACCGGGATAACTACGCGGGGCCGGGCGATGCCCTTCCCCAGAACGGCGGGGGTACCCTTCTCCCAGGCCACTGGAGCCACCGCGCCGGTTTCTGCGGTGCGGGTGGGATAGACGTCCTCCAGAACCGCCTCGCTGAGAGCCAGCAGCTCGTCAATGGACGCGCTGTCCTGTCCGATGGCAACAACAGGTTCCGCGGCAGTAACGCCAATGCGTTTGGCACAGGGGAGGTCCACATCCTCTGTCAGCTCCGCCACAATGCCGGGACAGGGCGCGTACCAGTTCGCGCCGTCCCCGCTGCTCCGGAAGCCGGTGCGGTTGCCGAAGGACATCTTCATCACCGCGTCAGCCAGTCCGTTCTCCGCCGCCCAGGCTGCTTTTACTTTACCGGCCAGAGCCAAACCGTGGAACGACTCCCAGGCGTTCTTCTGCCCCTGGGCCGTGCCGTCTCCGGCAAAGAGGTACACCGGGTGTCCCGGCTCCTTGAACTCCGGCGTCAGCGTCTCGCCCGCCAGAAGGGGCGCAATGGCAAAGGAAATCAGGGTCGGCGGCACGTCCAAATCCAGGAATGAGCCGGACATGGAGTCCTTGCCGCCGATGGCGGCGCAGCCGTAGGCAATCTGGGCCTTCATCGCCCCCAGCAGAGCCTGGAAGGGCCTGCCCCAACGCAGGGGGTCTGCGCGCAGCTTTTCAAAGTATTCCTGCAGCGTCAGATACGCCTTTTTGTAGTCTGCGCCGGCGGCCACCAGCTTGGAGAGGGATACCGTCACCGCGTCAAAGGCTCCCCAATAGGGACTCGCGGACAGAGCCTCCGGGTCGCAGGCCCAGGCCATGACGCTGGCCTGCTCCGTCTCCTGCCCCGGCAGTACCGGCAGCAGCGCGGTCATTGACTGGGCGGGCGTCCGCTGGGTCCTGCCGCCGAAGGGCATGGTCACACTGCCTGCGCCGATGGTGCTGTCAAACCGCTCCACCAGCCCCCGCTGGGAGGCAAATTTCAGGCTGGAGGCCATCTCCCGCAGGGCGGCGGGCCGCTGCGCCTCATGTCCCGCATACGCCGGCACGGAAACCGCCGTATGCTTCACCGCGCCGTTGGTATTGAGGAATTCCCGGCTTAAACTGGCAATCGTCCCGCCCCGCCATTTCATCACCATCCGGGGATTCTCCGTCACCACAGCAGCCCGGTAAGCCTCCAGGTTTTCCGTCCCGGCCAGGCGGATAAATTCCTGCTCGTCCTCCGGCGCGACCACCACCGCCATGCGCTCCTGGCTCTCGGATATGGCAAGCTCGGTACCGTCCAGGCCGTCGTATTTTTTTCGCACCGCGTCCAGGTCGATCTCCAGGCCGTCCGCCAGCTCGCCGATGGCGACGCTGACGCCGCCCGCGCCGAAGTCGTTGCAGCGTTTAATCATCCGGGTCACAGCGGGATTGCGGAACAGCCGCTGGAGCTTCCGCTCCTCAGGCGCGTTGCCCTTCTGGACCTCGCTGGCCATGGTGGTCAGACTGGACAGATTGTGGCTCTTGGAGGACCCGGTGGCCCCGCCGATGCCGTCCCGTCCGGTCCGGCCCCCCAGCAGAATCACCACATCCCCCGGAGCCGGACGCTCCCGGCGCACATTAGCCGCCGGAGCCGCTGCCACCACTGCGCCGCACTCCAGATGCTTGGCAATATAGCCGGGGTGGTACATCTCCGCCACGTGGCCGGTGGCCAGACCGATCTGGTTGCCGTAGGAGCTGTACCCCGCCGCCGCCGTGACAGCCAGCTTCCGCTGGGGCAGTTTGCCGGGGAGTGTATCCGCGAAGGAGGCGCGGGGGTCGCCGCAGCCTGTGACCCGCATGGCCTGATGCACATAGGCCCGGCCTGACAGCGGGTCCCGGATGCACCCGCCGATGCAGGTGGCCGCGCCGCCGAAGGGTTCGATTTCCGTGGGGTGGTTGTGGGTCTCGTTCTTGAACATGAGCAGCCAATCCTGCTCCTGGCCGTCCACCACGGCGGGGACGTGGATGGAGCAGGCGTTGATCTCCTCGCTCTCGTCCAGCTCCGGCAGCAGCCCCCGCTTTTTCAGGGCCTTTGTGCCGATGGTGGCAATGTCCATCAGCGTCTGGGGACGGTCCGTCCCCTCCCCGTAGACCTCCCGCCGCAGGTCCAGATACGACTCATAGGCGGACTGCACCTCCCTGTCCGCAATCTCCACCCGGTCAATATGGGTGGAGAAGGTGGTGTGGCGGCAGTGGTCGGACCAGTAGGTGTCCACCACCCGCACCTCGGTGATGCTGGGGTCCCGGCGTTCCTGGTCCCGGAAATAGGCTTGCAGGAACCGCAGGTCGTCAATGTCCATCGCAAGGCCCAGCTTGTCCAGCAGCGTTTCCAGGCCGGTCTGGTCCAGGGCGGTGAAGCCGGCCAGCGTCTCCACCATAGGCGGCTGGGGGTGGCTGCGGACCAGGGTATCCGGCTTCTCCAGGGCGGCCTCCCGGCTCTCTACCGGGTTGATGAGGTATCCCTTGATCCTATCCAAATCCTCCTGGGACAGACGGCCCTCCAGAATATACACCTTCGCGTAGGCCACCAGGGGCCGCTCCACCCCCGCCATCAGCTGTATACACTGGGCGCAGGAGTCGGCCCTCTGGTCGAACTGCCCCGGCAGGGCCTCCACTGCCAGCAGGCTGTGGGCCTCCCTGGTCTCCGGGAACCTCTCGTCCCAGGCCACGTCTACCTGCGGCTCGGAAAACACAGTGTGCTTCGCTTTCTCATAGACCTCCGGGCTGACGTTCTCCACATCGTAGCGGTTGAGAATGCGAACCCCGGCAAGGGCCTCGATTCCCAGGAACCCCCGCAGGTCCGCCAACAAGCTGTCCGCCTCCGGGGACATCCGTTTTTCTGAAAAAATCCGATATACCATTACCCATTTCCTCCCAATGCCGCGAGGGCCCGCTGTCCAATATCGCGGCGGCAATAGGCGTTCTCAAACTGTATGCGGTCCGCCAGGGCATACGCGGCCCTGACCGCATCCGGCAGGGCGTCCGCCACCGCCGACGCGCCCAGCACGCGCCCGCCGTTTGTCACCAGCCGTCCGTCCTTCCAGGCGGCTCCCGCAATGTAAATACGCTCGTTTTCGCCGGTCTCCGGCAGGGTTATAAGGAACCCCTTTTCATATTTCTGGGGGTAGCCGTCGGAGGCCAGGATTACGCAGCAGGCGGATTTTTCGCTGAATTTTACCTCCGTCTCCGCCAGCGTCCCCTTTGCCGACGCCAGCATAATCTCCAGCAGACTGCTCTCCAGCAGCGGCAGCGCCACCTGTGTCTCCGGGTCGCCAAAACGGCAGTTGTACTCGATCACCTTCGGTCCGTCCGGGGTGAGCATAAGGCCGAAGTACAGACAGCCCTGGAAGGGGCGTCCCTCCTGCTTCATGGCCCGGATGGTGGGCAGGAAAATTTCCCGCATACACCGCTCCGCCACCTCCGCCGTATAAAACGGATTGGGAGCCACGCTCCCCATACCGCCGGTATTCAGCCCCTGGTCGCCGTCCAGAGCCCGCTTATGGTCCATGGAGGACACCATGGGGACGATCGCCTCGCCGTCGGTAAAAGTCAGCGCCGACACCTCCGGTCCGGTCAGAAACTCCTCAATGACCACATTTGCGCCGCTCTCGCCGAAGATGCGCCCCTCCATCATGGACCGCACCGCCTGACGGGCCTCCTCACGGGTCCCGCAGATCAGCACGCCCTTGCCCAGAGCCAGGCCGTCGGCCTTGACCACCGTGGGCAGCGGACAGGTCTCCACGTAGGCCAGGGCCTTGTCCATATCGCTGAAGGCCTCATAGGCGGCGGTGGGGATGCCGTACCGTTTCATCAGGTTCTTGGCAAACACCTTGCTGCCCTCAATGGCGGCGGCGTTCTTCCTGGGGCCGAAGCACAGGATGCCCTCCGCGCTGAGGGCGTCCACCGCGCCTAAAACCAGGGGATCGTCCGGCGCCACGACCGCAAAGTCAACCGCGTGGTCCTTGGCAAAGGAAACAATGGCGGGAAGATCGGTGGCGGCAATGGGGCAGCACACCGCGTCCGCGGCAATGCCGCCGTTTCCGGGCAGGGCATAGATTGTTTCCGCTCTGGGGTCCTCTTTCAGCTTTTGGATGATGGCGTGCTCACGGCCCCCGCCGCCGATGACCAGTATGTTCATATCTGTCCTCGCTTTCTCAAAGCATATAGCATTGTGATATCAGGGCGTACAGAGATATTGGATCAGCCTCTCGCTGTCCCAGCTGAGCGTCCTGTGGGGAAGATCCGTCCGGCTGTTCAGCGCGGCCATAACCCCATGGGCCTCTCCCTGTACAAACCGGGGCTTTTTCGCGCCCATCGCCGCAATCAGGCGTTCTATAAATTGCCGGTAGTCTATCACATCCTGGGTTCCCACATGGAACGTCCCGCTCTGATCCTCCAAAATGATCCACTCAATCAGTTCCGCCGCCTGGAGGTCGGAGGCGTGATTGCTCTGGATATCGTATACCTCCAGCTGTCCCGCGGCGCATCCCGCGCTGACCGCCTGCATTCTGGGCGAGTTCCTGCCCCAGACAAAGGGGAGCCTGAGTATGACGGCCTGACGGTTCAGACGCTCCCGCAGCAGGTCCTCGCACTGCATCTTAAAGCCTCCGTATCCGCTCGCCGGCTCTCTTGGGTCCTCCTCATAATGTGGCCGGTCCATGCTGCCGTCAAAGACATTGACGGTGGACAGGAAAATCATTTTTCCGCCGTGTTCCTTCAGGTAGTCCGCAGCTGTTTCGTGGGCGGACAGCTGCTCCCCGAAGTCTCCTCGCAGCGCGGAGACAATCACATCCGGACGGACCTGCCGCAGCAGAGGCAGGAGCTCCATTCCCAGGGCAAAGCGTCTCATAGACGGCGATTCCTGCCGTCCGGCGGAAAAGCAGGTTCCAAACACATGCAGCTCTTTCCGCCGGGACAGCATTTGGAATACGGCGGTCCCTACGGTTCCGCTTGCCCCTAAAATCAAAATATTCTTGACCATAATTTGTAGTATAACCGGCCTTTGCCGCCCCCGCAGGGACGGCAAAGAAATGAATCAGTGGTGGAACAGCCGCAGGCCGGTGAAGGCCATGACCATGTCGTAGTCGTTGCACTTGGAGATCACCAGGTCATCCCGGATAGAACCGCCCGGCTCTGCCACGTACCGCACGCCGCTGCGGCGGGCGCGCTCAATGTTGTCCGCAAAGGGGAAGAAGGCGTCGCTGGCCAGGGCGACCTCCTTCAGATTATCCAGCCACGCGCGGGCCTCGCCGCAGGTAAGGCGTTCGGGATGGTGCCAGAAATACTTGTGCCATACGCCGTCGGCGCACACGTCCTCCTCGTTGCCGTTGATGTAGCTGTCCACGACGTTGTCCCGCTCCGGACGGCTGAGGGTGGGGATAAAGGGCAGGGCCAGGGTCTTGGGATGCTGGCGCAGATGCCAGGTATCCGCCTTGCTGCCCGCCAGACGGGTGCAGTGGATGCGGCTCTGCTGGCCCGCGCCCACGCCGATGGCCTGGCCGTCCTTGGCGTAGCAGACAGAGTTGGACTGGGTATATTTCAGCGTCAGCAGCGCCACCACCAGGTCCCGGCGGGCGGTGTCTGGCATATAGTCGTTGTTGGTGACAATGTTGTCCAGCAGCTCCATGCTGATCCGGGAGGTGTTGCGGCCCTGCTCAAAGGTGATGCCGAACACATCCTTTGTCTCCTGGAGGGCCGGCTCGTAGTCCGGGTCCATCTGCACCACGGCATAACCGCCCTTGCGCTTGGCCTGGAGAATCTCCAGGGCCTCGGCGGTGTAGCCAGGGGCAATGACGCCGTCGGACACCTCGCGGGCAATAAGCTTAGCCGTGGTGGCGTCGCAGACGTCGCTGAGAGCCGCCCAGTCCCCGAAGGAGCACAGCCGGTCCGCGCCTCTGGCTCTGGCGTAGGCGCAGGCCAGGGGGCTGGCGTTCAGATCCGGGATGTCGTCCACAAAGCAAGCCTTTTGCAGCGTGCTGTTGAGGGGCAGGCCAATGGCCGCGCAGGTGGGAGAAACGTGCTTGAAAGACGCGGCGGCGGGCATCCCAAGCGCTTCCTTCAGCTCCTTGACCAGCTGCCAGGCGTTCAGCGCGTCCAGGAAATTGATATAGCCGGGCTTGCCGTTGAGCACAGTCACCGGAAGCTCGCTCCCGCCGCGCATAAAAATGCGGGCAGGCTTCTGATTGGGGTTGCAGCCGTATTTCAATTCCAATTCTTTCATAGGGATGGCTCCTTTCTTACACGTTCAGCTCCGCACGGATATTTTCATCGGGATACCGGGCCAGGATGGGGGCAATCACTTCCTCCAGGAACTCCGTGACCTGTCCGGGCGCGCGGCCAATGTACCGCGCCGGGTCCATCTGGGCCGCAATCTCCTGCCGGGAGAGGGGGAAAAGGGGATCGGCCAGGATGCGGTCAATGAGGTCGTTGGCCCCGCCCTCCAGCTTGACCTGACGGGCGGCGGCATGGGAGTGCTCCCGCAGGGCCTCGTGGAGCTCCTGCCGGTTGCCCCCCCGCTTCACCGCCTCCATCATGATGTCCTCAGTGGCCATAAAGGGCAGCTTTTCCATCACCCGGCGGCGGACCACACGTTCATAGACCACCAGACCGGCGGTGACGTTGATATAGATTTCCAGGATAGCGTCCACCGCCAGGAACGCCTCCGCCACGGCAATACGGCGGTTGGCGCTGTCGTCCAGCGTCCGCTCAAACCACTGGGTGGCCGCCGTCATGGCGGGGTTGACCGCGTTCTGAATCACATAGCGGCTCAGGGCGCAGATGCGCTCGGAGCGCATGGGGTTGCGCTTGTAGGGCATGGCGGAGGACCCGATCTGATTCTTTTCAAAGGGCTCCTCCATCTCCTCAAAGGACTGGAGCAGCCGCAGGTCGGTGGCAAACTTGCAGGCGGACTGGGCGATGCCGGACAGCGCCCCCAGGAAATAGGCGTCCACCTTCCGGGAATAGGTCTGGCCGGAGACCGGCGTCCACTTCTCAAAGCCCACCTGCTCCGCCACCAGCTTCTCCAGGGCCTTCACCTTCTCCTCATCGCCGTCAAACAGCTCCATAAAGCTGGCCTGGGTACCGGTGGTGCCCTTCACCCCCCGCAGACCCAAGGCGGAGACCTGATACTCCAGGTTCTCCATATCCATCACCAGCTCGTTCATCCACAGCGCGGCCCGCTTGCCCACGGTGGTCAGCTGGGCGGGCTGGAGATGGGTGTACCCCAGACAGGGCAGGTCCTTATACTTGTCCGCAAAGGCGGCGAGATTGCGCAGTACCTGGGCCGTCTTGCGCAACACCAGCCGGGCCGCGTCCCGGAGAATGATGACGTCTGTGTTGTCCCCCACGTAGCAGGAGGTGGCTCCCAGGTGGATAATGGCCTCGGCGTCCGGACACTGCTGTCCGTAGGCGTAGACGTGGCTCATGACGTCGTGGCGGACCTGCCGCTCCCGCGCCTCGGCCACATCGTAGTTGACGTCCTCCCTATGGGCCTCCAGCTGGGCGATCTGCTGCTCCGTGATGTCCAGGCCCAGCTGCTTTTCCGCCTTCGCCAGGGCGATCCACAGCTTCCGCCAGGTGCGGAATTTATGATTGTCAGAGAACAGATACTGCATTTCCTTGCTGGCGTAGCGGGTGGAGAGGGGGGAAATGTAGCCGTCTCGATTTCGTTCCATTGGTTCTTTACGCTCCTTTCAGCGCCAGAGCGGTTCTGTACCCTTCGTGTGGACGGTTCCGGTGTGCTTGTTGACAATCACCGTGTCGGCAAGACCGCTTCTCAAGTCGATATACTGCACAAAGAGGGAGACTTTATTCTCCTCATTCATGGCTGACCACAGCTCCTCCGCCAGCGCGGGGGCATTGGGGGCGGTCACGTCCACCTTCACCGGCTCCCCGGCAAAGGAGGGCAGCGGGTCGCCGTCGCCCTGGTAGGTGCTGATAAAGTGTCCCGCTCCGGCCCGCGCGGAGTATTCAAAAAACTGCCGGGCGCAGCCCTCCTCCTCCTGATGCTTCAGGATGGACAGGCAGTAGTCCCCGCTCCGCTTCAGAATGCCGGAGATCCGGGGGGTGAAATTGGGCCGGTCCGGCTCGTACTCCCTGGTGCGCAGGGCGCAGACGTAGCACTCGCCCTTCTTCAGATAGTCCCGGATGGTGTCGGTCTGGTCGCCGTTGGTGACAATAACCCCCTGCTTCACCACCCGCACCGGATGGTAAATAATCAGGGACGGGTCCGTCATCCTGCTCTCGTCGAAAGCCTTGGTGCGGATGCCGTCCGCCGTCTCCTCAAAGACGCGGTTGCGGCTGTTCTCACTGCGGCCCATGATAAAATAGGCGATGACGGCGGCATTCGCGCCGGGGCGGTACAGGCTGCCCAGCAGGATGCCCCGTCCGGGATAGGCGTTTCCGCGCAGCAGTGCGCTTAAATCCTGTGTCATGACAAATTCTCCTTTTCCTCCACGATCTCCGCGGCGGCGGTCTCCACCGCCTGGGGCAGCAATTTCCACTCCGCCTCCTCCATCACCCGCCGCTGCAAGGTTTCCGCCGTATCGCCGGGCCGGATGTCCACAGCCCTCTGGAGGAGGATTTTCCCGCCGTCCGGGACCTCGTTGACCAGATGGACCGTAGCCCCTGTCACCTTCACGCCATAATCCAGAGCCGCCTGATGGACCCGCAGTCCATAGAAGCCCTTTCCGCAGAAGGAGGGAATCAGGGAGGGATGGATATTCAGAATCGGTTTTCCAAATGTGCGGATAAACGCCGGGGACAGAATTCCCAGAAAGCCCGCCAGTACCGCCATATCAATCCGGTACTGGGCCAGCAGCTCCTGTACCTGGGCCTCGAAGCCCGCCTCCCTGCGCACGGCAACCGCACAGGCCACCCCCGCCGCCTGGGCGCGGGCAATGGCCCCGATGCCGGGCCGGTCGGCAATGACCAGACGGATCTCGCCGCTTTTCAGCTCTCCGCGGGCCTGGGCGTCCAGCAGGGCCTGGAGGTTGGTGCCGCCGCCGGAGGCCAGCACGGCGATGGACGCTTTCAGCACAGCGCCACCTTCTCCCCGCTCTGGACAATCTCACCCATAATATAGGCGTCCAGGCCCCGACCGCGCAGAATGTCCAACGCCTTGTCCGCGTCCGTTTTTGCCACGGTCACACTCATGCCTACGCCCATATTAAAGGTATTATACATGTCCCGTTCAGGGATATTCCCCTTTTTCGCAGTCAAAGCGAACAGGGGCGGAACGCGCAGGGCGGTTTTCTCCAGCTTTGCGCCCAGCCCGTCCGGGATACTGCGGGGGATGTTCTCATAGAGGCCGCCGCCGGTGATATGGGAGATGCCGTGGACCTCCGCCTGCTCCAGCAGGGCCAGAACCGGCTTGACATAGATGACCGTCGGCTCCAGCAGGGCGTCCCCCAGACTGCGGCCCTCCAGCTCCTCCAGGGGGGCGCGCAGGTCCGCGCGCTCCACGTCAAAGACCTTGCGGATCAGGGAAAAGCCGTTGGAGTGTACGCCGCTGGAGGGCAGGGCGATGACCGCGTCGCCAGGGACGGTCCGGTTCTTGTCGATCACCTGGTCCCGGTCCACCACACCCACGGTAAAGCCCGCCAGGTCGTAGTCGTCCTCCGCCATCATGCCGGGGTGCTCGGCGGTCTCGCCGCCCACCAGGGCCGCGCCGGCGCGGACGCACCCCTCCGCCACGCCGCCCACGATGTCCGCAATTTTCTCCGGGATATTTTTGCCGCAGGCGATATAGTCCAGGAAAAACAGGGGCTTCGCGCCGCAGCAGATCACGTCGTTGACGCACATGGCTACGCAGTCGATGCCGATGGTGTCGTGGCGGTCCAGCAGCTGGGCCAGACGGATTTTCGTCCCCACGCCGTCGGTGCCGGAGACCAGGCAGGGGTGGGCCATCCCGGCGGTGTCCAGCTGGAACAGCCCGCCGAAGCCGCCGATATTCTCCGCCATCCCGGCGGTCATGGTCCGGGCCACATGGGCCTTCATCAGTTCCACCGCTCTGTAACCGGCGGTGATATCTACGCCTGCCGCAGCGTAGGAATCGGAATAGCTCTCGTTCATCGTCTCTTTACTCCTTCCCCGTCCAGCAATAGGTGCAAATCTTTTCTTTATCAATGCCAATAGCCTCCAGCAGACCGTTCAGGGACTGGTACCCCAGGGAACTGAAGCCCATGTCCTCGCAGATGGTTTTCAGCAGGCACTGGCCCCGCTCGGTGGAGCCGTCGGCATACTCGTCCAGGTGCGCATGTCCCTCGTCCCCCTCCAGCTTCTGGATAGTAGCCCGCGCCAGCAGTTCCATGTCGGAGTTGCTGCGGGAGAAGTTCAGATACTTGCACCCGTACATGATGGGCGGACAGGCGGAGCGCATATGGACCTCCTCCGCGCCGCAGCTGTACAGGAACTCGATGGTCTCCCGCAGCTGGGTGCCGCGGACGATGGAGTCGTCCACAAAAAGCAGCTTTTTGCCCTCAATCAGCTCAGGGACCGGGATCTGCTTCATCTTCGCCACCTGATTGCGGATTTTTTGGTTGGCGGGCATGAAAGAACGGGGCCAGGTAGGGGTATACTTTACAAAGGGGCGGGCAAAAAACTTGCCGCTGCGGTTGGCGTAGCCGATGGCGTGGGGCAGTCCGGAGTCCGGCACCCCCGCCACGTACTCCACCTTGGGCAGCTGGCCGCGGGCAATCTCGTCCCTGGCCATGATCTCCCCGTTGCGGTAGCGCATAACCTCCACGTTGACCCCCTCATAGTTGGAGTTGGGATACCCGTAGTAGGTCCAGAGGAAGGCGCAGATCCGCATCTGCTCTCCCGGCGGCGACAGGGTCCGCCAGCCGTCCGCCGTCACCTCCACAATCTCCCGCGGACCCAGCTCATAGGCGTCGCTGTACCCCAGCTTGTGGTAGGCGAAGGACTCAAAGGACACGCAGTACCCGTCCTCGCTCTGTCCGATGAGCACCGGCAGGCGGCCTAGCCTGTCCCTGGCGGCGATGATGCCCTCCGGCGTCAGGACCAGGATGGTGGCGGAGCCGTCAATGATCTCCTGTGCATGGCGGATGCCGTCCACCAGGGTGTCCCCCTGGTTGATGAGGGCGGCAGTCAGCTCGGTGGCGTTGATCTGTCCGGAACTCATGGCCATAAACTGGTGGCCCTTGTCGGAGAAAAATTTCTCCACAACCTCGTCCGCATTGCTGATGATTCCCACGGTGGTGATGGCGAACAGGCCCAGGTGGGAGCGCACCAACAGGGGCTGGGGGTCGGTGTCGCTGATGCAGCCGATACCGCTGCTGCCGTGGAACTTGGCGATATCCTTCTCGAATTTCGTGCGGAAGGGAGTATTTTCAATATTGTGAATCTGCCGCTGGAAGCCGCTTTTCTGATCATAGACAATCATGCCGCCCCGGCGGGTACCCAGATGGGAGTGATAGTCCACGCCGAAAAAGATGTCGAGAACGCAGTCCCTCTTGGAGACCGCTCCAAAAAAACCGCCCAAAATATGATCCTCCTTATTTATTACGCCGTCCAAGGAACCATGCCCGCAGGCCGTCCGCTCCGCCGGTGACGCCCATTAAGCCTGCTCTCCGAACACCCGGCGCATCATCTCCTGATACGCCTCCTCAACGCCGCCCAGGTCGCGGCGGAAGCGGTCCTTGTCCAGTTTCTCGTTGGTCTTGGCGTCCCAGAACCGGCAGGTGTCGGGACTGATCTCGTCCGCCAGCACAATGGTCCCGTCCGGCAGGCGGCCAAACTCCAGCTTGAAGTCGATCAGCCGCACGCCGCACCCGGCGAAGAACGCCTTGAGCGCCTCGTTGACCTGCAGGGCCATGGTGCGGATGGTCTCGATCTCCTCCCTGGTGGCCAGCTTCAGGGCCAGGGCATGGGAGGTATTGAGGAGGGGGTCGTGGAGGTCGTCGTTTTTGTAGGAGAACTCAAACACCGGCTCGTCGAACACAATGCCCTCCTCCACACCGTAGCGGCTGGCAAAATGTCCGGCGGACACGTTGCGGATGATGACCTCCAGGGGTACGATCTCCACCTTCTTCACCACAGTCTCCCGGTCGCTCAGTTCCTCCACAAAGTGGGTGGGGATGCCCTGCTCTGCCAGCTTGCCCATGAGGAAATTGCTCATGCGGTTGTTCACGGCTCCCTTGCCGCGGATCTCCCCCTTCTTCGCCCCGTCAAAGGCGGTGGCGTCGTCCTTGTAGGAGACGATGACCAGATTGGGGTCCTGGGTGGCATAGACCTTCTTGGCCTTGCCTTCATAGAGCTGAACGGTCTTTTCCATTTTGATGTGTCCTCCGTATTCAGATTTTTGATATCGTGCCGTATGCGCCGCCCAGCTGGGCGGCGATCTCCCTGTCGGCGGCCAGGACCTTCTCCCCGTCCCTGCGCCGCTTCTCCTCTAGTTTCTCCGCCAGAGCCCCGTCTTCAACCGCCAAAATTTGGATGGAAAGCAGGGCGGCATTGACGGCGCCGTCCACGGCCACTGCCGCCACCGGGATGCCGGAGGGCATTTGTACCGTGGACAACAGCGCGTCAACGCCGTCCAAGGTATTGGACTTGATGGGGATGCCGATCACAGGCAGGGTGGTGCCTGCGGCCATGGCTCCGGCCAGGTGGGCGGCCATTCCAGCGGCGGCAATAATGACGCCGAAGCCGTTTTGCCGGGCGTTGGCCGCAAAGGACCGGGCCTCGCCGGGGGTACGGTGCGCGGAATAGACGTGGACCTCGCAGGGGACGCCGAAAGCGTCCAGCGTCTCCACAGCCTTGCGGACCACGCCCAGGTCGCTGGCGCTGCCCATGATGACAGCTACTTTCTTCATGACAGAACACGCTCCTCTCTGAACACGCTCAAATTTCCATTCCAGCTGCGGGAAAGCTCCCCGGCAGTCGGAGATATCACATAGAAATACTATTCTAGGCTACCATTTTCCGCGGAAAAGTGCAAGATGAAATAATGTATGAATTCTCTTGCGCCCTTTTGCGGCCTTCCTATGAATTTTACATAAATCCGTAAATTTCCACGCTTAGACCTTGACTTCCTGGGCAATCTGTGAGATAGTTTTTTATGTAAAAATATAAGATAAATATTCATCCCGCACAAGGAGCATACATACGCGGCGGCGGGGCGGCCCTGCATTCTTATACATCCGCCGCCATGAAAGGGAGGAGAGCGCTTATGATCCGGACTTATGACTGCAAGATCGTATTGGACGACGGCAGCGAATATCCCGGCTACCGCTTCGGCGCAAAGGTAGACCGGGTCTGCGAAATCGTCTTTAACACCTCGATAGTGGGCTACCAGGAGATCGTTTCCGACCCCTCGTATACGGCCCAGATGGTGGTGATGACCTACCCTATCATCGGCAACTACGGCATTACGGACGAGGATTTTGAGACGAAAATCCCCACCCTGGGCGCGCTGGCCGTCCGGGAGTATAACGACATCCCCAGCAACTTCCGCTACACCAAGACCCTCTCGGAGATTCTGGAGGACCACACTATCCCCGCCATCGAGGGCATCGACACCCGGAAGCTGGCCCGCAGCATCCGGGATTCCGGGAGCCGCCCGGCAATCCTGACCGGCATTGACGTAAGCACGGAGGAGGCTCTCCGGCGTCTGGCGGAGGCCCGGCCTCCCCACGACCAGGTACGGCAGGTCAGCTGCAAAAAACGCTGGTACGCCCGCACCTCCAACCACCGCTTCAACGTGGTGGCGGTGGACTGCGGCATCAAGCTGAACATTGTCCGCTCCCTCAACGGGCGGGGCTGCAATGTGACGGTGGTCCCCTACGACACCGCCGCCGCCGACATCCTGCGCATGGAGCCGGACGGCGTGTTCCTCTCCAACGGCCCCGGCGACCCGGAGGATGTGACCCCGGTGATCGAGCTGGTGCGGCAGCTGCGGGGCAAGGTCCCTATCTTCGGCATCTGCCTGGGCCACCAGATGATCGCGCTGGCCTACGGCGGCAGGACGTTCAAGCTGAAATTCGGACACCGCGGGGGCAACCATCCGGTGAAAAACCTGACGACCGGCAAGCTGGAGATTACCAGCCAGAACCACAGCTATGCCGTGGACGCGGCCTCCCTGGAGGGAACCGGGCTGGAGGCCACCCACATCAATCTGCTGGACAACACCGTGGAGGGCCTGCGCAGCCGGACGGACCGGGTCTTTTCCGTCCAGTACCACCCGGAGAGCGCGCCCGGCCCCCAGGACAGCGGGTACCTGTTTGACCAGTTTATCGCTATGATGGAGGAGGCGAAGCGCAATGCCTAAGAGAACGGATCTGCACAAGATTTTGGTCATCGGTTCCGGTCCGATTGTTATTGGACAAGCCGCGGAATTTGACTACGCCGGAACCCAGGCCTGTCTCGCACTGCGGGAGGAGGGATATGAGGTTGTTCTGGCCAACTCCAACCCCGCTACCATTATGACGGACACCACCATTGCGGACAAAGTGTATATGGAACCGCTGACTGTTGAATATTTAGCCAAAATCCTCCGCTTTGAGCGTCCGGACGCCGTCGTCCCCGGCATCGGCGGCCAGACCGGCCTGAACCTGGCTATGGAGCTGCAGAAGCAGGGCGTACTGGAGGAGTGCGGCGTGGAGCTGCTGGGGACCAAGTACGAGAGTATCCGCCGTGCCGAGGACCGGGAGCTGTTCAAAGAACTGTGCCTGCGCCTGGGCGAGCCGGTGGTGCCGTCGGAAATCGCCACCGACATTGACGGCGCGGTGCAGGCGGCGGCGGCCATCGGCTACCCGGTGATTCTGCGCCCGGCGTTTACCTTGGGCGGCACCGGCGGCGGCTTTGCCGGAAATGTGGACGAGCTGCGGACCTTGATGCGCACCGCCCTGGAGCTGTCCCCGGTGGGGCAGGTCCTCATTGAGAAGAGCATCAAGGGATATAAGGAGATCGAATACGAGGTGATGCGGGATGCCAATGACACCGCTATCACCGTCTGTAATATGGAGAACATCGACCCTGTGGGCATCCACACCGGCGACTCCATTGTGGTGGCCCCCAGCCAGACCCTGACCAACAAGGAGTACCACCTCCTGCGGGACAGCGCCCTGCGGCTGATCCGCGCCTTGGAGATTGAGGGCGGGTGCAACGTGCAGTTTGCCCTGGACCCACAGTCCTTCCAATACTATGTCATTGAGGTCAACCCCCGCGTGTCCCGGTCCTCCGCCCTGGCCAGCAAGGCCAGCGGCTACCCCATCGCCCGCGTATCCGCGAAAATCTCTGTGGGAATGCATCTGGACGAAATCATGCTGGCCAACACGCCCGCCTGCTTTGAACCGGCCCTGGACTACGTGGTGACAAAAATGCCCCGTTTCCCCTTCGACAAATTCGGCAGCGCCAGCAACGTGCTGAGCACCCAGATGAAGGCCACCGGCGAGGTCATGGCCGTGGGCCGGACGCTCCAGGAAAGTATTCTGAAGGCCGTGCGGTCCCTGGAGGCCGGGGTGGGCCATATCTACATGGAGAAGTTCAACGACTACTCCGCCAAGGAGCTGCTGGACTATATCAAAATCGGCACAGACGACCGCATCTTTGCCATCGCTGAACTGATGAGCCGCAGTCCCGACCTGGGCCAGATTGCCAGCGCCACCCAGATCGACATGCTGTTTCTGGACAAAATCAGCTATATTGTCCGCTGCGAGGAGGAGATCAAGGCCCATCCCTGGGACCCCGCCATGCTCCGCAAGGCCAAACGGAAGGGGTTTTCCGACAAGGCTCTGGCGTGGCTGTGGAACTGCAGCGAACAGGAGGTCTTCGACCGGCGGCAGGAGCTGGGCGTCTTCCCCGTCTATAAGATGATTGACACCTGTGCCAGCGAGTTTGAGAGCTATGTCCCCTATTTCTACTCCACCTATGAGGATGAGAATGAGTCCATTGTCTCGCCCCACAAAAAAATCATCGTCCTGGGTTCCGGGCCCATCCGCATCGGCCAGGGCGTGGAGTTCGACTACTCCACCGTCCACGCGGTACAGACCATTAAACAGAGCGGCTACGACGCTATTATCATCAACAATAACCCTGAGACGGTCTCCACCGACTATACGTGCAGCGACAAGCTCTACTTCGAGCCGCTGACCGTGGAGGACGTCATGAACATCATCCAGCTGGAAAAGCCAGAGGGCGTCATCGTCTCCCTGGGCGGTCAGACCGCCATCAATCTGGCCCAGCCCCTGCGGGACCGGGGCGTGAAGATTATCGGCACCGGCTGCGACGCCATTGAGCGGGCGGAGGACCGCAAAATCTTTGAGCGCGTCCTCCGGGAGCTGGAAATCCCCCAGCCCAAGGGCCACGCGGTCACTAACATTGAGGACGGCGTCCGGGCGGCGGCGGAGGTAGGATATCCGGTGCTGGTGCGGCCCAGCTTTGTGCTGGGCGGACGGGCGATGGAGATTGTCACCAACGAGGAGATGCTGCGCCACTATCTCCAGAGCGCGGTGGAGGTGGACGCCACAAAGCCGGTGCTGGTGGACAAGTATATCATCGGCAAAGAGGTGGAAGTGGACGCCATCTGCGACGGTACCGATGTGTTTATTCCCGGCATCATGGAGCTGGTGGAGCGCACAGGCGTCCACTCCGGCGACTCCGTAAGCGTATATCCCACCTTCTCTGTCTCCCAGGCGGTCAAGGACACCATCATCGACTACACCCGGAAGCTGGGGCTGGGGATTGGCATTATCGGCCTGTACAATATCCAGTTCATTGTGGACAAGCAGGACAAGGTATACACCATCGAGGTCAACCCCCGGTCCTCCCGGACGGTCCCCTTCCTGTCCAAGTCCACCGGCTGGTCCCTGGCGGATATCGCCACGAAGGTCATTCTCGGCGAGAGCCTGCGGGAGCAGGGGATTACGGATATGTACCCGAAGGAGAAGCAGCGGTGGTACTGCAAGGTGCCTGTGTTCTCTTTCAGCAAGCTCAGCGGGCTGGACGCCTACCTGTCCCCAGAGATGAAATCCACCGGCGAGGCCATCGGTTACGACGACCGCCTGCCCTACGCCCTGTATAAAGCTATGGAGGCGGCAGGCACCCGGCTCCAGGACCACGGGACGGTGCTGCTGTCGGTCTGCCCGGAGGACCTGGAGGAAGCCCTGCCGCTGGTAAAACGGTTCTACCGTCTGGGCTTCAATATTGAGGCCACCACTGGTACGGCCCAGTATCTGAAGAACAACGGCGTGCGGACGAAAAAGCGGGCGGACTACACCGAGGACCCCTCCGACATCACCAAGGCCATCCGCAGCGGAAAGACCGCCTATCTCATCAACACCCGCGATTTGAATTCCGCCGCCCATGTGAGCGCAGGGGTGGCGATGCGGCGGCTGGCTATTGAGAACGGGTTGACTACGTTTACCTCTTTGGATACGGTGCGTGCGCTGCTGGATGTGCTGGAGGCTATTTCCAGCCGTATTTCCACCATTGACGCATAAGAACAGAGCTGCTCAGGCGGCTCTCCGGCCCCTCAGTCAGACGCTTTGCGTTTGACTGAGGGGTTTCCCATCCCTGCCTGCTCCATCACGGGCGAGGACAATGTAATCCATCCGGATATTCTGCCGGCAGATGTTCCAGAAAGATATAGTACTCTATTGGGTACCCAAGAAGCGATGGCAGGTCTGTTCCTTCAGCCGGTAGAGCTGCTGGAGCAAGCTGCAGAAATCGATTTGGGCACGGTGTTTATAGACGGATCAAAGATATAAAGTCTCGTTACTGCCCGGATAAACTGCTAGTCCGCATCAGGCTGTTTCATATCCCGCCATACGGTCCGCATCATGGTAATAAAGCACGCCGCTCCGCCAATAACATCGCTGACCGGCTCCGCAGCAAAGACGCCGTAAGTTCCCAGACCCCAGATCTGGGGCAGGAGCAGCATCAGCGGTATAACCAACGCTACTTTGCGCAGCAAAGAAAAGAACACCGCATTTTTCGCCCGGCCCAACGCCACAAACGTATTCTGACCAATAAACTGAAAACTCATCATCAGATACGCCGCATAATAAATGCGCATAGTTTTCACGCCCACATCCAACAGGTCCGCATTGTCATTGAACAGCAAAATAAACGCCCTTGGGAACGCCAGCAGCAATACCCAAACGAAAAAATTGTAAGCCAGGCAAGCCACGGTAATAAAGCGGATGCTCTCCCGCACGCGGCTGTACTTACCGGCGCCGTAGTTGTAGCCTATCACAGGCTGGGCGCCCTGGGTCACACCCCGCACGGGCTGAACCACAATCTCCCGAATAGAGACAATAGCCGTCATAGCCGCCACATAGAGATCTCCGGAAGCGGCGCCGTAAGCTTGCAGCTGCGCGTTTCCCAGAGCCTGGACCAAGCTGTTTGTTACAGAAAAGGTGAATCCGGTCAACCCCAGCCCGCAGACCCGCCAAAGAATTGTCCGGTCCAGACCAAGGCTTTCCCGTTCCAGACGCACCACGGCCTTTTGGCCCGTCAGGAATAGCAGTACCCAAACCGCTGAACAGGTTTGGGCCGCAACCGTTGCCAATGCCGCGCCCTGCACCCCCAGTCCCAGGCCGAATATAAACACAGGGTCAAGGATCAGGTTGATCACCGCGCCTAGCAGCGTTGTCATCATACCGGTTTTTCCGAACCCCTGGGCGTTGATAAAAGGATTCATGCCCAGGCTGATCATAACGGGAATCACACCAATGAGATAAATTTGCAGATAATTCCGCGCATGGACCACAGTGCCGTCGCTGCCCCCTACCCAGTAGAGAAAGGGGGTCCGAAACAGGTAAAACACTGCCGTCAGCACAGCCCCCAGCAGCAGCAAGAGCGTAAAGCCGACGCCCATAATCCGGGCGGCTTGCCGGTCCCTGCCCTTCCCCCGCGCTATGGAAAACAGCGGCGCACCGCCTGTCCCACAGAGATTTGCAAAGGCGGTGATAATGTAGGCGGCGGGCATGACCAGCCCGATGCCAGTGAAGGCCTCCCGCCCGATGGCATCAATATGCCCGATAAAGGCCCGGTCTACCACATTGTAAAGCGCCACGGTCAGCTGTGCTACCGTGAGCGGAATTGCAAGCGACAGGATATTTTTTGCAATACTCCCCTGTGAAAAATCATTCTTACGCTGCAGCATAGGCGTCTTATCTCCCCTAATTCTATTTTGGGATATTATAGCATAAACGCGCAGAATTGTCACCGGGTTATTGGCCCCCTTTAACCGTCTCTGCCGCCCTCTTTTTCCATCCCCTGCATAATTTGCCTGGATTTGCGCATAAACTAAGGGGAACAAAAGGAGGGATCGACTTTGAACAGTTCCAGCAACGTACGCCGCCGTGCTCAGCAGCTCCGGCGGGAACGGGCCAGAGCGCAGGGACAGACCAACGCAGGGGTCCTGCGCCTGACTGTCTGCGGCATAATTTTTGTGCTTTTGGTAGCGGTAAAGCTGCTGTTTCCGGAGGCCGTCAGCAATATAGCCCAGTCTGCCGGGCGGCTCATCGGCAGGGATGCGGATTTCAAAGCGGCCTTTGCAGCGGTAGGCCGGGCCATCAGCGGAGAGGAGCCCGCCGCCGCTTCCCTCCAGGACGCCTATACCGCCGTCTTCAATCCGTCCCAGCCGGATGCCAGGCCGAAACCGGCGGAGGAACCTTTGGACACACCCGCTCCGCCCACCCAAGTCCAGCCGTCCGCCCCACAGCCGGCGGTGCAGACGGTCCTGCCGGAGTTGGATGGAAATCCCGCGGTCCAGACATCGCTGCCCCCACCCCCGGCGGAGGCGCTGGACGCCATGACGGAAACGGTGGTAGAGCCGCCGTCCGAGCCGGATGACACCACCGCCAGCGAGGCGCTCTCCTATGTCTACACCATGCCCGCCCTGCCGGAAAACGCCAGTCTGGAGCAGCGGAACCTGGGCTTTGCCTACAGCACTCCCATCCGCGGCGTTCTCAGCTCCTCCTTCGGCTGGCGGGAGCATCCGGTGGAGGGCGGCAGCAAATTCCACTACGGCGTGGACCTGGCGGCAGACGAGGGGGCGGCAATCGCCGCCTTTGCCGACGGCACGGTCTACGCCACTGGCGAGAGTAGTTCCCTGGGCCGTTATATCATGCTCCAGCACGAGGGGGGCTATATCACCCTATACGCCCACTGCAGCAAGGTCACGGCCACCGGCGGGCAGGTATCCATGGGGGATAAAATCGCGGAGGTAGGCTCCACCGGTCTGGCCACCGGTCCCCACCTGCACTTTGAACTCCACGACGGCAGTCTGTATCTCAATCCGATTTTCTATGTGGAATTGGGGTAAGCTGACCGTCACCTGGGGCTTTGGAGCCATGCTGCTGGTGGCGTATCTGGCGGGTGCGGGCAGCGTGCTGCCCCTGGTGATGCTGTCGGCGGTGTGCCACGAGCTGGGGCACCTGGGCGGACTGCGGCTGGCAGGGGCGGCGGTGGAGCGCGTCCGGCTCACCGCCTTCGGCGCGGAGATCCGGGCGGATACCCGCTATCTCCCCTATGGCCGGGAAATTCTGTGTACCCTGGCGGGACCGGCGGTCAACCTGGCGTTGGCCTTGTTGTTCTCCCGTGTGTCGGGGGAATACGTGCTGGCCGGGGCAAATCTGCTGCTGGGGTGCTTCAACCTTCTGCCCATGCCCTCTCTGGACGGCGGTCGGGTCCTGTATCTGCTGGCGAGCTGGCTGGCGGACCCCATGCTGGCGGACCGCGTGTGCCGTCCGGTGGGTTTGGGCTGCTCCGTCCTCCTCACCGCCGCCGCCTTGGCGCTGACGCTCTGGCACGGCGCGGGACTGTTTCTTCTCCTGGGCGCGGCGGGTACGCTGCTCCCCCAGACGGTCCTCGCCGGACGGGGACAATACACTTATGATACTGTATGACGAGGTAACTGCGTATGGAATCCATTTGGCATCAAACGGCAAAATTCGCCCCCTGTCCCCCCTTGTCCGGGGACCTGAAAGCAGAGGCGGCGGTAATTGGCGGCGGTCTGGCGGGAATCCTGACCGCCGCGTTTCTGACGGAGGCAGGGGTGTCCACAGTGGTTCTGGAGGCTAACCGGACAGGGTTCGGTCAGACCGGCAATACCACCGCAAAGGTGACAGCCCAGCACGGGGCCATATACCGGCAGCTGGAATCCGCCCACGGCGCAGAGACGGCCCGCCTGTACGCCCAGGCCCAGCAGGAGGCGGTGGAGGACTACCAGCGGCTGATTGCGGACCGGCGCATCTCCTGCGGCTGGGAGCGTCTGCCCGCCTATCTCTACTCCATGGAGGAGGAGAACGTCCTGGATGATGAATACGCCGCGGAAAAACGGGCCGGGCTGCCGGTTGAGCTGACAGTGGAAACCGGCCTGCCGTTCCCGGTGAAAAAGGCGGTGCGGTGCGACCGGCAGGCCCAGTTCCACCCGCTGCGGCTGCTCTACTACCTGGCGGACGGCCTGACCATCTATGAGAAAACCCGTGTGCTGGAGGCGGAGGGCGACACCCTGCGCACGGAGCATGGAACAGTTCGGGCGCAGCACATTGTGTTTGCCTGCCACTTCCCTTTTGTCAACGTGCCGGGGTACTATTTCATGCGTATGCACCAGGAGCGCAGCTATGTGGCGGCGGCAGGCGCGGCAAAGCTGCCGGGGATGTATTACAGCGTAGACGAGGGTGGACTGTCCCTGCGCAGCGCAGGGGAGCTGCTGCTGGCTGGCGGCGGCGCCCACCGTACCGGAGAAAACCGCGGCGGCGGGAAGTACGAGGCCCTGACCCGCTCTGCCGCCCTGCTCCTGCCGGGCCTGCAGCCTCTCCTGCACTGGTCCGCGCAGGACTGCATGACCTTGGACGGAATCCCCTATATCGGGCAATTTTCCGCCAATACCCCCCACTGGTACGCTGTTACCGGCTTCGGCAAATGGGGGATGACGTCCGCCATGGCCGGCGCGAAGCTGCTCTGCGGCCTGATTCTGGGCAGGGAACCCGCCTTTGCCGGTCTGTTCTCCCCCCAGCGGTTTACGCCTGCCGCATCTGCCGCCGCGCTGGCGGAAAACAGCGTCCATGCGGTGCGGGACCTGAGCCGGAAGCTGCTGGCTCCAGCCCGCGGCGCAGCTGTGTCGCTGCCGCCGGACCACGGCGGCGTGGTGGAGCTGGGCGGGGAAAAGGTGGGCGTATATAAAGCCCTGGACGGTACGCTGTATGCGGTGGATGTGCGCTGTCCCCATATGGGGTGTCAGCTGGAGTGGAACCCGGATGAAAAAAGCTGGGACTGCCCCTGCCACGGCTCCCGGTTTGACCGGTATGGGAAGCTCCTGGACGGTCCCGCACAGATGGGGCTGGACGCGGCCCGGCAGGAGGAAAAGAGGGGCTGACCGGTTGGTCAGCCCCTCCAGTGATTCCCTTGTCTATGGCTGCGCCGCCCGCCAGGCGGACACGCTCCAGGAGGTCCAGCTTTCGCAGTCCGCCGCCGCGTCCTCCTGCACCCACGGGAGGATATCCGGGTCCGTCAGATGCTCTGCCAGTATGGTCAGACCGTCGTACCCGCTGCGGTGGTAAAGCAAATCCTCTACCGCACTGTAGGCCAGCCGGCCTCCCTCCACCTGCCGGACGTTATACCGGCTGACAAGCGCGTCTGCATTACAGTAGTTCAGCAGCAGCCACCAAGCCAGAGCGGCAGGCGCGGCAGTCCGGAAAAACATAAAGTCCTTCTTCCAGATTTTCCGCACCGTCAGACCCAGGAAAACGGCCAGAATCACCATTCCCCAATAGGTCAGCAGACGCTTAAAGGACAGCCCGTAAGCGGACACATACAGCGTCATCCGCCATGCGGCGGACAGCAGCAGCACCCCCGTCAGCATGACCAGAGCCGTGGACAGGACTTGCAGCCGCTTATCCCTCCGGCAGAGCCAGATCACCGCCAGAATCAGCGCGATATTCACGCCCGCCAGGCCCACCAGCTGGAAGAAACCGCTGCGGGCGTACTCCGCAAAGCTGATGCCTGCCCGCTGTAAATAGGTCTGATCTCCGAACAGGGCCACCCCCTGTACGGTCAGGAAGAAGATATACAGCGTATCCAGCGCACCCAGCAGAATCACGGCGGGCAGGACTTCCAGCTCCTTCATGCCTTTTTTCTCCTGAGGCTTTGCCTCGGTATGCGCGGCAAAATACAGCAGGGAAAACAGGAACGGCATTCCGCACGCCGCCAGAATCAGCCGCAGGACCACCTGTCCGAAATGGCGTTCCAGCCAGGCAATCGCGTCCCCGGCCACCAGGGCAAACAGCGCGTCCGCGTCCATCAGCACGATTGTCACCACCCACAGCAGGGGCAACGTCACGCCCACCCCGGCCAACGCCGGGAACCAGCGGCTGAACCCCTGTCTGGATTTCAAAGACCGCACGGTATCCGCAATTGCGCCGCAGCGGACAAACGGGCCGCACACCAGCAGGAGCAGCCGCTCCAGCAGCATCCCCGCCCTGTGCCACGGCAGGCGGGTCCCGCCGCACAGCTCCCAGGTGTGGACGGCTATCAGCAGGAGCAACACCCACCGGTTCCACAGGCGGAACCACTGATTGGAAAAAATCGTGAAGGTCAACGCCAGCAGGACCACCGCGCCCATGAGAACACGGTTTACGCTCCGCTGCATTCCACCGGTCCCCCGGTAGCAAAACAACACCCCATACCACCCGGCGGCCAACACCGTGACGCCGAACCCCTGGCACCGGATTCCCCGCCGGTCCAGACAGAAGCTGACAAACAAATAGGCCAGCAGTAAGGACAGCGGCAGCAGACGCCGCTCCCGCCGGTCCGCCGCCCAGGGCTTCCGGGCCGGACGCGCAGGCTGCTGAACCTCAGATGCCGGATTCACCGGTTGTTCCATCTCTTCATTCTCCTTTCACTGCTTTTCATCCTGTCTCCCCCTGTTCCAACAAATCATCCAGCAACTCCGTATCAACTCTGTAAATTCCTTGATACGGCTGCTCCAGGAGTGTCTTCCCCCTCTCCTGGTACAGAAACACAACGCTTGTGCCGCCCTGTGAAAATTCAAAATCTATTTGCAGGACATCCTCTGCCAGCGGCCTGTCATGGATACTCATACCGCCGGTATCCCGCGCCCTGCCCATCCTTTGCAGCAGCTCCGTGATCTCCCCCGCGTCCTCTACCGCCAGGGATATCCCGCCGCCAGTAACGGTGACTTTCTCCACATCGCCTGCATCCGGCAGGACAATCCTGTTTCGCACCGCGCCGCAGGCGGCCAGCAGGCAAACCGAAACCAGCGATATGCAAAAAATCCACTTCAGCTTACTCATGACCCCTCTTCCTCCACATACTCCAGGATATCTCCCGGTTGGCAGTCCAGGGCCTTGCAAATGGCCTCCAGTGTGGAGAACCGCACCGCCTTCGCCTTGTTTGTCTTCAGAACCGACAGATTGGCAATGGTCACATCCACCTGCTCCGAGAGCTGGCTGAGGGACATTTTCCGTCTGGCGAGCATCACGTCCAAATTCACAATAATCGGCATACAGCTCCCCTCCTCAAATGGTCAGGTCGTTTTCCGCCTTCAGGTCAGCGGCCTTGAGTACCAGGTGGGACAGGAGGAACGCCGCCAGCGCGATCCCCAGGCCTGCCACGCACACGACAGTCCCCAGCAGCCAGATAGGCGAACCGGCGATAATCTCCAGCGTCACCGTACCTACCGCACAGTAAGCGGTGTCCACCAGCGCACAGACGCCGATCCCGCTGAGCCAGCGGGCGTTTTGGTAACAGAAAGAGTTATCCCGCCCGATCTCCGTGCAGATTCTCCAGAACAACGCCAACGCTATGGCAATCGGGACTGCGCTGAGGCTGATGGCGATAATTCCCGGCGTCACCAGCCAGCTCAGCTCCGGCATCTCCATTCCAATCTCCCGTATCCGGCTGGGGAACAGCTTCCCATAGTACACAGCGGCCATCACCGCAAGAAATACGATCACGCCTTTCAGCGTCCGCACCAGTCCAACTCGTTTCATCACGATTCCCTCCTTGTTGATATGCCCACATCTTACCAGATGATTTTCTGTTTGTCAATATATTTTTATCGTTTATCAATAAAATTATTCTCTTTACCAAAAGCCTTCCCTGTGCTATAATAGGTGCGATAACATCGACAGGGGGATTACCTATGCAAATCGGACTTGCTTACGCCATGAGCGGTGAGATCGAAAGCATCCTGAAAAACACCAACGCCCAGCTGCTGGAAACCGTCAGCGGCGTACCGGTCTACGAGATTGAGCCGGGCATCCTGGCCTATGCCGGGGGCATCGGCAAGGTCAACGCCGCCATGAGCGCGCAGCTCTTTATTGACCGCTATCATCCCGATTGGATCGTCAACGCCGGGGTGGCGGGGAGCTTCCTGGACCTGCCCATCGGCACGGTGGTCCTGGCGGACAGCTTCGTACAGCACGACGTGGACACCTCCGCAATCGGCGACCCGGTGGGCCTGGTGTCCACGGTGAACCGGGTGGAGTTTCCCACCGACGGTCTGGAACAGGCGGAAGCAATCCTGAACCGGCTGGGCGCAGCCCATAGGACCGGGCGCGTCGCTACCGGCGAGGTCTTCATGACCAAGGGAGCGCGGGCGGACTGGATTGCAGAGACCTTCGGCGCAATGCTCTGCGAGATGGAGGGCGGCGCGGTTGCGCAGGTGTGCCTGCGCAGCGGGGTGAAGTTCACTGCGCTGAAGTCTGTGTCGGACCGGCTCTGCCAGGACAACAACGCCGGGGAATATTTCAATTTCGGCGAAGCCATGGCAAAATTGAATACCATCGTACTGCCCTTCGCCCAAGAGCTGCTGAAACAAACGACATAAAAGGAGAAAAGATATGGAACGTATTGCCAGTTTCCAGGTGGACCACAATACCCTCAGCCCCGGACTCTACCTCTCCCGCCGGGACGGCGGCGTTGTCACCTTTGACCTGCGCTTTAAGAAGCCCAACACCGGCGACCTGCTGACCAATGCGGAGATGCACTCTGTGGAGCACATCATCGCCACCCTTCTGCGCAATGGCCGCGCCAAGGACGCCGTCATCTATTTTGGCCCCATGGGCTGTCAGACCGGATTCTATCTGCTGTTTGACGGCGGGCAGCTCAGTTTGTCCGACGGCGTGGAGCTGGTGAAGGAGACCTTTGCCGCCGGGGCCGCGTTTGATGGGCCGATGCCCGGCAAGAGCGCGGCTGAGTGCGGGAATTACATCAATCTGGACGTCGCGCTGGCAAAGAAGCAGTGCGCTTATTACGCGGAAGTCATCCGGGATTGGAACGAGGAGCGGCTGGCGTATCAGTAACGGCATACAAAATATCCCGGAAGCGCAGACGCCGCTTCCGGGATATTTTTCGTCTTTATGAACTTTTTGCAGCAGCAATATTGCGCATCACCCCAAAATAGCTGGGAATCAGGATTACGTCCGCACCGGCCCAGGCCAGGATTTCCGCGTACAGGATGCCGTCCTCTCCCAGCAAGGCCGGTAAAAGCAGCGCCGCGCCGGTCCGCATGACAAATTCCGCCAGACCGGACACCATGGGCAGCGCCGTGTTTCCCATGCCCTGGATACAGCTTCTGGTCAGATGCAGGACGTACAGCACCGGCAGGCAGATTGCCATAATAGTAAGATAGCGGTACCCAACCGCCAACGCCCTTACCGTCTCCCCTGTGTCTTCGGGCAGGAACCACGCCAGCATCCACTGTCCAAAAGCCAGCATAGCCGCCGCAATGACCACCGATGTAATCAGAGCGATGACCAGACCGGCCCGGATTCCCTCCGAGATGCGGCGCAGCTTACCCGCCCCCAGGTTCTGCCCGGTGTATGTGGTCATGGCGTAGCCGTAGGAGGTCGCCGCCACCTCCAGTACGCCATAGAGTTTGTTGGTTGCGGTAAAACCGGCGATAAACGGGACGTCAAAGCCATTGACAATGGTCTGTGTAATCATGCCGCCAATGGCGATGACCGTATTCTGAAACGCCATAGGGGACCCCAGCATCATCAGCCGCCCGCACAGCGCAGCCCGGATTTCCCAGTCCTCCCGGCGGATGCGCAGCGCATCAATATGGCAGATATGCCAGATGCAGTAAGCCGCCGAGAGGCACTGGGCAATTATGGTCGCCGCCGCCGCGCCCCGCACCCCCCAGCCGAATCCTATCACAAACAGCAGGTCCAGCGCAACGTTGGTCAGCGACGCAATCACCATTGCAAGCAGCGGCGTACGGCTGTTGCCCAGGGAGCGCAGGATGGACGCCGCCAGATTGTAGGCCATCACCACCGGCAGGCCCCCGAACATAATCCGCAGATAGGCCATGGAAATGGGGCGGATTTCCTCCGGGACCTTCAGCAGCGTCACCGCAGGCCCGGCAAGGACCTCGCTGGCGGCGGTCAAAGCCGCGCCGCACAGAACCGCCAGAAAAATGGCGTTGGTCATGGTGCGGCGCAGTTTTTCATACTGCCCCGCACCAAAATTCTGGGCCATCAGGATAGAAAAGCCCTGGGTAAAGCCCTGAACCGCACCCAGGGTCATCCAGTTCAGCCAGTCCACCGCACCCAGCGCAGCCAGTGCGCCGATGCCCAGCGCCTTCCCTACAACCGCCGTATCGACTACGGTATACATCTGCTGGAAGATGTTTCCGGCCATCAGGGGCAGGGAGAAAAAGAGCAGCAGTGTCCATGGATTCCCGGTGGTGTGGTCGCTGGTGTGCACCCATTTTTTCAGTCCGGACTGTACCTTCATTGATCTGTCTCCATCTCTCAGGGGATAGAGGGCGTCCACCAGCGCTGATTGTAGAGATCCGTAAACCGGTAGGTGGCCCGCAGGACACCGCCCTCCAGCGGCACGTTGCTGATTGCCAGCTCTTCGCCGGTCACGGTAATGGGTTCGCCAATCAAATAGCTGTCCTGATAATCGCCGTCATAGCTGTAGTAGTCGCACAAAAACTCCAGGGTGTCGCCGGGCTGCAGCTCTATATCGCTCTTTGCCACTGTGCTGGTTTCCCCCTCTGCGTACACGGCGCGGATGCCGGATACATAGCCGTAGGGCCGCTCGTTGTCAAAGGCGAGAAGCAGCTCGGCACGCTGGCCGTTATACAACACCGGTACCCGGCCTGTAATGGCGTAGTTCGTTCCGTCGTCCACCGTCGCCGTGTGGTAGTAGGCCACCGGCTGGCCGTCGATTGCCAGCCAGGTCCCGTCACAGACGCCGAGAAGTCCGCCGTTTTCGTCAAACTCGAACACGTTGTCCAAGCCCATATCGAGATAGCCCTCGCCGTCGTCGTAAAACAGGTTCAGCTCCAGGTCCTGCACCAGACCCCACTGCTCCTCGCTCAACGTAATCACCGGCGTGCCGTCCTCCCCGGCAGTCCACGCCAGCGCACCGGGATTGAAGCTGTTTTCCGTCAGATACTGGACTGTTTCCTCCATGTCCAACGCCCGGTCGCTGAGGAAGGCGGTATTATCGCCGGTCAGACCGGAGACACGCCCAAAGCTGCCGCCCAGGAACGCCTCCAGCAGCTGCGACACCGCCGCCGCATCCACGGCTCCTCCGCCGCCCAGCGTCCCCAGCAGGGACGGCAGGGGCGAGGCTGTGCCGCCGGATGCCGCCTGTCCGCTCACCTCCAGACTGGCAAACTGCTGGATGCAGCGGGCGTAGGCCGCGTCCATACCGATCTGCCGGTAGGACGCCACCGCCCGGTCCACGTTGGATAGCTTCTGGTATGGGAAATAGATGGAAATGCCGTAGGCATTGGTCATATTGGAGGAGGTGCGGTTGTACTTGACCGCGCTGAGCAGCGTATCCGCCAACGCCTTGCCCTCTGCGGTACCCAGGTTCTGCGCCAAATGGACCAGGTCAATCTGGTCGATACGGCTGGACTGGGCAAATTCCCTGGTATGACTGCGTGCGTTGGCGACAGTCTGGTACTCCTTAGCCTGAATGAGCCGGCTGGCGGACTGTGAGAATTGGGTCAGCTTGGCGGGGAGCGTCTTCTCCAGCTCAGCCAGGTCGATAACGGACAGAGTGGTCAGCTGCCCCCGGCATTTCTGGGCGCACACATCCACAAAGTCGTCCACGATTTTCTGTCCGATCTCAACAGTGGGCTTCGAGGGATTTTTGCCGAACTCCGTGAGCCAGTTGGCGTAGTACCAGCCCACGCCCGGCTCCGTCTCCTCGGAGGCAATCAGGTAATCGGCGTAAGGGGCCAGCAGCAGGGCCGTCTCCGCCGTGGCCATCAGACAAGCGTCAAAACCGATAAAATCAAAGGTCACACCGGCATTTTTCAACGCCGTGTTGATGCCGGACAGTCCCATGGAGCCGCTGGAGGCAAATTTCTCATCGTAGCCGTAGCCGCTGATGGAGCCGCCGCCGTGGTCCCAAAAAATCAGCTCATAGCGGTCCGCCGGGTAATTTTTCGCGCACCACTGGATGTAGCCCGTCAGCGTGTCTGGGTTGGTCATGGACACGCTGCCCAGGTCCTTTTGCAGACAGACCATACCGCCGTCCCTGATCTGCCAAATCTGGTTGACAGAGCTGCTGACCAGATTGTTTTTCCAGCCCTTGCAGCCCCCCGTATAGACCAGCAGATTGATATTCTGCCCCAAATCGGCGGCCAGCATCTCCTGCAAATCAGACGTCCCCATCCCGCTGCGGGATTCCAGGTCCGTGCCGCACATATAGACCATAATGGTGGCGGTATCCCTGCCATTGCCCAGCAGCTTTGTACGCTTCTCACGGGCCTCCGGCGCGACCGAGGTATTCAGCCGTCCGGTGTTCGCGCTGCTCTGCCAGCCGCTGGAGACGCTGCCGCCGTTCAGTCCGCCCAGCAGCGCGGATAAATCCCCGCCTGCAAGCTGGCCGGCCTGCTGCTGTTGTGCCGGTCCGGTCTGCCCGGTTGACTGTCCGCTCAGCAGCGTACCGATCCCGCCTCCGCCGCCCAGCAGCAGCACGGCCAGCAGAATCAGCAGCTTCATACCGCCGCCGGAGCGTGTGCCGCCGCTGCGCTGGCCGGAACCGCCGGACGGTTCTTTCCGGTCCGCATAGCCGCCGGCATCTCCAACGGGGCCGGTGTGCAGGCCCTCGCCCCGCTTGTTGACGCTCTTTCCGGGACCGGTCACATGTTTCTCCCGTCCCCGCGGTCTCTGATGATCCATCTCTTTCCTCCTTTGTCCGCCGCTTTGGCGGATGCTTTTTAGCTTTTTATATTCTACATAGGTCTTCTGGAAAATGCAACACAAAAGTTTTGAAAATCCCGGTTATGGGCGGTATGTATCCCTGATAAACGGCTCCGCAATTCCAGTATCCACCAGAAGCCCATATTTTCCGGGGTGTCTGTACGCATTTCCCTGTACCTCTGCGGCGCGGTATCTGCGAAGCTGCTCCACATCCAGTACGGCAAGAAAGACGCCCTCCTCCCCGCCTGCCTGCAAAATGCAGGTATCCCGTGATCCCTCTCTGTCCGGCAGGTAGGCCACGCCGTCAAAAACGCTGGACCCGCCGTTGCAGTCCGGAACCGTTTCCGGATAGTTGCAGGTAGCGACCGCCAGCATATTTTCGTACGCCCTGGCGCGAAGCTGCGACAGGCGGTTGATCTCCATGGGGCAGGCGTTGGGGACGAGAATCAGCTCCGCGCCCTTCAGCATCAGAATCCGTGCGCTTTCCGGGAACTCCCTGTCGTAACAGATCATCGCGCCAACCTGGATTGCACCGCAGGCCGTATCCAGACGGACAGTATAAAAATCCTCGCCGGGCGTCAGGTTCCGCTCCGTATCAAAATCGCAGGTATGCACCTTCGCGTATACCAATTTCCGTTGGCCGAACCGGTCAAAGAGAACCAGCGTGTTGCGCGGGGCCGGTTCATACGCCTCCAGCAGCGTGATGCCAATAGCCATGTCCAGCTCCTGCGCCAATTCCCCGAAGGCCGTGACAAAACCGCCGTCTATAGAAATGGCTTCCGCCATCCACTGGGCGGCGGGCCGGTCATAGATTCGATAGCCGCTGCTCCACATTTCGGGAAAAAGCGCGACGTCCGCCTCCAGCTCCTTTGCCTTCCGGCAACAGGCAATCCCCTTTTCCAGATTTTCCGCCAACGTGCCGCAGGGGGCTATTTGCAGCAGGGCTATTTTTAATTGGTTCATTGTTTTGCGTCCTTTCCGTTGTCCGCCTGTTACCTGAATATGGTGGCGGGATTTAATGAATTTTCAGCTTCTTTTCCATGATTTCATAAACCAGTTTGACATCATTTTGCAGCTCATAAATTCCATGCCCTACCGTTTTATACCCCCTGTGTTCATACAAACACACTGCCGGAAGCGAAGCATCCAGCAGAACTGTATCATGTTTTTTGGAGATTTCCACTTCCAGACAATCCATAATCTTTGAACCACAACCTTGTTTCTGATAATCTGGCAGCACGTATACTCCTGTGATATGATTGCCGTCATAACAGCCTGTACCGATAATACCAGAGCCGTCCATCAATACGCCCATATTGCCAGATGCTATTCCTTCTAAAATATGTTCTCTGCTATGATGCCGGCAAAAGAAATCTGCCACCTCTTCAGGATAATACTTTGGATATATCGTTCGTATTGTTGTATGCAAAATATTATGTATTGCATCTGCCATTTCCACTGTTGCTGTTAAATACTCCATACTGTTCCTCCCAAAACTTTTGACTTACAACGCGGATTATCTCCAGTTCTTCCGTGTTGAAACTTTGTTGGCGCAGCCCGGCTTTTCTGCACTGCAAACCGGAGGCCGTCTGGTTTTTCCTTTTCCAAAATCAAGGAAGCTCAGGATTGGCGGTATTTTGCCGCCATTTCCTTACAGCTCTCTGCAAAAAGCGACTGGGCAGTTGTCTGCACCGTCTCAACAGGAAGTTCGGCCAGTCTGCCGCGGTCTCTTTTTTGACATATCTCGAATTCTCTTACAATGCGTTCAGCGGACAATCCATGCCCGTTGTCTGCTCTTGTTGTGTCGGCCTGACTCACGAAACGTTCCAGCATCCTCCGTTCTCTGGAATAAATCAGCTCCACCAGCTTGGCCCGGTATTCCAACTCCTCGTTTGTGATACCCTTATAATGGGCCTGGTCCATGGAATGCTGGGCTTCGTGCTTCAGGAGGGACACTTGGAAATTCTCTGATTCCAAATCATAGGCAGTTCTGACACAGTGAATCAAACCGTCGCCGTTGGACCATCCGCCAGTACCCGTTTCACCAAAGGAAATGTAGTCCAGCCAGCTTTTCATGATGAACCCGTCCAGAAATTTAACAGCATAGTCCTGCGTGCCTTCCGGCAGTTCCACCTTGTAATGCCTCAGTTCCTCGTCCTTCCATATGTAAGGACCGTAATACCCGCTGGTTCGTCCCATCAGGGCGTGGAGCGACTTCTGACGGAATGCGTCCCCGGCCATTTCCTCCAATTTGTCCAGCGAAAAATCGGACGTAGTCTGGAACAGTTCTGCCAACCGTTCCCGCAACCGCTGCGCGGCCTCTTCAGCAGAGAGCTCCAGATAAAAGGCATCCCGGTAATACTTCTGATAGATCAAGAGAATCTCGTTCAGTTCCGCATCTACATCATAAGTCAGGTAGTGTTCTTTTTGATACAAAGCCACGCCCTTTTGATATAGCGCTGTCGTTTCCTGGAACTGCCCCAAATATGTCATTGCTGCCTGGAGATTCCCCTTTACAAGCATCCCACGCAGGGTATCCTTCTCAAATTTCTTCATAGTACAAATTCTCCAAATCCACATTATACATTATATCTATACATTACATCTCACCATTGATTTCCGTGCGCTTGATATTCTTCGCCCCAGTTCCGCATAGCGTCTAATACAGGCTTCAGGCTATGTCCCAACTCTGTCAAAGTATACTCTACCCGCGGCGGAACCTCCGGATAGACTGTCCGGGTCAGCAGGCCGCTCTCCTCCATCTGCCGGAGCTGAGAGGTCAGTACCTTGGGACTCACACTGCCAATAGATTTCTTCAATTCCCCAAACCGCTTTGTACCCGGCAGCAAATCGCGAATAATGAGTACCTTCCACTTGTCGCTGATGAGCGACAGCGTTGTCTCCACCGGGCAGGCGGGCAAAGCTTTTGCCTCCATTACGGCATCCTCCTGTCTGTCAGTTTCCAAAATTCTGTACAGCCCTATTTTACTGTATCTTCCACGGCGGCGTCAAGACGCCAGAAAAATTTTTACGCCGCCCCCACGTCCATCCGCTCAGGTAGCAAAATTTTTCCTCCCGGCAAAAACCGGAATCCCTTGAAAACACACGGCAGTTTCCTACTGGTAACTGTCCAATCGTTACGCTCAGGTAACTATAGCTAAGATTTGCTACCTGGAGGGGCTGAAAACCATTGCCTCCTCCTGCGCCAACGGAACGTCGTTCAAAGCCGCAGTCCGGGAGCGGTATCCGGCTTACAGCGGGGAAAATTATCTGGATATGACCGCAGGATTTTTCTTTAATTGATTGTATACAGGTCCTCCCTCCGGAAAAGTCCGGGGGGAGGATTGCCGTGAGCGGGCATAAAATCCTTGAAATTTTTGTTTCAATCTGCCTCTTGACAAATTCCTCCAAATGTATCATGATAGAATTTCCCCTATTACATATACGCAGCTGGAGGTAACCCATGTTTATACAGGCGCTGTCCAACGCACTTTTTCAAGTTGTTCTATTTTCATTGATCCCTCTTGTCTGGTGGGCCTTCACCGCGAGGAAAAAAGAAAACTTTTTCATCTGGCTGGGCATTAAGAAGCCCGTCGTACAGGACCGTAAAAAATGGCTGTTCGCTCTATTGGCAGTCACTGCGGCCTGTTGGTTACTTGCCCAACTGGCTATCTGGGTACGCGGTCCGCTGGCCGCAGCGGATTCCCAGTATAAAGGGATGGGAGCCGCCGCCATTCCAAGCGTTCTTGTCTATGCGGTCATCCAGACTGCCATGTCTGAAGAAATTCTGTTCCGCGGCTTTCTGATGAAACGGCTCATCTCTAAATTTGGCTTCCGAAGGGGAAACATACTGCAAGCCGTTATCTTTGGCCTGGTACATCTTCTGATGGTCTGGGGACACGCCAACCTGCTTGCAGGTCTGATGATTGTCCTTTATCCTATGGCTGCAGCCGTTTCCCTCGCCTATATGAATGAAAAAGCGTCGGGCGGTTCCATCCTTCCCAGCTGGCTGATTCACTCCATTCTCAACGCGGTTTCAGGTATATCCGCGGCAATGTAATGCAGGCGGCGGTTGACAAACCTCTCTCCATATACTAAAATAAACTGCCTATTTTATATTCGCAAAACAAAAGACAGACGATGGAGGCGATTGCCATAGACAGCAACAGGACCTGTTTTCAGAGGGGGCTGCGGGACGGAATGCCCATCGCCCTCGGTTACTTTGCGGTATCGTTCACCCTGGGCCTTGCGGCGAAAAACGCCGGTTTCTCGGCGTTCCAGGCCATGATTGAAAGCCTCACCAACAATGCGTCCGCAGGAGAATACGCTGTTTTCTCCCTGGCGGCTGTTGGCGCAAGCTATTGGGAGGTTGCCATCATGACCCTCGTCACCAACGCCCGTTATCTGCTCATGGCCTGTTCCCTCAGCCAGAAGCTGGCTCCGGACACTCCCCTGCGCCACCGAATGCTGATTGCCTACGACATAACGGACGAGGTCTTCGGCATCTCCATCGCAGTTCCCGGACGGCTGAACCCCTGGTACACCTACGGCGCCATGTCTGCCGCCATTCCTGGCTGGGGCGTAGGCACCTTTCTGGGGGTTGCGGTGGGCAGCATTCTGCCGCTGCGGCTGGTCAGCGCCCTCAGCGTGGGGCTGTACGGCATGTTCCTGGCCATCATTGTCCCGCCTGCGCGGGATAACCGCGTGATCCTGGGAGCGGCGCTGCTGAGCTTCGCCGCCAGCTTTGCCGCCAGCCGGTGGCAGCTGCTGGCCGGAATCTCCTCCGGCGTAAAGACGATTATTCTGACCGTCGTGATTGCTCTGGCTGCGGCAATTCTGTTTCCCGTTAAGGATGAGGAAGGAGCGTCGAAATCGTGAATATCTGGATGTACATACTGGTTTCCGCCGCAGTCTCCTATCTCATCCGGGTCACGCCGCTGGTTCTCATCCGGCGTGAGATTACCAACCGCACCCTGCGGTCCTTCCTCTACTATGTTCCCTACGTCACGCTGGCGGTCATGACCTTCCCTGCCATCGTAGAGGCCACCCAGCATCCCATTGCCGGACTGCTGGCCCTCATCGCCGGTATTGTCCTGGCGTGGAAAGGCGGCAGTCTTTTTCTGGTTGCGGTCATCTGCTGTCTGGTAGTCTTTGTGTCGGAATGGTTCCTTATTTAATACTTTTTCTTGGTTCTCAATGCTTACGGATTCCCCGGCTCGCTCGTCGTCATGGGAGAGCCTTTCGTATAGGGCGGTGGGTTTGTCTTTCTCTGTCTGCTTCTTCATGGTGTGTAACCTCCTTTCTTTGAGGGGGCGCGATTCCCTATAACCCTAACCCGGATAAACCGGAAAAGTTTTTGTATTACCTCCAAGATTCAAGTACAATAAAAAAACCATGGAGGATATGTTCATGTTACTTACGGATAAATATACTGACAAAATTTACTGTACGATTACCTGCTATGACCGTATGCTCCATCCAGGGCTATATCCCTGGATGGAGCCATGCCGAAGGCATGACTGGCTATCTTAAAGCCAACAACATGCGTATTTTTGATTTCGCAAATTTCTCCCATCCCCTGACGGAACAGATCCGTTCAAATGCCCAGCGCATCGCCGATGAAAATGGCATTGAAATCGGCATTTGGAACATATCAGTCCGTCAGCCATGTCCAGAATC
>JAAWQS010000181.1 GCA_022800665.1 Oscillospiraceae bacterium
TGATAAACTTGACAAGTCCTTTCTTGCTTTTGTTTTTATTGCGGCTATTATGATTTGGCTACTTTGAACTACTCTCCTGATTTTTCAAACAAGGCCTAGTGAGCAATGATATTTCCCCATCGATACGGCTCACAGGTCAAATAAAACCCGTTCTCATAATGATACCTTTTGCTTATATCAAATTTCCCTATATACGTTTGTTTGTAGTCATCAATACAGCCCTGTTTACTAGTGTGCTCTAAGGTCAGACGTTGGACGTCCGACCCACTCCATGGAGTGGCCAATTTTATATCACAATTCTTTTCCATTAAGTGCCTCCAGTTGATCTTTTTATTGTGTATTCCCGTATCTTTGCGCAACATACAGACACAATCTAACTGTTCAATTGGCTTAATTTTTCCCACATGAAGTTAGTCCTCTCTTGCTGCCACAAAAATCATAGAATCCGAAAGTCCCGCTTCATCAAACACTCTTTGCATCTGATTGCTACATTTCAATACTTTTAAGTATAGGTCATTTTCCTCTTTGCCGCTGAGAAACATTGCATTGTTGACCATATCTGTAAATCCCTGTCCGAATCCCCATTTTCCAATTATTTTGAACTTGCCGCAAAGCAATGTTTCCATTGATTTCTCACTAAATATGGAGATATGGGCAGGCGGAACCAAATGGCGGTATGTTTTCCCGCCAGACGTCAGGTTGGCAAAAGAAGCAGCTGAAGGGTGTCTGGGGACTTCAAGCACTAATACACTGCCCTTTTTCATTGATGCGTATAGATATTCAACCATTTGACTTGGTTCGTCAACATGCTCCAAAACATTAAATAGGGATACAATATCGTTCCTTGCCAGCAGTCTGCAAACTTCCTGGCTGGGATTTCTTGTATCAATAAAATCTTTTACAACCTGCAGACCCCTCTTTTGGCAAAGTTGTACCTCTCTTTTATCAGCCTCTATTCCCTCACAGGTTATTCCTTTATAGTAGGAAAGGTAGTAAAGAATATCTCCTCCTCCACAGCCTACATCCAGCCAAGACGTTGGGCCTGATCGCCCTTCATGTTTCCATGAGTGATTCAGGTTGGATGCAGAGCATCCAACCCACTCCATGGAGTGGCCATTTTCAAAGGAATTACATACGTCAAGAACAAAATCTACTTTGGGTCTTGCAATCATATTTACCCGTTCTTCAAAAATAGACTCATCCATATAGCAGTCGCCATTGGCATTGTTTTCATCTGCCTCATATATAGTTTTACATTGGGGAACTTGGCCCAAATAAAGCATCCCGCAGCCTTTGCATTCAAAATAATCGTAGCGGTCAAAAAAGCGCATAAATAGTTTCCGATCTGCAGAACTGCATACACGGCATCTTGGTACTTCTTGTGAAACGCTGCTCCAAAATTCACTGGCAAGTGCTTCACTCTCTTTGATCCAACCACTGATAGCGCTTAGGTCCCTATTTATCCTTCTCATATCGAAGTCCTTGCCATATCGAACAATCATATTGCCGCCCTCCATTCAAATTCTAACTAAATAAACGGATCAAAATATGCAGGTAATTTGCTTGTCAGCTCATTGATGATTTTGTTATATGCCATCGCCCTACAATTCCTGCACTCCCTATTCATCCATTTGACATTGGAGCGGTCCTTTACCTCCTGATGCCGGCGGCTGTTCCACATGTCATCTAAAAGCTGTTCTTGCAAATCTCCGATACAAAATTCCTCTTTGTCAATCTCCACAATATTGGGATAGACTTTTCCGCTTGTGCTGACATTCGCCAAAAGTCCATAATAGTTGATCCAACATTTGTTTTGGAATTCAGGCAGTGATCTATACTGAAAGATATTGTTGATATTGGTAAAGCTTTCGGTCCACCCAGTTAATCCTTCAATAATTTTCCGCAGCTGCTCTTCTTCAGTTTTTCCAAGTCCCTGCCCATTATCTTCATAGTCTCTGACAACTTTGAAAAGCGCATAGTCAAAATCCTTTTCCCGAATAATTCTGAGGAAATCTTCTACCTGCATATAATTTTTATTTGTCAGAACTACTCTGGAACCGATAACGGGACTGTCCTCTCCATGTATCTCTTTAATTTTTTTAGGCAGTGACAATACTTTATCCAAATTATCCGTTCCCGTTATTGTCCGAAAGGTCTCAGGATCAACTGCCGGTACAGAGATTGCAATGTAGTTCAGTTGATTCGCAATTGGTATTAATCCCATTTGCTCAAAACAAGAACCATTTGTTATAATGGAGCACTCTACATTATTGGAGTAAAGTTTATTAATGTATCCAGCTAATCCCGGATATATCGTTGGCTCTCCGCCACCGGAAAAATAGACTGCCTGTATTCCCATCCGAATAATCGAGTCAACCAACTTCTCCATAATTTCTGTTTGGATCGACTCACGGCTCTCGTTGCGCTCCTTATAGGAACAGTGTATACATCTATGGTTACACATCGCTGTAGGATGAATCTCAATCGCAATCGGATAAAAATCTGTCCGTCCCTTTGAGACATCCTCAAGTATTTTTCCATAATGAAATAGTATCTTATGCGAGTTTAATAGGTCTCTTGACAGCGCAATATCCCTCATGTTTACCTCCAACTTTACACGATCTGTCCAAACTTTAGAAATGCTCCGCATACACGATCCAACTGCCCCCCCGGTGAATGATCCGCTAAATGGTATAGCAATCAAAGCAACCAGGCTTTCAATCCTTTCTCTATTAGCAGCTCTGTCAAAGTGCTACCAGTTTCCGAAATAATACGGCAGATTCACACAGCAATAGTTTTCATGTCTGCCTAAAGCCACGGAAAGCAGCGTTTTGGTTGAAATACAAAAGACTCAATACCCATGACCGCATTATCTTTATCTGAGTCGTTCAAATGACAGAAGCGTTCTACATACACGGTCTACCTGCTCCACTGTCAAATTTGTGCTGCACGGAACATTAACAACACAACTATAAAAACGTTCCGCATTTCTACACTCCATCGCCCGATAGTGCCGGAAGGGAGTTTGCGTATGGTTCAGCTTCCAGATTGGACGTACCTGGATATTCTGATCGTTCATATAGCGAATGAGGCGATCGCGCTTGGCGGTGTCTGGTTCATGCAGCGCAAATGAGTAAAACCAGTAGTTAGCAGTTTCCTCACTGCCAAATTGCAGAAGACCGCCGTAGTCGCATGTTTTCAATCTCTCCTGATAAAGAGAATAATTGCGGCGTTTTATTGTCAAAAAATCCTTTAAGTGTTCCAGCTGTGCTAATCCTAATGCCGCCTGTAGGTTGGTCATGCGGTAATTGTATCCATACTCATCATGCACAAAATACATGGCATCGTTTTTCGCTTGTTGGGATAAATACCGCATATGCGCTATAGCTTCCTGATCATTCGAGACCACCATACCACCGCCGCCAGTGGTGATGATTTTGTTGCCGTTAAAAGATAATACCCCAGCATGTCCGACTGTCCCCGGACATTTTCCCGCATACGGACCGCGCTGAAAGGTTCCCCCTAAGGATTCCGTAGCATCCTCAATGACATACAGATGGTATCTTTCAGCAATCTGCATCAGCCGCTCCATGTCGCAGAGATCGCCGAACACATGAACCGGAATGATTGCTTTTACTACTTTGCCGGACGCAATTTCTATTGTTTGATTTCCAGCCAGCCGGCATTCGTAAGTCAAATACTGTTCTATTTGGTCTACATTGATACACATGTGGTTATCGCAATCAAAAAATACAGGTTCCGCAGACTGGTACATCACGGCGTTGATTGTTGCAATGAACGTGAGTGTAGGAACAAGGACCAGATCGCCCGGCCCAATCCCAAAATGCCGCAGGCAGAGGTGAAGACCTGCTGAACCGGACTGACAGGCACAGGCTTGCGCAACGTCCAGTTCTACGGCCATTTTTTCCTCAAATTGTCCGATAAACTGTCCGGCTGTAGATACCCACTCTGTGTCTATTGCTTCATCTACATATTTCCGTTCATTGCCACAAAAATTCGGTACGGACAAACAAATTAAATCTCCCATCTGTGTGTTCACCTCAATCAGTTATTGTCCCTGTGCACTCCCATAATTTTCTTTGTTCAATATTTCGCCCCCTGCCTGTCTGATCTCTGGGTGCGCCTCCACATAGCTCTCAGTGTATACATCTCGAAAAACACCTTTTAAGCCAACGGGATTAATAGATATTACTTCTATGCTGGGGTAATAGCGTTTAATAAACATCTTCACCCACTTCCAACTATTTACAAATTCGTTGACAGAAGCATCATCAACTCCACCGCTACCATCGTAATGACCAGTAGGAGCGCAATCGCATCCCACTAAAAAAATTTGTTTTGGCATAGTAAACAGGGCGAAATGGAAAGCGCCAAAAATGATACTCCCCAATCCCATAACTGGGTAATGTTCAATATCACAATGGATATATTCTTTTCTTGGCTGCGTAATAAATCTTCTGGCCTGACTTTCCATAATTACAGATTCAGGGACTTGATATATTTCCTGCGCTTCGCTTGTCCATTCTACAATCCCTAAGAATTTAACGAAATTATAATTTTTTAGATCGTCATACAAGGATGATCTACTGGCGTAATCCCGTGCAAAAAAGTAATCCAATTTGATTTTCGGATGTAAGAATGTTGAGTTTACGCCAATATGCGGCATGTGCTCTAACTGTGAATAGTAATTAAGTGTGGGACCCGATCCAACCACAACTACGCTTTTATTTTTATGGCATTCACGGAATTCTGCGAAAGACGCCTTGTGAATATCTCTAATCTGATTTGCAATACACATCTGGTCTACTAAATAAGCGCCGACATTTGGGAGCAATAATTCAAAGAGTAGTCTGTTTTTTGATGAAACCAGCGTATTCAACTGAATAGAAACAATATCTTTTTCCACAAGACTTTCAATGCATATAATATTTCGAAAGCCAATTCCCCAGCCAATTTGTGCAATATCCAAATAATAATCTGGACGTGATGTTGTAATCATTATGGTGGCTTCCGGATATTTTTCATACCAGAACTCTGGACTTCGGATTGGCAGGCCCGTATCCTCAAAGGTTCCGACTTCGTCCATGGCAGTGTGGCTGTTGGTCACTCCAATCAGCCGAGAGCCTGTACTCTGGGCCAAATATGGAATCAGTAGTTTCCCTACTTTACCTGTCCCATAGGCAATTACATCATTACTACGGCAAACGGAGACTGCCTCCGCTACACTAGTAAGAAACTTTTGAATAATATCATCCACTGTACTTAACTCCTTTTTCTTCACGATTCGGAAAGCGCCCCACAAAGTCCGTGCTTGCCGTATCACATAGTGGCAGCCGAACGGGGACACCGATGGCGGCAGACTGGTAGACTGCAAGGACCAGCTCTAAAGCATTGCGCCCCGCTACAGCGTCCACATATGGCTGCCGGCCCTGCTGGATGGCATCAATCATGTCTGCGTAGAGCGCGGTGTGTCCATTTCCATAGACATTGCTTGTAGCCTCTTGCAAGCCACGGTTTTTGCTGTCACTTTCATCCTCGTCTGCAAAATTCCATACATCAATATTGTTAGTCGAAGTTCCGCCAAGCTTAACGGTTCCTGTTTCACCAAATAAGTATAGCGTTTCCTCCAGATTTTTCGGATAAACATTGGTTGTACCTTCAATAGTGCCAACTGCGCCATTTTTGAACTTAACCACTGCCATCCCCACATCTTCACACTCCAGATACTCATGGAACTGCCGCTTAGTAACGCCGTAGACTTCCTCAATCTCACCGCCCAGCATCCAGCGCAGCAGGTCAATACCGTGGATGCACTGATTCATCAGGCATCCGCCATCTTGACCCCAGGTTCCCCGCCAGGGAGCCTGAGCGTAGTAATCTCGGTCCCGGTTCCAACGGACATGGATGGAGCCGTGGGAAAGTCTGCCGAAGCGTCCAGATTCCAGAGCCTGGCGTGTTTCCTGGACAGCCCTGTTAAAACGGTTTTGATGACAGGCGCAGACCTTTATCCCCCGCGCCTCACTCCGGCGGATGATCTCATCTGCATCAGGAATGCTCATAGCCATTGGCTTTTCAATAATGACATTCACGCCAGCATCAATGCACTCCAAGGCAATCTGAGCGTGAAGACCGCTCTCTGTCGCAATTGCAGCCAACTGCGGTTTCTGTTCCGCAAGCAGCTGTCGATAGTCCGTATAGCGGTGAATGGATGCGTCCTGTTCCAGATCGTATTGGGACAGCAACGCTTCCATTGCTTCCGGCTTTACGTCGCACACAGCTACAATCTTTAATTTGTTATTGAGCGCAGCTTTTATATGGTTTACAGCTATGCGGCCACAGCCGATCAATGCATAGTTCATAGTCTCACCTTCCAAAAGTGTATAGGGTTATTTGCTCAATAGCATATAATGAGAGAATCCCTTCTGATCTAATATTTCTTTAATTTTCTGCGACTCTTTTACAGCAATGATCAGTCCTGTATCATCACTAAGTTCTAGCTCTGACAATTCATAAACTGGATAGCCATTTGTTTCTGAGAATTTTTTGTGGCCATCCGACACTACAAAACCATCAAACGAATCAGCATGTTCACAAAAATATTCTTTATATACATAAATGCCCCACTCTCCTGCACCATAAATGAATATCTTTTTGAATTGATTCAAAAATTGATAATCAAAATTTGCACATATTTCATCAGCATCTGTAATATATTTCTCAACTTTGTAATCCTCATGCCGGTGTGCGGGGGCAGACATAATTTTCTCAAACTCTTCGTCACTAATTTTCATGTTTTGTTTGATAATGGCTATATAAGCATCCATTTGGTCTTTCTGATAGAGAGGTTCTGATAGTTGTTTAAGAGCCTCCTCTCTTGTCATCTGTCCACTCACAATCATACTTGATAGATGCGAGGTTCTTTTATCAACGCCAAATTTCTTTGGAAACCAATATAACTGTGCAAATGCAGTCAAGATATTTTCCAAATGCTTTCTGCCATAATACTCAAAACCGCAAAAATCTTTCAGCTCCTGGAATGCCTGGTCCCTATTATAGTCGATATAGTCTAAAGGACATAGAGATTTTAGTCCGAGCAAACTGTTGTTTTCACAGCGTTGTTTTGTTGAAAGGAACTCTAGTTTATCGATTGGCTCTCGTCCAAATTTATTATGGATGTCCATCAGATGATCCATATCAAAAGGCGTATGGGTGTTTCCCTTTTGCAAAATGCATTCTAGTGCGAAGTTCCCACCTGACAAGAAATATTTTATATTATGCTCTTGCATCTTCTTATAAAGGAAAGCAAACAAAATATTATCCTGCGGGGCCGCTATATTAGGTACTCCCGCTTTCATATATGCAAGTGTTAAATCGTTGTATTGTGCAGGATCTGGCTTAATCACTTCATAATCAAACCCTGTCGCAGCAATCAGTTTTTCAATATTTAATTTCGAAATCTCCGTATCATAACCATCATCAATGTGAACTGCCAGCACTTTTAAGCCCCACTGAAACCCCAGATATGCAAGATAGGATGAGTCCAATCCTCCAGAAATACCCATAATGCAGTCATACTTTTGGTCTATTCCAAATGCTTTTAATTCATCAATTAAAGCTGTAAGCTTCTTTCGGCCTTCCGCATTTGGAAAATAAACTGACCCAATCTGTTGAACTGCTGTATTGCAGTAATTACAATATCCATTTTCATCGAAGTAGATAAAAGGATCGGACAAATCGTCCATAATGCAGCGCGTACATCTTCTCATAGTTCTATCTTTACCTTTCCGGCTATCGCCCATCTCCTCCAAGCGAGGATGATCTTTCTCCATTAGATAACGTTTACCACAAGCTGAGCAAGCTGCACGGCCATTAACAAAGGAAATCTGTTCGCCGCATTGACAGACATAGCCGTGAATCCGCGCCGGATTCCCGTACACAAGCGCATAATCTGGCACATCATGGGTCACGACCGCTCCAGCGCCGATCAGCGCATATCTCCCAATCGTATGCCCGCAGACAATAGTAGCATTTGCGCCTATACTGGCGCCTTCTTTTATCAGCGTATTTCGAAATTCGTTTTTGCGTTCAATAAAGGCCCGTGGATTCATCACATTGGTAAAAACGCAGGATGGGCCTAGAAACACGCCATCCTCACAGACTACGCCAGTATAAACGGACACATTATTTTGTATTTTAACGCCATCCCCCAATACTACGTTGGGGGAAACAACTACATTCTGACCAATATTGCAGTGTTTTCCAATCTTACACCCCCGCATAATATGAGAAAAATGCCATATCCTGGTTTCATCGCCAATTTCGCAGCCGTCATCAATACAGCTGGATGCATGTACAAAATATCCCATCACAGCGCCTCCAAAACGTTACGAATCACCACCTGCTGTTCCTGCTCCGAGAGATACGGATGCATGGGCAGAGAGAATGTCCGGCTGCAGTAGTCGACTGCATGAGGGAATGTCTCCCCATAAAGCGGTTCGTTGTGAAAAACCGGCAGGGCGTGCATAGGCGTAGGGTAGTAGACCATATTGGGGATACCTTTTTCTTCCAGATGCGTAATTATTGTATTTCTCTGCTCCTTGCTGTCAGCCAGCAGCGCGTACTGCGCATAGGCTGACGCACACCTTTCTGCGATAAAAGGCGTAACAAATTTCCCTGCAAATGCATCATGATACCGCTGTGCCACAGTCTGTCTGGCTTCCAACTCATATTTCTCCAACGCTTTCAGCTTTGGCAGCAGCACAGCGGCCTGTAAGGCATCCAGTCGGGAGTTCATACCAATGCGGATATTATCATACTTCCCGCCAGGCCCCTTTCCATGGACGCACAGAGAGCGGCATAGTATGTCTAACCTGCTGTCATCCAGAAAAATTGCTCCGCCGTCACCATAGCATCCCAACGGCTTTGCAGGAAAAAACGAAGTTGTTGCAATCTGCCCGAAAGAACCGCAGCGTTTGCCATGATAGGAAGCCCCGAAGCTTTGGGCGGCGTCCTCAATCAACAGCAAGCCGTATTTTTCACAGAGTGCAAGGATGCCTTCATATGCACAGGGATTTCCAAGAATATCCACAGCGACAACGACCTTCGGCCTCAGCTTCCCCTCAGCCAGAACGGCTTTAATCTGACGCTCCAGACTCTGGGGAGAGATCGTATATGTATCCGGCTGGATGTCGCAGAATACCGGAACTGCGCCCAACATTTTAGCGGATTCTACTGATGCAATAAATGTCATATCCGGACAAAAGACGGCATCTCCAGGCCCAACGCCCAGCACCATGTAGGCAATCTGCAGGGCATCTGTTCCATTGGCGCAGGTAATACAATACTTTCGGCCCACAAAAGCGGCAAGACGCTCCTCAAGTTCTCGAATAAACGGCCCGCCAATGAATTGGGCGTCATTCAGGACTCGCTGAATATTCGCATCAATTTCGGTTTTCAAAGCGCAATACTGCGCCCTCAAATCAATCAGCTGCATGATTTGCCTCCCTGTCCGTCAGCGGTTTTCCCGTTCTGGATTGAACCCTGTTCCGTAATACTCGAAACCCAGTTTTTCCAGCCGCTCTTTTCTGTAAATATTGCGAAAATCAAATAAGACCTTCTGTCTCATGTTTTTCCCGATCTTATCGAAATCCAGCGAGGTAAATTCCCCCCATTCCGTTGGAATCAGGATGGCGTCCACATCTGACGCCGCCGCGTTGGCGGAGGCACACCAGATCACATTTTGCATCGGTCCATTGACAGCCCGTCTGGCATTTTCCATCGCCTTTGGATCGTACAATTGTAAAATAAAGCTTCCCTCTTCCAACAAGCTGTTTACAATTTCAATGGCGGGTGATTCCCGGATATCATCCGTCTCTGGTTTGAAGGATAGACCTAAAACAGCCAACCTTGCTCCAGTGGGAAAACGACGCTTCACCCGTTCCGCCGCTCGTTTTTTCTGCTTTTCATTGGCCTGAATAACGCTTTCCACGATCGTCTGCGGCGCTGCAAACCGTTCTCCGATGGCAGCCAGCGCCTTTGTGTCCTTTGGGAAGCAAGAACCGCCATAGCCGGGACCGGGATGGAGAAATTTAGGAGATATACGCCCATCCTTCCCCATTGCTGCGGCTACCTGCCCAATATCTGCTCCCACCTGTTCGCAAAGATTGGCAATCTCATTGATAAATGTAATTTTAGTAGCAAGAAACGCATTAGAGGCGTACTTAATCATTTCCGCAGTTTCAGGCGTGGTAATAATGACCGGTTTATTGGAGCGGAAAAATGGACTATAAAGGACTGTCAACCGCTCCTTCGCATACTCACTGGATACCCCCAATACAATGCGGTCCGGATTATTAAAATCCCCTACAGCTCTCCCTTCCCGCAGAAACTCCGGATTAGAGGCAACATCAATATGTATGCGTTTATCATGAGAATGCAATATTTTTTGAATGTAGCAGCTTAAATCACGGGCGGTTCCAACTGGAACTGTAGATTTGTCTACAACAATTTTGTCACTGTCTGCATATTTTGCTATGCAATCAGCGGCAGTATAGACAAAACTCAAATCTGCACTGCCGTCGGCCTGTTCAGGCGTCCCCACCGCAATAAAAATGATTTCGCCATGCCTAACAGCCAGTTCCGTATCTGCTGTAAAGCGGAGCCTTCCGCTTGCCAGGCCGTCTTTCAATTGCGTCGTCGCACCAGGCTCATAAATCGGACAAATCCCCTGCTGCAAATTTTCAATCTTTTCTTTATCAACATCAAGGCATACCACTTCGTTGCCCCACTTGGAGAAACCAAGTCCTGCGACCAGACCGACATAACCTGTCCCGATCACTGTTATTTTCAAGTTATCACCTCATGAACATACGGACTGGAAGACTTCTGCCAGCATTCCTGTTAAATGCCTGCGCTCAAATTGCTGTATAAGAGGAGAGCGCAGCGGTTTCTGCTCTTCTCCCCGCTGCCATTTCTGGTATTCCCGCAAAATCATTTCTTTTATTTGTGGAATTTCCGTATCAAGAAATGCCTCTCCATGTCCAGTTTCCCGGAGTGTTTTGTCAACTATTCCGTCTTTAGGTACGATTGCCAGAATTGGTTTGCCTATGCGGAGATAGTCAAAAATTTTCCCAGTAAAAAAATATTTGAATTTCGCGTCACAGCCAGCCAGCAGCAATAAAATATGAGCGTTTTGGTTCGACTGCAACGCTTCTATATGAGAAACATATCCCGTCTGCACAATCATTTCCTGCAGTCCGAAATTTGCAGCAAGTTTCTCGCTCTCTGCTCCTTTTGTACCAACAATTCGAAACCGGATTTTCGTGATATCAACCAAATTTTCATCACGAAGTTGCTGTAGCGCCTTCAAAATCGGTACAATACTGCGTCCTTGGCCATAGATCAAACCGCTGTAATTGATGATAAAGTATTGCATAGGATTTGGGGGCAGTTCAACCGCTCTAAAATCCGCTTCATCATATCCGTTGGTAATACAGACCATTTTGTTTCTCTCTAATTGGAAGCGGTCGATATAGGTTTCTGCTAAATCCGGTGCCACAGTTAAACTGCAGTCTGCCTGATGCAGAAAGATAGATTCCAGCGCAGAAAATAATTTGTACCATATGCTGTTTGTATCATAATCAAAAGCTGCGTTTTGTGTCCATGGGTCCCGATAGTCGGCTACCCATGGGATGCCATATTTGCTCTGGAAATACGCGCCGATTAGATGAGCACTGAACGGACCTGATGTGGTATAAATAACCTGGAATTGATGTATATCTATATTTTTCTCGATATACCGCACAACATCATACGCCCATGTCAAAGCTGCGCAGGGGCAGGTCAGCAGTTCTGCTTCTCCTGTTCTGTTCCCTCGGAGGGAGTCAAAAACAGCGGCTGCAGTTTTGTCCTTTTTCAGAACGCTACCCAGGAATTCCAAGATGTCATCTTTGTAATCTGGGAAAGAAGTTTTCCGAAGTGTTCCAATAAAATCCGGCACACGGATAACTTCCACACCGTCCGGTATCTCCGCCGTCAGACTTTCATCCATATAATTTTGGTCAGGCGGGACCTGATCTGTAGAAATAACCGTCGGTTCCCAATTGAAATCCCGCAGATACTTTACAAACTTTATGGAGCGGTACACGCCCGACCCTCCTAACGGCGGGAAAAAATATGCTGCCATCAGGACTTTTTTCTTCCCTTGGAGGAGACTGGCCCCAGTTTTTGTAACAGATACTGGCGGCAATTCATCTGCACTGCCCTCTAAATTCAGAAAAGGTACATAATTGCGTATACCCGCATCATCTAATTGGGCGGCAAGTACGAAATATTTTTTGGGGTCAACCGCAATAACAATTTGAAATCCCATATGAATTTTTTTCAGCTCATCAAAGGAAATCACAGGGATGCCCTCTACAATCGTGCCAATCTTTGCCGTGCTGTTGTCAACAAAGAAATCTACCCTCTCAGGGCCGATACAGCGCAGGGCTTTTTTTCCTATATCTCCAGCTCCAAACAAAATATACTTTGTGTTGTCTGACATTTACATTTCCTCCGTGTAGAGCTTTTCCAGCTTCTTTGCTTGACGCTTGACGTCAAACCCAGCGTCCCGAACAATATCCGTGCCAGTCCGCCGGTCAGGATTTTTTTCTGATACCAATTCTAATGTAGTCAGCCACTCCGCAATTTTCAGCGGCACACGCCGGATATTTTCCGAAATCTGCGTTTCCTCCGTTATACCTTCAGCAATCACACAGGGCAGTCCAGAGGCCGCAGCTTCCATTAAAGAAACAGGATTGCCTTCAAATCTGGATGGCAGCAAGAAAATATCCATAGCCTGTAAATAGTCCTCCACATTTGTACACCATCCCAACAGCCGTACGGAATCCTCCAAGCATCTGCACTGTATTTGCTTCTCTATCTCCGGGCGCAGTTCCCCATCTCCGACCACCAGCAGTTTTGCGGATGGATAGACTTTCAAAAACGCTGCAAAGACTTCGATTAAAAACAGGTGGTTTTTGGAGTATGTCAGCCGACCAGTCGTACCTAGTACCAGTGAATTCTCAAGGCCCAACTCTGCCCGCATTTGCTCTCTTTTTTGCCGGCTAAACTGAAACCGCTCCAATTCTATGGCATTTTTCATAATCTTGATTTGCTCTCTTGGGATTTGCGGACCAAACAGCCAGTCTGCCGCTGTCCCGGAACAAGCCCAAAAATCGGTTGCCAGACCGGCAGGAAAAACCGCCTTGATTTCCTCATGACGGCGCAGGAGCCGTTCTCTTTTATCGGGATCATTCTCATCAATAAAGGAAGAGTGGGAGTGGACAATCACTTTGGGGACTCCAACTTCCTGTGCAATTTCTTCCAACAGGAAGCCGGTCCAATAGCAGGTATTGAGATGGAATACATCATATCGGCCCTCTGTAAGAATTTCCTTGACTTCCCGGATAAAAAGCTCTCTATCCTTTGCCGCCGTAGTGGGAAGAAGTTTTACCTTATAGTTAAATTGCTGGAATTCCTTTGCATTCTTCAGCCCACGATTCTGTGTGAGAAGGTCAAATTTGAAGTGGCTCTGATCCATATACTTATAGTGACTGAATATGTAGTTTTCAATACCGCCGATCCCTGGCGATGCCAGGTGAAGAACTCTGATAGGTTTCATAAACAGCTCCCTGTTATAACAAATCGGAGACCTTTGTTATCCGATGGAAAAACGGGTCTTCAACAGCCAGCTCTAAGAAGGTCTTGTCTACGATTCTGATTTTGTGAATCAAAGACAGGATGGCTTCCCCCAAAGATTTATCGTTT
>JAAWQS010000005.1 GCA_022800665.1 Oscillospiraceae bacterium
GATCAATGTATCGGTCACAGCGTCGATGTCCTCGCCGTACTCAACGCCGACCAGCTCATGCTTACCTAAATCCCGGTCAATTTTTCCGCCCTTTAACGAACGGTACAGCACAAATTTTTTCATAAGACACCTCGCAATATGTTTGTCCTTCTATTGTACTCCATCCTTTTATCCAAAACAATATATAATTTGTCGATTTATCACGAGTTCAGTATACCACAAAAGCGAATGACATTCAACTTTCGTTTATAGGCACAAACTGCCTCTTTGGTCCGCTCCCTGTCTGGCCTGCTCCTTCATGTCTTTGGGCCTATTGCCGCCGCTCTCGCTGCTCTTTTGTGCAAACCTTGATTCGCATTACGAATGACATTCAACCCTCATTGATATGCGCTGCTGCATATAGCGGGAGAAATCAGAGAAATTTCCACACGTCCGCCAAGCTGTCGAGCACAGCATCCGCCGCGCTCTGGTCTATCGCCTCCCCGTGCCGGGGCCGCAGGGCATAAACGCGGAGTCCGGCTCCCTTTGCAGCGGCAATGCCGGTGGCAGAATCCTCCACTGCAACAGCAGTGTCAGACATCAGCCCCAACGCCTCCAACGCCCGCAGGTAAATTTCCGGCGACGGTTTGTGGGCAGTGCAGTCCTGACCGCTGATGATATAGTCCACCAAACGGGTCACACCGGCGGCCTCGGTCATCCGGACCACCGCCTCCCGGTCCGAGGACGACGCAATGCCTGTTTTCAGCCCCTTGTCCTTCAACTGCGCGAACAGCTCCGGGACCTGCGGATTCATCAATTCCCGATAGGGGGCGGGATGCAGCCGCCGGTAGGCGCGGTAGCCCATGAGCATCTGGCTGCGGAACTCCTCGTCCGCCGGGACCAGGGCCTCCCAGATTGCCCGCTCATTGGAACCGGTGAAATCCGCCGTTTCCTGTACCGCGAAATCCATGCGCCGGAGAAATTCCTCCCGACGCTGCCGGTAAAATGCCTCGGTGTCCACCAGAACGCCGTCCATATCAAATATAATTCCTTTTACCATCACTGTGCTCCTTTCTGCAAACGGAGGCGGCTGAAACCAGCCGCCTCCACAGGGTTACATCTTATCAATACTCTAGCTTCCACATATAGCGGCGTTTGGTGAGGGGATGCTGCCGGGCGTAGCTCAGCTCCTCGGCGTAGACACGGAACACAGCGGTGTGCAGCAGGGGGTCGAAGTAGGTCGCCACATCGCCCACCACGCCGGACAGGCCGTAGTCCTTTGCGTCCACCACGGTGGTCATGGCGTCAAACCGTTGGAGGAAGGTCAGGGCGCGGGCATCCACAGAGCGGGTCTTGCCGTCGTTCATCAGGAGGATGAAGGGGACGTCCTTGTCCACAATTTCAAAGGGACCGTGGAAGAACTCACCGGCGTGGAAGGAGCCGGAGTTGATCCACTGCATTTCCATCATCAGGCAGATGGAGGTGGAATAGGCGACCTCGGCGGAAGCGCCGGAGGACATGACGTAGATCACAGGAGCGTCGGCATATCTGACGGCAAACTCCTTGGCGGCTTTCTTCGCCGCCTGGGCGCTGTTCTCTGCCAGCTCGAAGACCTTGTCAAAGCCCGCCAGCATCTTTTCGTACCGGTCATAGCCCTCGGTCTGCTGGAGGATTTCCAGAGCCAACGCCATGACATAGCCCATCTTTTCCAGCTTGGCGGCGTAATTGGCCTCAAAGCCGTGGATGATGGAGTAGTCGGCCTCGACCGTCAGGGGGGAACCGGCGGCGTGGGTGACGGCGATTACCGTTGCTCCGGCGGCTTTGGCCACAGAGTTGGCCTCCACGGTCTCAGGGGTGGCGCCGCCCAAAGAAGCTGTGATGACCACAGTGGCACTGCCCAGCCAGTCGGGGGTGTCGGTGTTGAACTCGCTGGCGGTATAGTGGGCCACCCGCAGCTTCTTGGAGGCGTTGGCAAGGAAATACTTGCCCGGATACAGCTCGCTCTTGGACGCGCCGCAGCCCACAAAGGCTACATTTTCGATGGTCTGTCTGGCAGTGATGCCGGAGACGATGTCCTTGACTTTGTTCATGTCGATGTTGTACATGGATTATTCCTCCTGAAATATAAAGTGAGTCATATAGTTGGTGCAGTTTGCACAGGAACGCAAAAATCAGATCAGAATGCCGAGAAAATTGACAATGATGCCGCCAACAATGCAGATCGCCAGCAGCCAGCCGGTCCGGAAACGCTTTTTGATCATGACATACATGGCCATCACGACCGCCAGGTCCAGGGTGTGGGGGAGAATGGAGTCCACAATATCTTGCAGGACAAGCCCCGCGCTCTCAAAGGCAAGGGGCGTCGTGATCCCCACCATGCTGGCCACCATCGCCCCAATGACCATCAGTCCGACGATGCCGCAGATGTACATGAGCTGATCCATCATGCCGCCCTGGAGCTTGGTCAGATACTTGCTGCCCATGGTATAGCCCAGCTTCCCCGCAAACCAGGTCACGACAAAGGACGGAACAAAGGAGATCAGCATAGCCAGAATCGGCCCCAGAATGCTGCCCTGCTGGGCCAGCTGGATGCCCAGGCCGAAGGCGATGATGCGGATGGTACCCTGGAAAAAGCTGTCGCCAATGCCGGAGAGCGGTCCCATAAGGGAGGTCTTCACGGCGTTGATGGTGTCGGGATTGAAATTTTCCCGGTCAGCGGCATACTGCTCCTCCATCGACGAGGCCAGGCCCAGCGTAAACGCGCTGGTCTGGGGCGTGCAGTTGTAGAAGGCCATGTGACGCTGGTACGCCTCTTTCTTGTGCGCCAGCTGCTGGGGGTCCTTCTCATCGGGATACAGACGGTCCAGCGTGGGGGCGATGCCGTAGAGAAAGCCCATGTTCATCTGCCGCTCATAGTTCCACGACGCCTGAATAGCCCAGGACCGCCATGTAAACTGCCAGAATTTCTTGAAATCTCCGTTTTTACCCATAACTCTCTTGCCTCCTTCTTAAAGATCGTCTTCCAACGGGTCGTAATCATCCGCCGCCGGTACGCCGCCCGCAGCAGCAGCCGCACCGCCCCGGAATTTCAGACCGGTGAGGATAAACGCCAGGATACAGGCGAAAATGGCAATGGCGGTGATGTTCAGGCCGATGTAACCCACCAGGAAGAAGCCCAGGAGAAAGTAAACGGTCAGGTCGCGGTTGAGCATACTGGACAGCAGCAGGGCAATACCATAGGCGGTGAGGAATTTACTGCCCAGGTTCAGGCCGTCGGTCAGCCACGTGGGGATGACCTCCACCAGCTTCTGCACGAAGTCGGTCCCCAGATAGACGGCCAGGAAAATCGGGATGAAGTACATCAGGGAATACAGAAGCGTTCCCCATACAATGTGCATACTCCGGGCGCGGCGGAAGTTGCCGTCCGCGATGGATTTGTCCGCCACGTGGGTCAGGTTGGACAGGATGGTGCGCATCAGCACGCCCAGCATCTGACCCAGGACGGCGATAGGGATGGCCAGCGCAAGCGCCGTCTCCGTGCTGGCGTCGGTGAGAATGGCGAAGGCAGAACAGATGATCGCCGCCATATTCATGTCCGGCGGCGCAGCCGCGCCGATGACCACCAGGCCCAAGCTCATCAGCTCGATAGACGCGCCCACCGCAAGCCCCACCGGCAGATTGCCCAGCAGCAGCCCCACAATGGTACAGGTGATGAGCGGACGCTCAAAGTTCAGACGGCCCAGCAGGCGGGAGTCCAGAATGCAGAAGACGCCTACCAGACCAAGCAGCAGAGATGTAAGAAGCATATTGCCGTTCCTCCTTGTTGAATTAGAGCTTCAGGGGTTCTTCCTTGTGGCTGGGAGTCTGCTGCATGAAAATCCGGATTCCTGCATCCCGCAGGCCGCAGGTCTGGGCAATCTCCTCTTCCGTCAGGAAAATGGACTGGCCGTATTGTTTGGTCTGGGGGCGGTTGGCGGTGGCGCCGTAGTTGATCTCCTTGATCTTGGGGTATGCGTCGCAGAATGCCTTGAGCGCGGCGACATTGCCGAAGATGAACATGATATTCTCCTGCAGGGTCTCCACCTTGGGCATCTTGGACAGAGCGGTCTCCAGGGTGAAAATGTTCAGCCGCACGCCGGCGGGTTTGCTGAGGGAAAGAGCGGATTTCTTCAGGCTGTCCGTGGCGGCGTCGTCATCCACCACAATAATACGCTGCGCACTGGTGTGTCCGGTCCACGCGAACACCACCTGCCCATGCAGCAGACGGTAGTCCAGCCGTACCAATTTGATCATAGGTCATCCTCCTCATTTTCCGCCGCGTTTTGCAGCAGTTTGTTACAGTCGGCAATCTGCTCCTGTGCCTGCCGGATAAACTCCTCCAGCAGTTCGCTGCTGATGGGTCCGTCTTCCGCGGCCATGTTCAGCGCAAGACATGCGTTCATTCCGCACACGATCCGCACTTGCGGGTACTCCGCCAGCAGGGCCAGCAGCGTGTTGTTGACGCTCCCGTTCAGCAGGTCGGTCAGAATGTAGACCGGGTCTTCCGGAGCAAAGCTCTCCAGCAGACGCCGTGCGCCCTCCAGGACGGATTCTGTCTCATCCCGCGTAGCGGACAGGACGTGAACATGGGGGACCTCTCCCACAATCAGCTCCAATGTGCTGCGCATACCGGCAGCCAGCCCGCCATGGGAGGCCAGAATAATTTGATTCATCCTCATCACCTTTCTTTCCCGTTGGTTGACCACGTATCATCTCATTCGTTATATACGTTTCAGTCGTCATATACATAATACCAAACTAAGGCAAAATGTCAAGCTCTATTTTGCCTCTTCCGGCAGTTTTGTAGATTTGAACAAGTTGACCGCTTTTTGTTCGGCAAATCGCACAAAAAGGCCGCCGTTCCAAAGGGAGCGGCGGCGCCGGTCATAATTTTAAGTGCGGTTTCTGTAAAATCATCCTGTTGACAAGCGGAGTTTCTATGCTATAATACGGGAAGATATGCAATTGCGATGAGGAAACCAGTCCAGGAATGGCCGCCTGAGCGAGCGGGGGAGAGTGCAAGCCCTGCGGCAGCGCCGTCCTGTACAGCCACTTCCGAGCCGGCGGCGATGAGCCGCACGCCTAGCCCCCGTTATCGGGCTGACGAGATGTCCCCACAAGGGGGATAATTAGGGTGGTACCGCGGATACCTTCGCCCCTATTTCAGGTGGCGGGGGTATTTTCTTTTACGGGAAAGGAGCTGACGGTTTGAAAAAATGGATTGCGCTCTGTCTGGCCCTGCTCTGCGCAGGACTGCTGTGCGCCTGTCAGGGAAAGCCCCTGCCGGATGGCATGTCAGAGGATACGCTGCTGCAAAGGGGTCAGGAGGTGCTGCTGGAGCTGGTGGAGGGCGACTACGACGCCGTGTACGGATACCTGCGCCCGGATGTGGCGGCGGACACTTCCCCGGAGGAGATCCAGGCGTTGGCCCTGCGGCAGCTGGACGGTGCGGGGGTGTATAAGCAGATCGACAGCCGTATGGCGACCGGCCAGACTTCCAACGGCGAGTCCTACGGCGTGGCGGTGCTGTACTGCAAGTTCTCGGAGGACAACGTGCTGGCGCGGCTGGCCTTTGACCCGAACCTGTGCCTGATCGGACTGGAAATCAAAAAATCATAGCCATACGGCCACTATTTCCACCAACGGAGGATACTGGATTGAATACCCTGCTGACCAGATGCGGCTCTCTTTTCCTGCGCTGCCGCAGCTGGATTGTCTCTCATTTCGGCGGCACGGAGCCCGCCCTCTGCCAGCTGAGCGCTGTTGTTGGCGCGCTGGTGATTGGAACCGGCTTTGCCGCCACCTACTGGCCCCAGGGCGTGGGGTACGCTGTGACCTGCGCGGCGGCGTTGACGGCTCTGGAGCTGGCCTTCTGGCTGGCGCGTAAACTGCTTCGGCTGACTTTGGGCCGCAGTCTCGGATGGCTGCCGGCGTTGGGACTGCTCCTCGGCTCCATCGCGCATACGGTGTGGCGGGGCGCGGGGGAGGGCTGGACTTACCGGGTCTGGCTGTTCGCCGCCGCTGTGACGGCTCTGCTGTGGCTGCTGGCCGCGTCCTGGTGGAGCCTGCTTCGTTGGCGGCGCACGACGGGGGCCGTTGCTGCGGCAGCGCTGCTCTCCGCATCCGGGACAGCGCTGCTGGCGGTATTTCTGTTTACCGACGGCTTCAGCGACAACTATATTCCCCGCTATCTGGCCCTGAACCCCCATCCGGACGCGGCCTCCTCCCTGCTGGAGCGGTCCATGGGGCCGGGACCCCATGAGCCGGAAATGCTGGACTACGGCCCTGGGACGGACTGGGAGGCCGGGACGGTCAATCTGTCCCGGTACATGAGCCGGAACACCGACGGCCTCACCGGCAGCTATGTGGACGCCTACTGGGACTACGATTTGAACGCCGTGCCTATGGCGGGCCGGGTGTGGTACCCGGCGGACGGCAGGGACTGTCCCGTGCTTTTCATGGCCCACGGCAACCACGAGATTACCACCGAGTCCTATCTGGGCTACGACTATCTGGGCCGGTACCTGGCGTCCCACGGCTACGTGGTGGTGTCGGTGGACCAGAACGCCTGCAACATGCTTACCGGCGAGAACGCGGGCCGGGCGGTGCTGCTGCTGGAGCATATCGGCCTGCTGCTGCAATACGGCAGGCAATGGGGGCACCCGCTGTACCGGATGCTGGACAAGGAGCGGATCGCCATTGCCGGACACAGCCGGGGCGGCGAAATGGTGGCCACGGCATACCTCTTCAACCGCTACGACCGCTACCCGGAAAACGGAGCCATCGCCTTTGATTACAACTACAATATCAAGTCCATCATCGCCATTGCGCCCACTGTGAACCAGTACAAGCCCGCCGGGCACAGCGTGGAGCTGGAGGACGTGAACTATCTGCTGCTCCACGGCGCGGCGGACCGGGATGTGAGCAATTTTATGGGCATGGCCCAATATGAGAACATATCCTTCACCGGTCAGGGGGACTATCTGAAGACCGCGCTGTACATAGCCGGAGCCAACCACGGACAGTTCAATTCCCTGTGGGGGGCCTTTGACCAGAGCGGTCCCTTCGCCGCCCTGCTGAATGTGGAGGGACTGATGCCGGAGACGGAACAGCAGCGGATTGCGTGTCTGTTTGTGAAAATCTTTTTAGACGTGACCCTGCTGGACGACCAGAGCTGCCGGTCCCTGCTGACGGACTGGTCCGCTTACGCGGCGCAGCTGCCGGAGACGGTATATGTGCAGTGCTGGGAGAGCTCGTCCTTTGTACCCATCGCCGACTTTGAGGAGGATTCCGACCTGGAAACGGCTACCATAGAGGGTGGGGTTCTGTCGGCGGAGGGCGTCGGGCTGTGGACCGAGGAGCTGATGGGCTTCGGCGGCGAGGATACCCACGCGCTCAGACTGCGGTGGGGCAGTGGAGGCCGGTATGAGATTTCGTTTCCGGCGTTGGATATGACCGGGCTGTCGGTGTCCTTCGACCTCTGCGACCTGGACAGCAGGGCGGTTGAAAACGGCCGCTATGAGCGGATTGACGGCACGGTGGAGCTGACGGACGCGGACGGAAACAAGGCCGCGGCCCGTATCGGTGATTTTTCCGTGGTCTTCCCCATCCTGCCGGTGCGGACGGACAAGCTGGATTTTGTGTTCCGCACCTGCGCGTACAAAAAAGCGTTTGCAACCGTTGCCATTCCTGGCGAGGCTTTCGTCCCGGAGGGGGAGAGCTTCGATCTGAGCCGGATTGCCGGACTCTCTTTCCGGTTTGAGGGTTCAGGCCAGGCGGCAATGGATAATATTGGTTTAGAAGCCAACCGGCTCCCCAAAGAGCAGCAATAATCTATTTGTAAAGGAGATATATTCCCATGCACAAGTCATATGGAGTCAATGAAATCCGTGAAATGTTCCTGAAGTTCTACGAGACAAAGGAGCACCTGCGCCTGCCCAGCTTCTCCCTCATCCCCCAGAACGACGCCAGCCTGCTGCTGATCAACAGCGGCATGGCCCCCATGAAGCCCTACTTCACCGGCGAAGTGGAACCGCCCCGCCACCGGGTCTGCACCTGTCAGAAGTGCATCCGTACCGGCGACATTGAAAACATCGGCAAGACCTCCCGCCACGGCACGTACTTTGAGATGCTGGGCAACTTCTCCTTTGGAGACTACTTCAAAAAGGAGGCCATCGCCTGGTGCTGGGAATTCCTGACCAGCCCGGAGTGGCTGGGGCTGGAGGCAGACCGGCTCTATCCCTCCGTCTTTGCCGGGGACGAGACCACGCCCGCCGACGAGGAGGCGTTTGAAATCTGGAACAAGGACGTGGGCATCGCGGCTGAGCGCATTTTCCGCTTCGGTAAGGCGGACAACTTCTGGGAGCACGGCTCCGGTCCCTGCGGCCCCTGCTCCGAGGTCTACTATGACCGCGGTCCGGAGTACGGCTGCGGTAAACCGGGCTGCACCGTGGGCTGCGACTGCGACCGGTATATTGAGGTCTGGAACAACGTGTTCAGCCAGTTCGACAACGACGGCCAGGGCAATTACACCGAGCTGAAGCAGAAGAACATCGACGTGGGCGCGGGCCTGGAGCGTCTGGCCTGCGTGAGCCAGAACGTGGAGTCCCTCTTTGATATTGATACGGTGATGAATATTACCCGCAAGGTCAGCGGAATCACCGGCGCGACCTATGGTCAGAGCCATCAGAAGGACGTGAGCCTGCGGGTCATCACCGACCACATCCGCTCCGCTACCATGATGATCTGCGACGGCGTGCTGCCCAGCAACGAGGGCCGCGGGTACGTGCTGCGCCGCCTGCTGCGCCGCGCCGCCCGCCACGGCAAGCTGCTGGGGGTGGATAAGCCGTTCCTGTTTGAAGTCTGCGCGGTGGTCATCCAGGAGAACGCCAGCGCGTACCCGGACCTGAAGGAGAAAGAGCCGTACATTACCCGCGTGATCCGGATGGAGGAGGAGAGCTTTGCCAAGACCATCGACAGCGGTATGCGGATTTTTACGGAGATGCTGGACGGCCACAAGGAAAAGGGCGAGAAAACCTTCTCTGGAGCGGACGCCTTCAAGCTCTACGACACCTACGGCTTCCCCATCGACCTGACGGCGGAGATGGTGGAGGAAGAGGACATGGCGGTGGACCTGGATGGCTTCCGGCAGCTGATGGACGAGCAGCGCGTCCGCGCCCGGAAAGCGCGGGAGGCCCTGGGCGACCTGGGCTGGGCCGGTATTGAGTTCGGCAAGGACGTGCCGGCTACGGCGTTCGTGGGCTACAACCAGGCGGAGACCGGCGCAAAGATTTTGTCCATCGTGGCGGACGATGAGTTCCGCACGGAGATTGCCGCCGGTGTGGAGGCAATTCTGGTGCTGGACCAGACCACCATGTATGCGGAAATGGGCGGTCAGGTGGCCGACCACGGTACGATCAAGGGAGAAACCGGTGTGTTTACCGTCCGGGACGTGCAGAAGAACAAGGGCGGCAAATACCTCCACTATGGCGTTGTTGCTTCCGGCTCCTTCCAGACCGGCGGGGCGGTGACGGTCTCCATTGACACGGACCGCCGCCGGGCCATCATGCGCGCCCATACCGCCACCCACCTGCTGGACAAGGCCCTGCGCACAGCGCTGGGCGATCATGTCCATCAGGCCGGCTCCCTGGTAGACGAGGACTACCTCCGCTTCGACTTCACCCACTTTGCCGCCCTGACGGCAGAGGAGCTGGGCGAGGTGTCCCGTATTGTGAACGACGCCATCCTGGAGGGGTACGCCGTTGAGGCCAGGGAGATGCCCATTGAGGAGGCCAAGAAGACGGGAGCCATTGCGCTGTTCAGCGAGAAATACGGGGACATTGTCCGCGTGGTGAACATGGGCTGCGGCTATTCGGTGGAGTTCTGCGGCGGCACCCATCTGGACAACACCGCAAAGGCGGGGCTGTTCCACATCGACAGCGAATTTTCCGTGGCCTCCGGCGTACGCCGCATTGAAGCCGCCACCGGAAAGAAAGCCGTCAACGTGATGAACGCGGCCCAGGATATGCTGTTCAAGGCCGCTGCTGAGCTGAAGGTCAAGCCCGCCGACCTGCGGGAACGGGCCAGCCAGATGACCGCCGAGGTGCGGGAGCTGCGGCAGACCATCGACAAGCTGAAGGCCAAGCAGTTCCTCAGTGAGGCGGACCAGTTCCTGCTGAATGCAAAGACGGTCAAGGGCCTGCATGTGGTGTCCATGTCCCGGCCCGGCCTTACAACGGACGATATGCGGAAAATGGGCGACTTCCTCCGGGATAAGGACGCCTCTGTAGTAGCTCTGCTGGCGGGCGTGAACGACGGCAAGATTATCCTCCAGGCAATCTGCGGCAAAGAGGCCGTGGCCCGCGGCGTCAAGGCCGGGGAGATTATCAAGACCATTGCGCCCATCTGCGGCGGCAAGGGCGGCGGACGGCCTGACAGCGCCATGGGCGGCGGGTCCGACCTGCTTAAGCTGGACGACGCGCTGGCAGCTCTGGATGATTTCGTCAATGAGAAAGCGAAGTAATACAACAGGCTTTGAAGGAGGAGCATGTGAACATTGAAGAAAAAATGACCGAAGATATATCTGTCCTGAAAAGCGTTGTCAAGGCGCACCCCAACAGACTGGCCGCGCTGGAAAAGGCACAATAATACAGATGGAGGAATCCCACTATGCTGATTGATTTTTCAACTCTGGAAGAACAGAAAATCCCCTGTTTCCGCGGCGGGGAAAAAGTCACCGCCGCCCGTATGTTTGTGGACCCGCTGGTCAAAATCATGTCCGGACATCTGGAGCCGGGCGCGTCGATTGGTATGCACACCCATGAGACCAACAGCGAAATCATCCATGTCCTCAGCGGCGACGGCAAAGTCATCTGCGACGGCCAGACGGAAGTCCTGCACGCCGGCTCCTGCCACTACTGCCCCAAGGGCCACACCCACAGCCTCATCAACGACAGCGATGCCGGCCTGACATTCTTTGCCGTCATCCCGGAACAGCCATAATTAGGAGGTAACGCCATGTCTGACTGCTTATTCTGCAAAATCATTGCCGGGGAGATTCCCAGCAGCAAGGTCTACGAGGATGATCTGTGCTATGCTTTCCACGACATCTCTCCCCAGGCTCCCACCCACTTCCTGGTGGTGCCAAAGGAGCATATCCAGTCTGTGTCCGCCGTGAACGATGAAAACGCCCGCATTGTGGGGCATATCTTCGCCGTCATTGCCAAGCTGGCGGATGAGCTGGGATTTGCGGGTCCGGGCTACCGGGTGGTGTCCAACATCGGCCAGGCCGGCCAGCAGACGGTACCCCATCTGCATTTCCACGTCCTGGCCGGACGGGATATGACCTGGCCTCCGGGCTGATGCCCATGGATTAAATTTTCCGCTTCATGGAACATTTCTCGCTCTGCTGCGTCATAACCATTAGGAACCCCATTTCATAAAGTAAAGGAGGCAGAAAACGATGAAAAAATTCATGAGCATGGTCCTGTCCGCCGCCCTGACGCTGTCCCTGGCCACCCCTGCCGCCGCGGCTGCGGAAGTGGACGCCCCGGCTCCAGCCGAGAGTTCTGCGCCGGAAAAGAGCAGTACCGACCGGCGTCTGGCCCAGGTGACGGAAAAGGTCAAAGCCACGCTGGGCATCGGAGACCAGTATGAGGAGTTCTACGGCGAGCTGATGGAAAACGAGCTTGGCACGGCCTGGAATCTGAACTGGAGCGGGAACGGTAAGAAAATCTCGGCGGAGGCTGCGGAGAGCGGTAAAATCCTCCGGTACCATGTCTTCAGCGAGGAGGCCGACGCCCCCTCTGCCAACGGCGGAGGAATCGTCCCCACCTTCCCCGCCGTATCCAGAGAGCAGGCCCAAAAGTCTGCGGAGGCGTTTCTGAAAAAGGTACTGGATTCCCAGGAGAACGCCCAGTTCTCCGATCAGGACAGCTCCCGGCTGAGTATGTCCAGCCACCGCTTCACCGGTAAAATCCGGCTGAACGGCGTGGACTCCCCCCTCACCTTCTCCGTCACCGTACGGGCTGACGACGGAGAGGTGACATATTTCTACCGGGAAAGCCTGGAACAGAACACCACCGGCGGCGTTCCATCCTCCAAGCCGGCGGCGTCGCAGAGCGCGGCGGGAGAGCAGCTGAAGCAGACGCTGAAAATGCGGCTGGAGTACGTGTTGGACCCGGACGCCAACAAGGCGTCGCTGCACTACCTGCCGGAGCCCACTGACCAATACTATGTGGACGCCCAGACGGGCAAGTTGGTGAATCTGACAGAGCTCTATGAGTCGGTCGATTCTGACGGCTTCAGAAAAGAGTTCAGCTCTATGGCGGACGCCGGGGCCGCGCCGGAAGGGGCGGCGATGGATACGGCAGCGAACGGCGGACTGTCCCAGGCGGAGCTGTCCGGCATCTCCAAGATGGAGGATGTGCTGGATAAAGAAGCTCTTGACAAGGAGCTGCAGAACATCCGCGTCCTGGGATTGGACAAGTATACCCTCGGTTCCGCCAGCTACTCCCTGGACCGGGAGACAGAGGAAATCCGCGCCCAGCTGACTTACAGCCGCAAGGACGGAGACAACATCTGGCGGCGCACCGTCACCTGTGACGGCAAGACCGGCGCACTGCTGGCGGTCTACTCCAGCGTCCCCTATTCGAAGGACCGGAAAGCCACTGTCAGCGCGGAAGACGCCCGGAAAACCGCAGAGGCGTTTCTGAAGGAGCTGTGGGGCGAAGCGTTTGCCGCGACCGCCCTGTATGACAGTTCTCCCTGGGAGGAGGGCAGCCGCAGCAGCGCCCACAGCTTTCAGTTCGCCCAGAAGGAAAACGGATACTTCTTCCCGGAAAACAGCCTGCACGTAGCTGTGGACATGACAGACGGCTCCATCAGCCGCCTGGACCGCACCTGGACCGAGGACGTGGTCTTTGACAGCGCGGAGGGCATCGTGGACGCCGCCGCCGGGCTGAACGCCTGGTTCCGCCACTACGCCGTGGCCCTGGCCTACCGGAGTATTCCGGTGAAGCTGGACCCCGGTATGCCGGAGGCCGTGCCGCTGATTGATAAGGGCTATTCCTATTTCTACCAACTGAAGCTGTCCTACGCCCTGGAGGAAAAAAGGCCCGCCTCCGGCGTGGACGCCAAGAGCGGCAGCGTGGTGTATCCGGAGATTAAATCCACCGGCGCGCTGTCCTACAGCGACACGGCGGACCACTGGGCCGGAACGCAGCTTAACGAGCTGGCCAGCTACGGCATCGGCTGGTCCGGCGGCACATGCCAGCCCCGGAAGGAGCTGACCCAGCGCGATCTGGTGGAGCTGCTGGCCAGCGCAGGCAGCTACCGCTACGATCCGGAGAATCAGGAGACCGACGCCCTCTACAGCTACGCCTATTCCCTGGGTATTCTGACCCGCGGGGAACGGGAGGACGGCAAGGTTATGACCCGCGGCGAGACGGTCCGCATGCTTTTGAACGGCGCGGGCTTCGGCAGCACAGCCAGGCTGCAGGGGATCTTTACCTGCTCCTATGCCGACCGGGACCAGATTCCGGCGGACCTGCTGGGCTATGCCGCGCTGGCCCAGGGTCTGGGCATGGTGGGGGCCGGCGGCGATTTCGCCGCCGGACGCAGCGCCACCAGAGCGGAGGCGGCGGTGATGCTGTATCATCTGATGAACCGGTCCCTCCTGTAAGCGTTTTCCTGTTGGCTGTCATAAAGCAATTCCAAAGGAGCAGGCCCCGCCGTACCATGCGGGACCTGCTCCTCTGTTTTTCTGCCGGCCTATATGCGTATGTATGTTCCAGGTTACATGGACAGCAGCTTTTTCCATGTGTCGCTCTCCTGCAAAACAAGGTCAGGCCGCTTGGACGGCTGTTCGGAAGAAACCGGCTGTGCCTGCGGCTCTTTGGGCGCATTGCCGGATGCAGCGGCATCCTGTCCCTTGGCGGAACGCTGGACCTTCCCCTTTTTGGCGCGTTTGGGGGTCCTATCCTGACCGGCGGCTTCAACAGGGACCGGTACAGGCGCCGCGTCCTTGGCAGAGCCGAGCAGCCGCTCCGCCTCCTGCGCCTTGCCGTCGATGGCGCACAGCATCTCCCGCAGGGATTGCCGCATCTCCCCGATTTTGGCGGAATACATGTCCAGCTCCGCTTTCTGACGGCGTATGGCGGCTTCCAACGCCTCCTGGGCCTCCTGCTCCTTCCGGATGCTCTCCTCCCGCTGACGCTGCGCTCTCCGCAGCTCTACCAGCTCCTTCTCCAAATCGCTGATCCGGTCCTCATACTTGGTCTCCAGCTGGACCAGATGGGACTCCTTTTCCTCCAGCTGGCTGTCCTTCTCCGCCAGCTTCGCGTCCCGCCGCTCCAGCTGCTTCACCGTCTCCGCCTCCTGCTCCTCCACATAGCGGATGACGTCCTCCCGCCGGTATCCCCAAAACCCCTTCTTCAGTTCGTCAAATTCCATCGGCCAGGTCTCCTTTCTTTCCTATACTGTAACTGAGTAAATTTGAGTATTAATATTATTCTATCAAATTCCGTCTGGATTGACAAGGGCTTTTTCTGTCCCAACGGCGCGGGGAATGCCGGAGCCTCTGCCGCAGCGGGACGAAAAGCGTTTCCACCGCCGGAAACGCTCTTGGCAAAACGGCAATGATGTGGTATAGTAATACGAAACTTGTCAACAAAGGAGATTCTATTTCACATGGAAAAAAGAGAGACCTTTTCCTCGCGCCTGGGCTTTCTGCTCATCTCGGCAGGATGCGCCATCGGCCTGGGCAACGTTTGGCGGTTCCCCTATATCACGGGAAAATACGGCGGAGCGGCCTTTGTTCTGCTGTATCTGCTGTTCCTCCTGATTTTAGGCCTGCCCGTTATGGTCATGGAACTGGCGGTGGGCCGGGCCAGCCGCCGGAGCATCGCCCTGTCCTTCCAGACACTGGAGCCAAAGGGCAGCAAATGGCACTGGTTCAGTTATGTGGGACTTGCAGGCAACTACCTGCTGATGATGTTTTATACAGTCATCGCCGGATGGCTGCTGTACTACTTTGTCAAAATGCTCAGGGGAGATTTCGCGGGCCTGGACGCGGAGGGCGTGGCCGGCCAGTTCGGCAGCCTGATGGGCCAGCCGTGGACGATGGCAATATACATGGCCGTCGTGGTGTGCATCGGCATGTTCGTCTGCCTGCAGGGCCTGCGCAACGGCGTGGAGCGGGTGAACAAGGCGATGATGGTCTGCCTGCTTGCGCTGATGGCCGTGCTGGCGGTCAACTCCATTCTGCTGGAGGGCGCGGGCGGCGGCCTGCGGTTTTACCTGCAGCCCAATTTCCAAAACCTGGTCTATGACGCGGAGGGCAACTGGATTCTGAGCGAGGCTGTTTTCGCCGCTATGGGACAGGCGTTCTTCACCCTCTCCCTGGGCATCGGGTCCATCGCCATTTTCGGCAGCTATATCGGGAAGGAGCACAGACTGGCCGGGGAGGCCCTGCGCATCGGCGTGCTGGACACCTGCGTGGCCTTTACCGCGGGGCTGATTATCTTCCCCGCCTGCTCTGCCTTCGGCGTCTCCACCGGAGAGGGTCCCGCGCTGGTTTTCGTCACCCTGCCCAATATCTTCAACCACATGGCCCTGGGACGGCTGTGGGGCGGGGCGTTTTTCCTGTTCCTGTCCTTTGCCGCGCTGTCCACGGTGATTGCCGTCTTTGAGAACATCATCTCCTTTACCATGGACCGGTGGGGCCTGTCCCGGCAAAAAGCGGTAATGGTCAATTTTGTGGGTATACTGCTGCTGTCTATGCCCTGCGTGCTGGGCTTCAACGTGTGGTCCGGCCTGACCGTGCTGGGGATGGATGTGTCCGGCCTGGAGGACTTCCTGGTGTCACAGAACTTCCTGCCCCTGGGCTCCCTGCTCTACGTGCTCTTCTGCACCAGCCGGAAGGGCTGGGGCTGGGACAAGTTCCTGGCGGAGGCCAATGAGGGGGAGGGGCTGCGGTTCCCCAAGGGCGTGCGGTTCTATGTCAGCTATATCCTGCCCCTGATCGTCCTGTTTATCTTCGTCATGGGCTATTGGAATCAGTTCGGTGAATGGATCAAGAGAATTTTTTGACCATGTCCACTTTTTTTGTATTACCTGTTGCGTTTTTTCGACACATAGGGTACAATACCGGTAGTGGGTGTCCCGATGCGGGATTTTCACCCGCAAACACTCTGACGGAACCCAACTTTTACTCTCAAGGAGGAAGTAAATGATGGAAACCTTTGGCTTGGAGGCGCTGGGCATCATCCATCCCAGCGCCGTATACCGGAACCTTTCCCCTGCAAAGCTGGTGGAGAAGGCTCTGGCCAGGGGCGAGGGCCAGCTGAACGCCACCGGCGCGCTGTGCGTCAACACCGGCAAATATACAGGCCGGTCCCCTAACGACAAATTCATTGTCGATTCCGCCGGTGTCCACGATGACATCGCCTGGGGTAAGGTCAACGTCCCCGCCACCCAGGAGGTCTTTGACGCCCTGTACGAAAAAATGGTGGCCTACCTGCAAAACCGCGAGATTTTTATCTTCGACGGCTTCGCGGGCGCGGACCCCAAGTACACCAAAGCCTTCCGGATCATCAACGAGCTGGCCTCTCAGAACCTGTTCATCCATCAGCTGCTCCTGCGTCCCACCGCAGAGGAGCTGGCAAACTACAAAGCTGACTTCACCGTCATCTGCGCCCCCGGTTTCAAGTGCATCCCTGAGCGGGACCACGTCAACTCCGAGGCCGCGATTATGATTGACTATGAGAAGAAAATGGTCCTCATTGCCGGTTCCCAGTATGCGGGTGAGATCAAGAAGTCCGTCTTCTCCGTGATGAACTACCTCATGCCCAAGGAGGGTATTTTCCCCATGCACTGCTCCGCCAACATCGGCGACGCCGGGGATTCCGCCCTGTTCTTCGGCCTCTCCGGCACCGGCAAGACCACTCTCTCCGCCGACCCCAACCGCAAACTTATCGGCGACGACGAACACGGCTGGGCGGACGACTCCATCTTCAACTTTGAGGGCGGCTGCTATGCCAAGTGCATTGATCTGACCGAGGAGCGGGAGCCGGAGATTTTCCGTGCCATCAAGTTCGGCTCCCTGGTGGAGAACGTCATCATGGACCCGGAGACCAGGGTCCCCGACTACTCCGACGGCAGCCTGACCGAGAACACGCGGGTGGGCTATCCGGTGGACTACATCCCCAACGCCGCTATTCCCGGCGTGGGCGCTACCCCGAAAACCGTGGTCTTCCTCACCGCCGACGCCTATGGCGTCATGCCCCCCATTTCCAAGCTGAATGAGAAGCAGGCCATGTACTACTTCGTCTCCGGCTTCACCTCCAAGCTGGCCGGTACGGAGCGGGGCATCACCTCCCCGGTCCCCACCTTCTCCACCTGCTTCGGCGCTCCCTTCATGCCCCTGGACCCCTCTGTCTATGCCAACATGCTGGCGGAAAAGGTGCAGAAGTCCGGCGCAAATGTGTACCTGGTCAATACCGGCTGGTGCGGCAACAGCGGCAAGCGGATGAACCTGAAGTATACCCGTGCGATGGTCACTGCCGCCCTTAACGGCGAGCTGGAGAAGGCCGCGTTTGTCACAGACCCCTATTTCGGCGTTCAGGTACCCACCTCCTGCCCCGGCGTGCCCGACGAGCAGATGATTCCTGAACTGCAGTGGCAGGGCGACAAGGCCGCCTATGAGGCAAAGGCCAAGGAGCTGGCGAAAGCGTTTGTGGAAAACTTCAAGAAGTACACCCACATGTCCCAGGATGTTGTGGACGCCGGTCCCAAGGTCGGGTAATACCTTTCAGAAGAACGATAGCAAACCCCTGGAAATCTGTCTGACGGATTTCCAGGGGCTTTCTGCACTGCACAGTCCGAGCCTCCCGCGCATAAGATAGTCCAGACGCATCTGAAAGGAGGTTGCCGGAACCTCGCAGTTCCGGCTTGTGCATATGCAGCAAAACAGCTTTCATCAATTCGCCGCGCCTTCCGGGCAGGCGGCCCGCGCCGCCGGCGGAGACGCCGTAATCCCTCTGCCCGACCTTGGCGAGGGCGGTCCCGTCTATCCCGGCAATGACTCCGGCGGAGACGCGGTGATTCCCCTGCCCAACCCCGGCGAGGGCGGTCCCGTCTATCCCGGCAATGACTCCGGCGGAGACGCGGTGATTCCCCTGCCCAATCCCGGCGAAGGCGGTCCCGTCTATCCCGGCAATGACTCCAGCGGCGTGCCGGTGATTCCTCTGCCCAATCCCGGCGAGGGCGGTCCCGTCTATCCCGGCAACGGCGGGAATAATCGTCCAGGCAATAATAACAATAACAATAATAACAGCGGCTGGCTCTGTCCCAGCGGGAACTGTGTGTCCATCCTGCCGGGGATTATTTCCGGCATTGTGCGGCCTGGCCGGGCGCGGGTACGGTTCCTCAACGCGGCTTACGGCTACCGGCCCTTCCGGATTTTCGTCAACAACAGCCGCTTTGTGAACATGCTCAACTACGCCTCCGCCACCAATTACGGTCAGGTCAACGCCGGTTATCAGACTGTGACCGTGTCCGGCACGGACGGCTATATCTACATCCAAAAATCCATGCCCTTCCAGGCCAACGGCACCACCACCATTGCCATCATCAACACCGCCAGCGGTCTGGACCTGCTTCAGATTCAGGACAGCTGCTGCCCGCCCACCAACGGCTACTCCAATTTCCGGGTGGGCAATCTGGCCCGCAACACCAGCCCGCTGGATGTGATTATGAGCGATGGCCGCGTGGTGTATACCGACCTGCAGTTCAAGGAGGTCGCCGCTTTCAAGCGCATCATGCCCGGCGTCTACCAGTTCTTCTACGCGAACACGAACCTGATGCCCATGCCCGCGTCCTCGGATATCGAGACCATGGATTCCGCCTGGCTGGGCGTCTATCCGCCCCAGGAGACCTTTGGCTCTCTGTATCTGGATATTGCCAGCAACGCCATTTACTCTGTCTACCTGCTCCAGAGCGGGTCCGGACGGAACAACATTCAGAATCTGATCCTTATGGACCGGTAACAAAGACAGCCGGGGGCGGTTTCAACCGCCCCCGGCATATTTTATGCTTACATAGCACGCACAATTATGTGTTCTCTGTCCACTGCTCCATCGTAGCGTTGGACCAGACCACCCGGTTGCGGCCAAAGCGTTTGGCGTCATAGAGCATTGTATCCGCAATCTTCAGGTAGGTGTCATAGGAGTCTCCGCCGCGGGGGCAGTAGGTCATCCCGCCGATGCTGACCGTCACCCATTCCCGGACAGCGGGATTATGGGGAATATGCAGGTCCTCCACCGCCCGCCGCACCTGGGTCATATACTCGAACATAGGCCGGGCATCGTCCCCGGTACACAGCGCAATGAACTCCTCCCCGCCATAGCGGGCGAAGAAATCCGTTGCCCGATGCAGCCGGGAGGATATGGCCTGGGCCACTGTAGCCAGGACCTGATCCCCGGCAGGGTGGCCGAAGGTATCATTATAGGTCTTGAAGTTGTCGATATCAAACATACAGATGGTAAAGGGCAGGCCGAAGCGGATCGCGGACCGCCATTTCACCACGGACTCCTCCTCATAGCGCCGCCGGTTGGACACGCCTGTCAGCACGTCCAGGGACGCCTCCTCCTTAAACTTCATCTGGTAGTGGTATAACTGAATATGGCTCTTCACCCTGGCGTGTACGATCACCGGGCTGAAGGGTTTGGTGATATAGTCCACCGCGCCGGACAGCAGTCCCTTCTCCTCGTGCTGGATATCCGAGAGACTGGTAATCAGAATCACAGGGATATACTTCGTGATTTCCGTGGCCTTCAGCTCCTGGAGGATCATAAAGCCATCCATGTCCGGCATAATGATATCCAGAAGCACCAGGGAGAACTTCCCGTTCCGGGCCGTCTGCAGGCCATCCCTGCCGGTCTGGCAGACTACGATTTCAAATTCGTCGCACAGGATGGAGCGCAGATATTCGCACTGCACAATACTGTCGTCGATCACCAATATTTTGTCCATAACCGCTCCTTGCCTCCTCTCTTACACGCCACATTCTATTTTATGCGCGGAACACACACTGCGCACCGGGGATGCGGCTGTAAAATGCTGGCAGCCCCAACCGGCTCCACCAGGGGAGAGATGTAATTGGCTTTTATTGTACCACAGATGGAATAGAGAATCAATCAGTTCCGATAAAATTTTCCAGCGTTCGTCCGGAAAATTCGGAACCTTGGAGAGGGTACAAATCTTAATTGTGAGGAAAAGCGCAGAAAATGTTCCAGTTTTTTACATATTTCCCATTTCAAGATCCGCTCCGGTCAACGATTGACAAAGCGGGACAGGCAGGGTATACTTGAGCTGATTGGAGCCGGAAGCCGCGGTCATGTTCCGTCCGCTCTACAGGGAACAGGCCAGGGCGGTTCTGATCCATTCCAGTAAATAGATGCGGGTATTCTCTTGGACCGCCGCCCTGTTTTCAGCCTGCGATAAATCTGTCTGCAAGATTTTTTCCAGCACATATGGATAATTGGCCATATCGAAAATCTCTGTAATAACCGCAAAGGAGAGCTGGACGCTTGCGAAGGAGCGTTCTCTCTTTGGTCTGTTAAAATTAAAGAATCGTTTGATTCTTTTAGGATATATGGATTGAACAGTAAGAAGAAAGGAGAAATTATGTTTAATATTACGTTTATTTTTGAGGAGGGCGAACCGGTAACAATCTCCGCCCTGGCCGGAGAAAAGCTGCTGGACGTGGCCCGGAAAGCCAATGTGGCCATCGACGCCCCCTGCTCTGGAAACGGCGTGTGCGGCAAATGCCGCGTGCGGCTGGTATCCGGCTACCTGGACGCGCCGATCAACCGCCATATCTCCACAGAGGAGTATAATGCGGGCTGGCGGCTGGCCTGTCTGGCGCAAATCTGCGGCGACGCTGAGATTGCGGTCCCCGATATTGCCAACGCCTACCGCAGCCGTATGAAGATTGCCGACATCAGCTCCCCGGAGGAGGCCGCGATTTTCGACCGCCTGCGGGACCAGCTGATGGAGGCCGGTTTCTCCATGGAGAGCGACCTGAGCTTCCTGCCCCTGGACCTCACCGAGCCCACCCTGGAGGACACCATGCCGGACAACGAGCGGGTGCTGCGGGCGGTGGAGGCGGCTACCGGCGTACCGGCGGAGGCCGTCATGATCCCGTACACCGTGCTCAAGCACCTGAGCTGGGTACTGCGGGAGAGTGAGTTCCGGGTCAAGTGCGTCCTCTCCCGCGACCAGGACCGCATCCTTATCCGGGACGTGCTCCCGGCGGACAACACCGACCCCATCATGGGCTTTGCCCTGGACCTGGGCACCACCTCCCTGGCCGGTGTGATCGTGGACCTGCAGACCGGTAAAATCCTGGCGAAAGCCAGCTGCGGCAACGGGCAGATCCGCTACGGCGCGGATGTTATCAACCGCATCATTGAGTCCGACAAGCTGGGCGGGCGCAAGCGGCTCCAGGACGCGGTGGTCAAGGACTCCATCATCCCCATGCTGGCCCAGATGTACCGGAGTTCCGGCATCAACCCCCGGCGGATTTACCGCATGGTGCTGGCCGGAAACACCACTATGAACCATCTGCTGCTGGGCCTCCATTCCGACCCCATCCGCATGGAGCCTTTTGTCCCCAGCTTCTTCCGCACGGATTATCTCTATGTGCGGGACATCGACCTGAAGATGAACCGTCTGGCCGAGCTGATTGTGGCCCCCAATATCGGCAGCTATGTGGGCGGCGACATTACGGCGGGCGCGCTGGTGTCCATGATCTGGAACAGCCCGGAGATGAGCCTCTTTATCGACTTGGGTACCAACGGCGAGCTGGTCTTCGGCAACAGCGAGTTTTTGATGAGCTGCGCCTGTTCCGCCGGTCCCGCCTTTGAGGGCGGCGACATCAGCTGCGGTATGCGGGCCACCGACGGCGCGGTGGAAGCCTGCACCATCGACAAGGAGACCATGGAGCCCACCATGACCGTGGTAGGCGGCGCGGCCCCGGCGGGCATCTGCGGCAGCGGTATTATTGATATCATCGCGGAACTGTTCCGCTGCGGTATCATCAACGGCAAGGGCAAGTTTGTCCGGGAGGGCGGGCGGATTCTCCACGACCAGCACGGCATGGGTTCCTATGTCCTGGCCTGGCAGAAGGACACCGGCGGAGTGAAGGATATTGTCATCAACGAGGTGGACATCGACAACTTCATCCGGGCAAAGGGCGCCATCTTCTCCGCCACCCAGACCATGCTGGCCTCCCTGGGCTTCGATGCCTCCGTCATTGAGCGGGTCTATGTAGCCGGCGGCATCGGCAGCGGCATCAATATGAAAAACGCCGTCACCATCGGCATGTTCCCCGACATCCCCCTGGACCACTTCCACTATATCGGCAACTCCTCCCTGACGGGCGCCTATGCCATGCTGCTGTCCAGCCAGGCCAGGGAGAAGGTCTTCGAGCTGGGCCGGTCCATGACCTACCTGGAGCTGAGCAACGAGCCGGGCTATATGGACGCCTTTGTGGCCGCCAGCTTCCTGCCCCACACAGACGCCAGCCTGTTCCCCAGCGTACAGCTGGACTAAGCCGCAATGACGGAGACACTGACCATAACGTATATGAAGTGCAGCTTCTGCACCGCCAAAAACCACTGCTCTGCCTGCGGCGTGGAGCTTTCGGCGGCTCTGGAGGAAAAGCCGGGCGTGCTCTCCGCGCAGTTGAACATTCCGGACAATTCCCTGTGCATCGGGCACGCCCTGGACCGGGACGCTCTGGAGGATCTGCTGGACGGCATGGGCCTGCTGGTTGATTGACACCGGCTGTAAGAGATGGTATAATCCAAACCGATCCCGGCTATTTTTCTAAATTCTGAATAAGGAGACGATTGGATGAAAGTTCTGGTTTTGGGCGGCGTAGCCGCCGGTACCAAGGTTGCCGCCAAGCTTCTGCGCGAGGACAGAAGCTGCGAGGTCACGATTCTCACAAAGGGCGCGGATATCTCCTATGCAGGCTGCGGCCTGCCCTACTACGTGGGCGACGTTATCCACGAGCGGGGCGAGTTGATCGTCAACACTCCGGAGAAATTTGCCCGTCTCACCGGCGCGGCGGTACTGACCCGGACAGAGGCCATTGCCGTCAGACCTGGCGAGCACAAGGTGGAGGCCAAAAATCTCCAGACCGGCGAGGTGCAGGACTATGCATATGACAAGCTGGTTATCGCCACCGGCGCATCCCCCTTCGTCCCCCCGGTCCAGGGTCTGGACCTGAAAAACGTGTTTGTTATGCGCACCCCGGACGATGCCATCGCCCTGCGGGAAGCCGTGGAGGCGGGCGGCATCAAGCGGGCCGTAGTGGCCGGAGGCGGCTTCATCGGCCTGGAGGTGGCGGAGAATCTGGCCGCTCAGGGCGTGCGCACTACGGTAATCGACTTTGCACCCCATGTGCTGCCCAATTTCCTGGACCCGGAGCTGTGCGAATATGTGGAAAATAAAATGGCCGATGCGGGCATTATGCCCATAACCGGCGTGGCCCTGGAAGGCGTGGAGGGTACGGAGAAGGTGGAGAAGGTGCTCACCAGCAAGCGGGGCCTGAAGGCCGACGCCCTGGTGCTGGCCATCGGCATCCGTCCCAACACCGCGTTCCTGGAGGGGTCCGGGATTGAGATGGTCAAGGGCGCCATCCTTACGGATGAATTTATGCGCACCAACGTGGAGGACGTCTATGCCGCCGGCGACTGCGCCATGGTCCGCAACCGCCAGACCGGAAAGCCCGCCTGGTCCCCCATGGGTTCCACGGCGAACATTGCCGGACGCGCGCTGGCTCAGGGCCTTGCGGGACATGGGACCGCCTACCCCGGCGTATTGGGTACCGGCGTAGCCAAGCTGCCCGGCGGGCTGAACGTGGGCCGCACCGGTCTGACCGAGACTGCCGCCAAAGCGGAGGGTTACGACGTGATTGCCGCCGTCTGCGTGGTGGACGACAAGGCCCACTACTACCCCGGTTCCGGCAGCTTTATCGTGAAGCTGACCGCGGACAGGGCCACCCGGAAGCTGCTGGGGGTACAGACCCTGGGAACCGGCGCGGTGGATAAAATGGCTGACATCGGCGTGGCGGCTATCTCCATGGGCGCGACTGTGGATCAGCTGTCCATGATGGATTTTGCCTACGCCCCGCCCTTCTCCACCGCCATCCATCCCTTTGCCCATGCAGCCAACATCCTGCTCAACAAGCTGGACGGCAATATGGACAGCATCACCCCCGCCGAGTATGCAGCCGGCGCGGCGGAGGGCTACGAGGTTATCGACTGCGCCCTGGCCCCGTCCCTGGAGGGGAAAAGGTATCTGGACCTGACTGCCATCGACGGCGAGGTCAGCGGACTGGGGAAGGGCGATAAACTGCTGCTGGTCTGCACCAAGGGCAAGCGGGGATATCTGACCCAAAACCGCCTGAAATACTACGGCTACACCAACACCAAGGTGTTGGAGGGCGGCGCAACTGTCACCGAAATTTCAGACGGCTGATGCACAGCGCAAGGAAGTATTCAACGTTTAACAGGAGGAAACATGTATGGCGACATTGACTGTCAGCGCAGTTGACGAGAAGCGGGTAAAGGCTTTAGGATTTCTGAGCAATAAAGGTACGGACAATTTCTCCGGCCGCATCATCACCGTTAACGGCAAGATTACCGCCGCCCAGCAGCGGTGCATTGCCGAGGCGGCGGAGAAGTTCGGCAATGGCAATATCACCTTTACTACCCGCCTGACCATCGAGGTGCAGGGCATCCCCTACGACAAGATTGAGGATTTCCGGGCCTATATTGCCCAGGAGGGTCTGGAGACCGGCGGCACCGGCTCCCTGGTGCGTCCGGTGGTGGCCTGCAAGGGTACCACCTGCCAGTACGGCCTGCTGGACTCCTTTGGGTTGAGCGAAGAGATTCATGAGCGGTTCTATAAGGGCTACCACACCGTGAAGCTGCCCCACAAGTTCAAGATTGCCGTCGGCGGCTGTCCCAACAACTGCGTGAAGCCTGACCTGAACGATCTGGGCATTATCGGCCAGCGGATTCCTGGTCTGGATCAGGACGAGTGCAACGGCTGCAAGAAGTGCGGCGTTGTGCAGACCTGCCCCATGGGCGCAGCCAAGCTGGAGGACGGCGTACTGGAGATTGACAAGAGCATCTGCAACAACTGCGGACGCTGCATCGGTACCTGCCACTTTGACGCCCTGGACGGCGGGACCTACGGATACAAGATTTATATCGGCGGACGCTGGGGCAAGAAGATTGCCCAGGGCCGCGCCCTGAGCAAGATTTTCACCGATAAGGACGAGGCTCTGGACGTGATCGAAAAGGCGATTCTGCTTTTCCGCGAGCAGGGTAAGACCGGCGAGCGGTTCGCCAAGACCATTGAGCGTCTGGGCTTTGAGAACGTGGAGGCTCAGCTGCTGGCAAACGATCTGCTGGAGAGAAAGCAGCAGATTCTGGACGCTGGACTGCATCTGACAGGCGGCGCGACCTGCTGAGTTTGGACAGGCAGAGGGGCAAGTGGATTTTTCCCACTTGCCCCTCTTTTCATTTATCCCTCATGTGGGCGCAAGCAGTGCCGACAGCACAAAGAGCGCCAGCATAAGCACAAATCTGGCGGTCCCGCCCAAATACTTTGATTCCAGGAATTTCTGCACCCGTTCCACCGGCAGGGCAATCACCACAAACAAGAACATGGTCACACTGGCCCAGGACGGAAAAAACAGTATCCCGCTGGCCAGCATAAACGCGGCCAATATCCACAGAACGGCTGTATACAGCTTGCCTTTAGCCCGCTCCTGGGGCTCCTTCTCTTCCAGGTTCAGTCTCATCGTACAGCTCCTTTACATAAAACGTCTGCTGTCACTGGGCCTGCTTCATGGACAGCGCAATCCGTTTTTTCTTTTCATCCACCTCCAGCACCGCCACCTTGACCACATCTCCTACGGAAACGGCCTCGGAGGGGTGCTTGAGAAATTTTTTGGAAATCTGGGAGATATGGACCAGGCCGTCCTGATGGACGCCGATGTCCACAAACACGCCGAAGTCAATCACATTGCGCACCGTGCCGGTCAGGGTCATCCCCGGCTGCAAATCCTTCAGCTCCAGGATATCCGTGCGGAGAACCGGCGGCGGCAGTTCGTCTCTGGGGTCGCGGCCCGGCTTTTGCAGTTCCTTTGCCACATCCAGCAGCGTGGGTACGCCGACGCCGCAGGCGGCAGCCAGTTCCTCCGCCCCGGCGGACTGAATCTGCCGGTCCAATCCGCCGAGCTTCCGTCCCGCCACGTCCTCCATGGTGTGGCCGGTCAGCTCCAGCAGCTTCTGGGCCGCGGCGTAGCTCTCCGGGTGGACGGCGGTATTGTCCAATACGGTCTTGCTCTCCGGGACCCGCAGGAAGCCGGCGCACTGTTCAAACGCCTTTGGCCCCAGCTTGGGGACCTTCAAAATCTGCTTGCGGGAGGTAAACATACCGTTTTCCTCCCGGTATTTGACCACATTCTTTGCGGTCGTGGCATTCAGCCCCGACACCCGCTGGAGCAGGGACGGGGAGGCGGTGTTGATATCCACCCCCACGGAGTTGACGCAGTCCTCCACCACGCCGCTGAGGGTCTCATCCAGCCGCTTTTGGGGCATATCGTGCTGGTACTGCCCCACCCCAATGGCCTTGGGGTCGATTTTCACCAGCTCTGCCAGGGGGTCCTGGAGCCGCCGGGCGATGGATACGGCAGAGCGCAGATTTACGTCGAACTGGGGGAACTCCTCCGCCGCCAGCTTGGACGCGGAGTAGACCGACGCCCCGGCCTCGCTGACAATCATATAGCTGACGCCGCCGGTCTCCCGCAGCAGCTCCACCGTCATCTGCTCGGTTTCGCGGGAGGCGGTGCCGTTGCCGATGGCGATGTGGGTGACATTGTGCTGCCGGATGAGCTTGGCGAGCTCCGCAATGCACGCCTGTTTCTGCCGCTCGCCGTGGGTGGGATAGACCACCGTGGTGTCCAGGACCTTGCCGGTGCCGTCCACCACCGCCACCTTGCAGCCCATGCGGTAGCCGGGGTCCAGGCCCATGGTCACGTGGCCCTTGACCGGCGGCTGCATCAGCAGGGGACGCAGGTTCAGGGCAAAATTATGGATAGCACCCTCTCCCGCCTCCTCGGTGAGATGATTCCGGATTTCCCGCTCCAGGGAGGGGTATAACAGCCGGTCATAGGCGTCCTCCACAGCGGCTTTCATAAAGTCCATGGCCTTCGAGCCGGGACGCACCACAGCCCGGCGCAGCAGGACCAGCGCGGCGTCCCGGTCCGTGACCACGGAGACCTTCAAAAACGCCTCCCGCTCCCCCCGGTTGACGGCCAGAATCTGGTGGCCCTGCAGCTTGGCCACCGGACGCTGGAACTCGTAGTACAGCCGGTAGACGCTGTCCTCGTCCTTGGCGGCGGAGGTCTCCAGCACGCTCTGGCGCAGCATGAATTCCCGCAGGGCCTTGCGGACCGCCGCGTTGTCGGAGATCTCCTCGGCAATAATATCGTTTGCTCCCTGGAGGGCGTCCTCCGCCGTCTCCACGCCCTTCTCCGGGTCCACGTACGCCGCTGCGGCCTCCAGCGGCGCGGGGCAGTCCTTCCCCTGGGCGGACAGCAGCGCGGCCAGCGGCTCCAGCCCCTTCTCACGGGCTGCCGTCGCACGGGTGCGGCGTTTGGGCTTGTAGGGACGGTACAGGTCCTCCACCTCCGCCAGCGTAACGGCGGCGTCAATGGCGGCGGACAGCTCCTCCGTCAGCTTCCCCTGGCTCTCAACCGCACTCTTGACTTCCTCCCGGCGTTTTTCCAGGTTCCGCAGATATTGCAGGCGGTCCTCCAGCGTCCGCAGGACCGTGTCGTCCATGGAGCCGTGCAGCTCCTTCCGGTAGCGGGCGATAAAGGGGATGGTACTGCCCCCGTCCAGCAGGTCAATGACATTTTGTACGTGGGCCTCTGTCTGACCCAGCTCCTGGGCCAGAATTTGGGTGATGGTTTCCATAGGGGTCCTTTCTTCACTCGTTGCAGATGGTGATTTGACACATTTTCATGGCGTTCAGGGCGTTCCGGTGGCTCTCAGGCGTCACCCCCGCGCAACAGGCGGCGTCCACCAAGATGGGGACCTCCGGCAGAAACGCCTTGAGCAGCAGCGCGTTGGAGATGACGCAGATATCGGTACACAGCCCCACCAGCTCGATTCCCTCCAGCGGCTCTTCCATACGCGCCAGCGTCTCCGCCAGCTCCCGGCTGCCGAAGGTGGGCTTCGTCAGGCACACCGCCTTCCCCCCCAACGCCCCGCGTACAGCCGGTGCGATTTCCCAGCCGTGCGTGTCCTTGGTGCAGTGCGTCACCGGGAGAGCCTGTCCCTCCCTGGTTTGCAGGTAATTCTCCAAATGGGTGTCCTGGGTGGCGTAGACGGGCCCCTCCCAGGCGCGGATTTTCTCCGCAACGCGGGGAACAATCTCCACAGCCTCCGGCGTTCCAAGAGAGCCGTCGATAAAATCGTTCTGCATATCAATAACAACCAGCGCTTTCATAGCTTCCTCCCCCTTTACCGGTAGTACAATCTCCGCCGCTCATACTTGGCCTCGCAGCTGACGTGCATCCCCAGGCGGCGGTAAAGCTTCTCGTCCACCGCGCTGAGCACGACTGTAAAATGCGCGCCGCAGCCCTTCAGCTTCTCCAGCTGCCTTTGGGCCATGGCTGCAATGGGATTGGTCAGCGCACTGACGCACAGGGCGATAAGCACCTCGTCGCTGTGGAGGCGGGGGTTCTTGTTGCCCAGATTCCCCGTCTTCAGGCGGCAGATCGGCTCCAGCACCTGGTTGGAGATCAAATCCAAATCCTGGTCAATCCCCCCCAGAGCCTTTAGAGCGTTCAGCAGCAGCGCGGCGGACGCCCCCAGCAGGTCGCTGGTCTTGCCCGTGATAACTCTGCCGTCCGGCAGAACCAGCGCACCGGCAGGCGCGCCGGTGGCCTCCTCCTTTGCCAGAGAAGCGGCCACAGCGGGAAAGATGGCGGGCGTGACCCCGGCCTGCTTCATCAGCAGCTCCAGCTTATATACAATCTCATCGTCCACCGTCCCCCGCAGCCGTCCGGTGAGGGCGGCATAGTACCGGCGCAGAATCTCCATATGGGACGCCTCCCGGCACACCTCGTCGTCCACAATGCAGCTGCCCGCCATATTCACCCCCATATCCGTGGGGGACTTATAGGGACACTCGCCCAGAATCGACTCAAAAATGGTGCGCAAGACGGGGAAGACCTCCACATCCCGGTTGTAGTTGACCGTAGTCGCGCCGTAAGCCTCCAGGTGGAAGGGGTCGATCATGTTCACGTCGTTCAGGTCCGCCGTGGCGGCCTCATAAGCCAGATTGACCGGATGCTTCAGCGGCAGATTCCAGATGGGAAAGGTCTCAAACTTCGCATAGCCCGCTTTCCGGCCCCGCTTGTGCTCATGGTAGAGCTGGCTGAGGCATGCTGCCATCTTGCCGCTGCCGGGTCCGGGCGCCGTCACCACCACCAGGGGACGGCTGGTTTCGATGTAGTCGTTGCGGCCATAGCCCTGGTCGCTGACGATGACGTCCACCTTGTGGGGATAGCCGGGGATGGGGTAGTGGAGATATGCCTTGACCCCCAGGGCATTGAGCCGCTTGAGAAAGGCGTCCGCAGCGGGCTGGCCGCTGTAGCGGGTGATGACCACGCTGCCCACATACAAGTCCATGCCCTGGAAAATATCAATCAGCCGGAGCACGTCCTCGTCGTAGGAAATGCCCAAATCGCCCCGGACCTTATTCTTCTCAATATCCCCGGCGCAGATGGTCACGACAATCTCCACGTCATCCCGCAGCTGCTGGAGCATGCGGATTTTGCTGTCCGGCTCAAAGCCCGGCAGGACCCTGGAGGCGTGGAAGTCATCGAAGAGCTTCCCGCCGAATTCCAGGTACAGCTTCCCGCCGAACTGGCCGATCCGCTCCCGGATGCGGGCGGACTGGGTCTCAATGTACTGCTGGTTATCAAATCCGATTTTTGCCATACTCTCTCCCTCCTCTGTCCGGGCTTCAGGACCGGCCTGGAAGGACCAGGTCCGTATGCTCGCAGATCCGCTGAATTTCCCGCTGCAGCTCCTTCAGGTCGTCAAATGTCTCCGGCCTCTTCCGGGGGTCCCGCAGGAGGGCGGAGGGGTGGTACAGGGCAATCGTACGCATTCCGTTTACATCATACCAGTGTCCGTGGTCCTTTGTAATGCGGAATTTGGCGTCTATGAACCGCATAGCGGCAATCCGGCCCAGACAGACAAAAATTTTGGGCTGAACCAGGGCGATCTGGCGGTGCAGATAGCCGATGCAGGCGTCCTGCTCCACGTTCAGCGGGTCCCGGTTCTCCGGCGGACGGCACTTGACAATATTGGCAATGTATACCTTGGTGCGGTCCAGACCAATCATTGCCAGCATGTCGTCCAGGAATTTGCCCGCCCGGCCCACGAAGGGAATCCCCTGCTCGTCCTCACTGGCCCCAGGACCCTCGCCCACCAGCATGATTTCCGCCTGCCGGTTTCCCACGCCAAAGACGACGCTGTGCCTGGTCTGGCACAGCGAGCATTCCCGGCAGTGTTCGCACGCGCATTGCAGCGCTTCCCATGTATCCTTGATAACGCATCACTCCTTGTATAATCTCTCCGGGGACGGGGATGCTACCTGTATTCACAGATAAAGGAGCAGCCCCATGTCCCAATGGTTTTTGTATTTCGTCTTCTACAGTCTGGGGGGCTATGGCCTGGAAAAAGCCTTTGCCCGCGCCACCCGCGCCCCTAAACAGGTGCGCAAGTGCTTTCTGCTTCTGCCCCTCTGCCCCGTCTACGGTCTGGCAATGACTGCGCTGCTGGCCGCCGCGCCGCCGGAGCTGGGCTTTGCGGGACTGATCCTGCTGGGGGGCGCGGTCTGCACTGCCGTGGAGTATGCCGTCCATCTCTTCTACGACAGCGCGTTCCGCGTCCGGTTCTGGGACTACCGCCCCCTGCGCTGGCATATCCAGGGCCGGGTCTGCCCCCAGTTTTCCCTGGTCTGGGGCCTGCTGTCGGCGTTGGCTGTCCGGTGGGTGCATCCCGCTATAGCGGCGGCGGCGGACCGCGTCCCGGCCTGGGCGGTATTTTTGATATGGATGACGCTAGCGGCGGACTGCGTGTTCACTGCCGCCCTGCTGCTGCGCCGCCGGGACCCGGAGCTGCTGGCCATTCCGGCGGTTTGGGCTCAGGTCCGGGCGTCCAGCCAGTCCAGCACGTCCTGATAGACGTATTGGCGGGTGGCCTCGTTGAGAATCTCATGGCGTAGGCCGTGGTAGAGCTTGATGCCCACATCCCGGACGCCCGCCTTCCGGAAACAGGCGCAGGCTTTCTGCACCCCTTTGCCCATGTCGCCCACCGGGTCCTGGTCTCCGGCGATAAAAAAGACCGGCGTCTCCTTGTCCATTTTTTCCATGTTGGACTGTCTGGTAATGTAGGTCAGGCCGTCCAGCATGTCCCGGAACAGGCCCAAGGTCACATCCCCGCCGCAAAGGGGATCGGCGATATAGGCGTCCACGTTTTCCTGGCTGACGGATACCCAGTCGTGCTTGGTGCGGACGGGGGCGAAGCGGCGGTTATACGCGCCGAAGGCGATGTCGTCCACCCGGACGCTGAAGGCATTTTTCCCCAGACGGCGGATCTCCTTGTCCGTCAGCAGTTTACCGCCGGCGATCACGGCCCGCGAGGGGTGGCCGGTGCCGCAGAGAATACAGCCGTCCCATGCGCCGGGGTAGCGGATGAGGTGGGTCCGGGACAGAAAGGAGCCCATGGAGTGGCCGAACAGAAAATGGGGCTGATCCGGGAAGACCTTGGCGGTACGGCTGCGCAGTTCCTCCATATCGTCCACCACATGCCACCAGCCGTCCTCCGCCCCCAGGTACACCATAGGCGCGCCCTCGATGCGGGACTGACCGTGGCCCAGGTGGTCGTTGGCTGTGACCGCAAAGCCGTGTTTACATAGAAACCGTGCAAAGGGTTCGTAGCGTCTTCCGTACTCCGCCACGCCGTGGGCAATCTGGACCACGCCCCTGACTGTACGGCCCACAGGGGTCCACTGGTTGACATGAATCAAGGTACTGCCGTCGCTGGATGGGAAGAAATACTCGGATATGATCTCCATTTGCTTCAACCTCCGCTCTCTCCTAATTGCCATTCCTGGTATTTTAATAAATATATCATATCTGTATGGAGGAATCAAGCAGAATCGCAAAACACAAGGCAGGGGAGCGGCCCGCGCCGCTCCCCCGCTGTTTTACCGCCCTGCTGCCGCAAGCATATTTTCAATCAAAATTCCGTACCCCTTCTGCGGGTCGTTGACCATCACATGGGTCACAGCGCCCACCAGCTTCCCGTTCTGGAGAATTGGACTGCCGCTCATTCCCTGCACAATGCCGCCGGTCAGCTGGATCAGCCGGGGGTCGGTCACTTGGAGCAGCAGATTCTGCACGTCCGCGCCGCCCAGCACCCGCACGATTTCAATGGAAAATTCCTCCACGCCATCGCCGCTGACGTTGGCACGGATGATTGCGGGACCTGTCTCCACCTCGCCGGACCGGGCCACAGGCACCGGGTCCGCCTGGGTGAAGTCCTGGCTGTCAATGACGCCGAAGACCCCCCGGTCCGTGTTGGCGTACAGCTCGCCCATGTCCTGGGTCAGATTGAAGCTGCCCCGCAGTTCTCCCGGCTCTCCCGCGCCGCCGGGCTTGACGGCCTTGACGGTTGCGTCCATGACCGCTCCGTCGCCCAGGGGCATGAGCAGACCCGTATCGGTGTCGGTGATCCCGTGTCCCAGCGCGCCGAAGGCGCCTGTCGCGGGGTCATAAAACGTAATGGTACCGATACCGGCCATGCTGTCCCGAATCCACGCGCCCAGGCGGTAGGTGCCGTCGCCGCCCAGGACGGGCATGGCTTCCAGCGTCAGGTCCCGGCCATTGCGGGATACGCCCAGGGCTACCGCGCCGCCGCTCTGGATGAGCTGGGCAAACTGCTCGGAGCTCTCCACCGTCTGTCCGTTGGCCTCCTCGATCACGTCGCCTACCTGTAAGCCGCAGTCCATGCCGGGCGTAGACACGCCCCCTGCCGTGTCCACCTCCGCCAGTCCGATGACGATTACGCCCTCGGAAAACAGCTTAATGCCGATGGTATGGCCCACGGGAACCAGGGTGTCCGTCTCAAGCGCGGCGGCTGTTTTCTGCAGGCCCGCCAGAGCGGACAAGCAGAAAACGCCGCTGAGGATAAAAGCCGGGAAATTCCATTTTTTCTGTTTCCGCATCCATTTTCTCACCTCTCTCCCATCATCAACCAGCGCAAATTTCTTTCTCTGTGCGCCAAATCTACTTTGCGCCGCACGCGGCGGATTACGCGCCCCGAGCATTTGTAAAATACGGCTGTTTTGACATGGGATAAAAGGGAAATCCTCTGTTTATCTCAAAAAACAAAACACCACAGGCAAAAGTCTGTGGTGTTTGTCAAAAATTTATTATGATTCCAATCTGAAAAAATCTTCCGTCTTACGCGCTGCCATACTGCGAGCCGCACTGAGCGATTGAGCGGCTGAGCGCGGCTTGGTCTGCTTCGCTCCAAAAGAGATCTGCTGCAATTTCAAAGGGGATTCGCTGCTCCCGCACCATTGCCTTTGCAAACAGATTTATCGCTACAGAAGCATTCATCCCCACCTCCGCGCAAAAATCGTCAAACTGACCGTTTTAATTTTGCGTCCATACGAACGCTCAGCGCTGCCTGATTCATACAGCATCCTCCCTTATACGGCTTCCCCGTATAAAAATCCTCACCGTCCGTTAAAAATTTTCAGGATTTCATCAAAGGGATCATTATCGTCGGTGGCGGAGACTTTTTCCTGTTCCTCCTCCTGGCTCTTGAGAAATACCTGTCCAAATGTATCCTTAGGACTGCCGCTGCGGGGGACGTTGATGACGCGGCTCTCCACGCTCTTTTTCTCCTCAAAGCCGGTGGCAATCACAGTAACCCGCAGCTCGTCGTCCAGCGTCTCGTCGAAAGTCGCGCCAAAGATGGTATTGGCGTCGGGATGTACAGCCGCCTGAATCAGCGACGCGGCCTCGTCCACCTCGTCGAAATCCATATCCATCGGCCCGGTGATGTTGATCAGAATGCCTCTTGCGCCGTTGATGGAGGTCTCCAGCAGCGGGCTGGAAATCGCCATCTGGGCGGCTTCCTCGGCCTTGCCCTTGCCCGCCGCGCGGCCCACGCCCATGTGGGCCAGACCGGCGTCTTTCATAATGGCGGTCACATCGGCAAAGTCCAGATTGATGAAGCCGGTATTCTGAATCAGGTCAGAGATGGACATCACCGCCTGGCGCAGCACATCGTCGGCAATCTCGAAAGCGTTGGCAAAGGTAATTTTCTGGTCCGTGGCGTGCTTCAGCCGCTCGTTGGGGATAATGACCAGGGAATCCACCTTTCCCCGCAGATCCTCAATCCCCTTTTCCGCCTGCATCATCCGGCGGCGTCCCTCGAAGCCGAAGGGCTTGGTCACAACGCCTACCGTCAGAATCCCCTGCTCCTTTGCGGCCTCGGCCACAATTGGGGCCGCGCCGGTGCCGGTGCCGCCGCCCATACCGGCGGTAATGAATACCATATTAGTATCCTCCAGGGCCTTGGCGATCTGGCTGCGGCTCTCCTCGGCGGACTTGCGGCCCACCTCCGGGTCGGAACCTGCGCCTTGACCGTGGGTCAGCTTCTCACCAATCTGAATCTTATATTCCGCACTGGATACGTTCAACGCCTGCTTGTCCGTATTGATTGCAACAAACTCTACTCCTGTCACACCGGAGCGGACCATGCGGTTGACCACATTGCTTCCGCCGCCGCCCACGCCGATTACCTTAATCTTAATTACATTATCAGGGGCAGTCACCAATTCAAATGGCATAGTGGAATCCTCCTACCACAATTTATCATCTTAAGTCTTATGTCATATGTCATCCGTACCGCCGCGCCGTCCGGAGAGACGTACGGTCTTTTTCTTTCTATTGTATGCTTTTTTTTCAACCAGGTCAATAGCTGATTCCCTGTTTTTTTGAAAAAATCAGACGCAAACAGGATAGGGCCTGCTTTTCTCAGAAAAAATCTCAGCCGGAACGGATAAAACGCACCTCATATTCATCCTTCATGGTCATACGAATAATCCCAGTCTCATTGGGCTGCAGCGCCTGTACTGTCTCCTCCAGGCAGTTGAGCTTGAAATCAAAATCCGCACTGTAGTACATTTCCACCCGGAAGCGTCCGTCATAATTGATTACCAGGACATCCGGGTCCGTCAGGTCCAGATTGTCGGCGCGGGCCATCAGCTGCCGCTCTTCCAGCGCGGCCAGCAGTTCCCGCAGGCGGTCCATGGTAATGGGACTGTCCTCCAGCAGCTGGGCCTCCCGTCCGGCTGCCGGCGCGTCGGCCTCCAGGCCCGCGATGTCCAGATAGTCCTGGGCCGTCGCCTCGTCCACCGCCTCCAGCAGCTTGCCGTCCCGGCTGATGAGCCAGTAGGCCCCCGCGCCGGGCAGGGCGGCGACAGCTTTTGTCTCCATCACCTCCACCGACAGCGTGGAGGGCAGGTTGGGATTGATTCGGGCCTCCTTGATATAGGGCAGGCCCACAAACAACTTCTGCTGGATGCTGTACCGGTCCAGCAGGATCAGGTTGTCCCCCAGCTCCACGCCGGTGGCGGCGGCGATCTCCTCCGCCGAATAGCGGTTGTTGCCCGTGACCTCAATGGTTCCCACTTTGAAAAAGAGGGTAAGGGCCGCCACCACGGCCACTGCGGCCAGCAGTACGGACAGAGGCCGCAGCAGGCGGGCCAGCCCGCCTCTGCGCCTGCGCCGTTTTCGCTTTCTCGGCATACCCTCACCTCTCTCCTCTCTCTGTCAGTTCTCTGACCACGCGATCTCCGCGCCCAGCTCCTTCAAATCCCGTACCGGCTCCTCATATCCCCGCAGGATATGGTGTACGCCGCCAATCCGGGTCGTCCCCTCTGCCGCGAGGCCCGCCACCAGCAGCGCCGCTCCGCCCCGCAGGTCCGTACACCGCACGTCCGCCCCGCTGAGCTTCGGCACCCCTGTTACCACCGCCACCCGGTCCGCCACACTGATGTCCGCGCCCATCCGCCGCAGCTCATCCACATGGCGGTACCGGCTCTCGAAGATGGTCTCCACAAACACTGTCGTCCCCTGGCCGCGCAGGAGGGCGGCCATTAAAATGGCCTGGGCGTCGGTGGGGAAGCCGGGGTAGGGGGCTGTGCGGATGGTGCCGGCGGAACCCATTCGTCCACTGGCGTGGAGGGTAATCCGTCCGTCGCGTCCGGAAATCCGGCACCCCGCCTCGTGGAGCGCGGCCGTCACCGTGGACAGATGCCGGTAATCCACATTGTGCAGCTCCACCGTGCCGCCCGCCGCCGCCACAGCCGCCAGATAGGTTGCGGCAACGATCCGGTCGGGCATCACGGTATGTACGGCGTCGTGGGTCGGACACCGTCCGCGGATGCAGATGGTGGAGCTGCCCGCCCCCCGCACCTGACAGCCGATGGCCTGCAAAAAATCCTGCAAATCTTTAATCTCCGGCTCTCTGGCGGCGTTGACCAGCACCGTCTCTCCCTCCGCGCCGCAGGCGGCCAGAATCGCGTTTTCCGTCGCGCCCACGCTGGGGATGCTCAAAGCAATCTCCCGGCCCTCCATATGCTGGGCCGTACACCGCATCTGTCCGCCCGATTCCCGCAGGTCCGCTCCCAGTTTCCGCAAAGTGGACAGATGCAGGTCAATGGGGCGGGGGCCCAGCTCGCAGCCGCCGGGGTAGCTCATCTCCGCCCAGCCCAACCGGGCCAGAATCGCTCCCAGGAAGATGACGGAGGAGCGCATCTCCCGCATCAGGTGGTCGGGGATGTCCCAACGGCTGATGGAGCTGCTGTCCACCAGCAGCTCGTCCCCCTCCCACCGCACCTGACAGCCCAGGTGCCGCAGAATACGGATGCTGGCCTCCACGTCGCTCAAATGGGGACAGCCCTGCAGCGTCACCTGTCCCGGATGCAGAATTGTCGCCGCCAAAATGGGCAATACGCTGTTCTTCGCGCCCTGGACCCGTACCGAGCCCTCCAGGGGCCTGCCGCCCCGGATGATGATTTCATTCATAGTATCCCTCCGGCCATGGATTTTTTTCAAACTAATCCATGGTATGCGGAGGGGAAAAAACTGCTACTTTTTCCGCCGTCCCTGGAGGGCCATAATAGCGGAGTAAATATTTTCCGCCGCGTCGATGCTGCCCAGGGATGCCATTGCCACCGACATACGCCTGCGGCGGTCCCGGTCCTTCAGGATGGCGCAGGCCGTCTTAAAGAGCAACTCGCCGCTGCAGTCCTTCTCCAGAATCATTTCCGCCCCGCCGGCGTCGGCCAGGACGCGGGCGTTGTGCTCCTGGTGGTTGTGGACCACGTTGGGGGAGGGGACGATAATAGCCGGCTGGCCCAGGGCGGTCAGCTCGCTGATGGTGCTGGCCCCGGCCCGGCAGATCACCAGGTCTGCCGCCCGCATGAGGACGCCCATATTCTGGATGTACTCCCGCACCTCCAGGGAGGGCGACCGCTCCAAATCCAGCCCCGCCGCCGCCAGGTACTCCCGCATATGGCGGGACCCGATGGTCCCCGCGCCGTGGACGTGGTGGAACGCGCCGCTCTGGGCCTCCAGGGACATGAACCGGGCCATCTGCCGGTTCATCTCCTCTGCACCCAGACTGCCCCAAAAGGATACGATCAGCGGGCGTCCGTCGTCCATGCCCAGCTCCGCCTTTGCGTCCCGTTTGGACAGCCGGAAGAAATCCCCCCGCACCGGCGTGCCTGTTACCTGGACTTTTTCTGTGTACCGGTAGTTTTTCCGGCACCCCTCGAAGCCCACCATAATCAGGTCCACGCAGTCCTCCAGCAGCTTGGTGGTCAGGCCGGGGATGGCGTTGGACTCATGGATGGCGGTGGGGATGCCCTGTCTGGCCGCTGCCCGGATCATGGGGTAGCTGGCGTAGCCGCCGGTACCCACCACCAGGTCTGCCGGGAATACTTTCAGCAGCGACCGGGCCTCCCTGGGGGAGCGGAGAAGATTGTACAGGGAGATGAAATTGTGCTTGATCTCCTTGGGTTTGAGGGAGCGGTGGAAGCTGGAGATTTCCACCGCCTGGAACTTCCAGCCTGCGGCCTCAATCAGCCGCTGCTCAATCCCCCGGTGCGCGCCGACAAACAGAATTTCGCTGGTTGGACGCCGGTCCTTGATTAGTCCCGCCAACGCCAGCGCGGGGTTGACATGCCCGGCGGTACCGCCGCAGGTAAAAATGACTCTCATGGGCAGATGCCCCTTTCCAATCTTATATATCTGCTGACTATGTCTGCTTTTTGCCCTCTGTCTTCTGCTTTCTGCGGGCCTATCTGCCGGCGCGGAGCGGGGACGGCCCTCTCAGTCTCGCTTCGCCTTCCGTCACTCCGCCCTGGGCGCGGGGATCTGCCGGGATACAGAGAGCACCATTCCCACCTCCGCCAGCTGTATGGCAAGGGCCGTACCCCCATAGCTGAAGAAGGGCAGGGAAATACCGGTGTTGGGAATCAGGTTGGTCACAACGGCCATATTCAAAAACGCCTGCAGCGCAATCTGCACCGTCACGCCCACCACCAGCAGGCTGCCGAACCGGTCCCTGGCGCGGATCGCCAGCCAGAACCCCCGGATGACCAGCATGGCAAACAGCAGCATAATCATGCCCGCGCCTACCAGACCCAGCTCCTCCACCACCACGGCGAAGATAAAGTCGTTGTGCTCCTCCGGCAGAAACATGAACTTCTGGCGGCTCTTGCCCAGCCCTACCCCCAGCAGTCCGCCGGAGCCAATGGTGAGCAGGCTCTGAATGGTCTGCCACGCCTGGTCCCGCTGGAAGGCGGCGTCCCCGCCGAAGGGGTCCCGCCAGACAGCGATTCGGGCGGCGTTGTACTTCACTACTTTTTCCATGAAATCCGTGAACAGCACCACGTACCCCGCCCCCAGCACGCTGGCCACGCCGGCGGCAATCCATCCCCAGTGGATGCCGCCCACCACCAGCATGGACGCGCCAATGCCGAAAATCAGAATTGCGCCGGAGAGATGGGGTTCAATCATGGTCAGGGCGCACATGGCTGCCAGAATCACCACATGGTACAGAAAGCCCTCCCGGAAGGTCTTCATTTTCTCTCTCTTTTTCGAGATGGACTGGGCGAAAAAGACGATCAGGCCCACCTTTGCCACCTCCGACGGCTGGAACTGCATGGTACCCATACCGGGGATGCCCAGCCAGCGGGTCGCGCCGTTGTGGGTGATGCCCAGCAGCTTGCCGTTGGCCTTCGGTCCCGGCAGGATGACCAGAATCAGCAGGACAATCGAGATAATCATGGCCAGCTTTGCCAGGCCCTCAAAGCGGTGGTAGTTGATCTTCGACACCCAGAACATGGCAAACAGGCCCAATCCGGCCCACATGGCCTGCCGCTGAAAGTAATACAGCGGGTTGTATCCGGAATTACTGCTGGCCTGGGCCGACGGGAAGCTGGCGGACAGGAGCATCACAAGCCCGATGGTCAGCAGGAGCATTGCCAGCAGGAAGAAGGGCAGGTCCATCGGACCGCGGGCGGCCTCCCAAGCCTCCCGCTCCTTCTGCCGTCGGGCTTTTTCCTGCATCTTTTTCATCTGCCGGTATTCCTGCTTGGTCATCGGCCTTCGTCTTTCCGCAGCCATAGACGTCCTCCTCTCAGGGCTGGCCCCGTTATACCATGCGGTTCATCACGCCGAACAGGGCCAGAGCGCAAAACAGTGTGGATACGGCGGTGAAGATGGTCACAATCTTGTTCTCACTCCAGCCGCACATTTCAAAATGATGGTGGATGGGAGCCATCTTGAAAATCCGCTTGCCGTGGGTCAGCTTGAAGTAGCCCACCTGCAAAATATCGGACAGGGTTTCAATGATGTAGATAATCCCCACCAGAGCCAGGGCCAGGGGCATGTCGAAGGCGAAAGCCAGCCCCGCAATGGCTCCCCCCAGAAACAGGGACCCAGTGTCCCCCATGAAAACCTTCGCCGGGTGCGCGTTGAACAGCAGGAACGCCAGCAGTCCGCCCAGCAGCGCAGCCGCAAAGACGCCCAGCTGGGTATATCCCCACCAGGTTGCGGCGGAGACAAAAAACAACGCCACCGGAATGGACACGCTGGTGGCCAGACCGTCCAGGCCGTCGGTGATGTTCACCGCGTTCACCGCCCCCACGATGACGAAAGCGGCAAACACCATGTACACCGGCCAGCTCAAATGGATGCTGTTGTTCCAGAAGGGGACGTAGAGGTCCGGGCTCAGCCGCCCCTCGTAGCGCATGAGCATCAGGAACAGGATCGCCGCCGCCAGCTGCAAAAGGAATTTTTGCAGGGCGGTCAGACCCAGGTTCTGATGACGCTTTACCTTCTCATAGTCGTCCAGGAAGCCGATCACGCCGAACACCAGCGCGAACAGCAGCACATAGATATGGGACCAGTCCCCCGCCAGCATCCCCTGCCAGCCGGCGGCAAAAATAGACGCTGCGATGCCGGTAATGAACATCAAACCGCCCATGGTGGGCGTACCGGCTTTGGTGGCGTGCCATTTCGGCCCCGCCTCCCGAATCTGCTGCCCCGCCTTCAGGCGGCGCAGGGCGGGCAGAATCAGCTTTCCGCCCGCCAGACCGGTCACAGCGAAGCTGAGGAAACACGCGAAAATCATTTCCATGAAAAATCTCCCTCTGTCCTGACCCCTTGTCAGGCCCTCTCTTTCCGTTGAGCATCGTAGTCCGCCACAATCTCCCGCTCATCCAAGTGGCGCTTTTCGCGGCCGACAATCTGATAGGTCTCATGTCCCTTGCCCGCCAGGATAACCACATCCTCCGGCTGGGCGTGGTCCATAGCGTAGTGAATGGCCTCCACCCGGTTTTCTACCACAGCATATTCCGTATCCGTCCCCGCCATGCCCGCGAGAATATCCTGCATGATCGCCCCCGGCTCCTCGGTGCGGGGATTATCGGACGTGACAATCACGAAATCCGCCAGGCGGGCGGCAATTGCGCCCATCAGGGGCCGCTTGGTGCGGTCCCGGTCCCCGCCGCAGCCGAAGAGGACCGCCACCCGGCCCCGCGCGAAGCCCCGGACGGCGTTGAGCACGTTTTCCAGGGCGTCGGGGGTGTGGGCGTAGTCGATGAGCACGGTGTAACCGCCGGAGGTAGGGACCACCTCCACCCGGCCCTTGACGTGGGCGCAGCGGGCCAGAACCCGTGCGCTGTCCGCCAGGGGTACGCCCAAAGCCTTGGCGGCGGCCAGCGCGCCCAGCGTATTGTAAACCATAAAGCCGCCGGGGATGCCCACCTGTACCGGCGTGGCCGCGCCGTTCTCCACCGCGTCGAAGGCCACCCCCCCGGCGGACAGACGGATATTTTCCGCCGTCAGTCCGGCGGCGCGCTCTCCCACGGACACCCGCCGGCACGGCGCATCCGCCATTACCCGCTCCGCCCAGGGGTCGTCGCTGTTGTACACGCCCACATCGCACTGACGGAACAGCAGCGACTTTGCGCTGCAGTAATTCTCCATCGTGCCGTGGAAATCCAGGTGGTCCTGGGTCAGATTGGTGAACACGCCCACCGCAAAGCGGACGCCCCCCACCCGCTTGAGAAACAGCGCGTGGGACGACACCTCCATGACCACATGGGTGCAGCCCGCGTCCGCCATACGGCGGAACAGGCCCTGGAGCTCAAAGGACTCCGGCGTTGTGCGCTCCGTGGGCAGGATCTCGCTGCCGATCATGTTCTGATTGGTGCCGATCAGCCCCACCTTCGCCCCCAGGCACTGCTCCAGAATATCCTTGAGGAGATAGGTGGTGGTGGTCTTGCCGTTGGTGCCGGTGACGCCCGCCAGCGTCATACCGGCGGCGGGGTCGCCGTACCAGTTCCGGCCCACCTGGGCCAAAGCGGCGCGGCTGTCCGCCGTGCGCACATAGGGAATCCCCGCCTCCGGCTTCTCCTGGCAGAGCGCGCACGCCGCGCCCTTCTCCATCGCCATGGGGATAAACCGGTGGCCGTCCGTCTCGTAGCCCGCCATGGCAACAAAGAGTCCGCCGGGCTTTGTCTGCCTGGAATCATAGCTGACGCTGGAAATCTCCACCGACAGGTCCGCGCTGGACTCCAGGATGTCCACGCCTTGCAGCAGTTCGCTTAAAATCATCTTATGCAGCCTGCACTTTCCTATTCTTTGATTTGATCAGTCTGCGGTGGTGGACGTCTGGCCCATCTGCACCGTGACCACTGTACCGGCAGCCGTTTGGGTCCCCTCCGCCACAGACTGGCTGACCGCCTTGATACCCTTTGCGCCGCTGGCTCCGGTGGACTTCATAATCAGTCCCGCGTTGACGATGGCACGGTTGGCCTCCTCGGCGGACAGGCCCACCACGTTGGGGACGGTACACAGCTCGCTGGATTTTTCCTCGCCCATGTACAGAATAATCTCCGCGCTGGCCGGGACAATAGCCCCGCCCTCCGGGGTCTGGTCCGTGACCGTCTCCCCGCTGCCCACCGTGCGGAAAGCGGTAAAGCCGTATTCGTTCAGCTTAACCTCCGCGCCGTCCTTTGTCTCGCCCACCACATAGGGGACCGTGAGGTCGGCGGCGGTCTTGGCGTCGTCGCTGTAATGGGGGGAGATGCCCAGATAGGGCAGGATATCCGCCATAATGGCGGAGGCGGTGGGGGCCACCATGTTGCCGCCGGAGACGTAAGTACCGGTGCTGCGGGAGGGTGTGTCCATGGTCAGAAGCATAATGACCTGGGGGTCGTCGGCAGGGGCGAAGCACAGGAAGGAGACGATAACATCCTCATAGGCTCCCTCTGCATTTCGCTTATCTGCCGTACCAGTCTTGCCGCCGATACGGTATCCGGCCACCTGACCATTTTTGCCGCCGCCGCTGCTGACGACATACTCCAGAATGTCCCGCACAGTGGCGGAGGTCTCCTCGCTGATGACCTGCCGGACCGGCGTTGCGTCAAACTGCCGGACCACGTTGCCGTCCTTGTCCAGCTCCTTTTCCACCACATGGGGCTTGTAGAGGTATCCGCCGTTGATACAGGCCGCCTGGGCGGTGATGAGCTGGATGGGGGTGACGTTGAAGCTCTGACCGAAAGCGTAGGAGGCCAGATCGCTCTTGGATTTCGAGAAATTCTTAAAGGGAGCGTAGATGCTGGCCCCCTCGCCCTGGAGATCCACGCCGGTGGCGTCATGGAGACCGAAGGCGTCCATATAATCATAATATTTCTCGGCCCCTACGCCAAAGGCAATGTCAATAAAGGCCGGGTTGCAGGAGTGTCCCACCGCCTCCTTCAGCGTCTGGTTTTTATGTCCATAGCGGTTATTGCAGAAAATGTCCCAGTCGTCCACCACAACTTTACCGTTACAATAGAAGGAGCTGCCCAGGCCGATGGTCCCCTCCTCCAGCCCCATGGACAGGGTGAGGACCTTGTATGTGGAGCCAGGCTCATAGGTATCGTTGACCGCCTTGCTGCGCCACTGCTTGAGCTGCATTTCGCCCAGTGTCACCGTCTCCTCCCCGCCGGCCTTCGGCGTACCCACCAGCTGCTGGAGGGCAGGGTCGTAAATCTCCCGCGGGCTGTTGAGGTCATAGGTGGGGTTGGAGGCGATGGCTAAAATCGCGCCGCTGCGGGGGTCCATGACAATGCCCGTAGCGCCGTTGGCGGCATTGAACTGGCTGATCATATTGGCCAGCCCCCGCTCCACATAGCTCTGGATATTGGCGTCAATGGTCAGCTGGAGGCTGCTGCCGTCCTCGGCCTCGTAAATCTGTCCGTACTGGAACATCAATTCCGAGCCGTTGGCGTCCTTGGCCGTCACCGCCAGGCCGGTTTTTCCGTCCAGCTCCTCCTCATAGATGGCCTCCAGGCCGTAGGCGCCGTGGTTGTCGCTGTCCAGGAAGCCGATGGTGTGGGCGGCAAGGGAGCCGTAGGGATAGTACCGCTTGGCGTCGCCCTCCAGGTGGATGCCCTGGAGGGTCTTGCCAGTGGGATTGCCGGTCTTGGAAATGAATTCCCGGACCTTGTCGCCCACGGTGTCCCTGTCCGCCTGGGTCTTGAGCACCTCATACCGGCTTTTCGTCTTCTCCATCCGCTCGCGGATTTCCTGCTCGCTGATGTCCAGCAGCTCCGCCAGCTTTTGCGCAATCATGTCCTTGTACTCCTGCCCTGTCATGGGCAGCGTCTCCCCGCTCTTCACCCCTTCCGCCAGCTTTTTGGCCCGGTCCAGGTCCATCTGTGCGGCGTAGTCCTGGATCGCCTTGGGGTCCAGGAACACGGTGTCCGCCATGGCGGAGATAGCCAGAATGGTGCCGTTGCGGTCGTAGATGGTCCCCCGTGAGGCGGAGATGGTGGTGCTCTGGGTCTGCTGCTTGGAGGCCCGCGCCTTCAGCTCGTCGCCCTGGTTCATAGTCAGGTCGTACGCCTTTGCGAACACCGCCAGAAACGATGCCACGCCAAACAGCAGCAGCAGATAAATGGTCCGCCGCTGGATGATCTGCTTAGCCTTCCGGGCGGAATCATCTGGCCGTTTCGGTTTGCGAAACAGCTTCCGGGGTCTGGGTTTTGGTCTGGATTGAGATGCCATAGGAGCCTCCTTGCATAGCCGGGCCTCTGCCCGGAGTCGATGCCGTATCGTTGGTATATTTGAATTTCCTCTGTCAGACGGGCGGCGGGGCGGCGTCTAATCGGCGGTGTTGGACGTCTGGCCCATCTGCACCGTGACCACCGTACCGGCGGCAAGCTGGGTTCCCTCCGGTATGGACTGGCTGATGGCCTGAATGCCCTGGGCGCCGCCGGCCCCGGCGGACTTCATAATCAGTCCCGCGTTGGCGATGGCCTTGTTGGCCTCCGCGGCGGACAGGCCCACTACGCCGGGTACCGTACACAGCGCGCCGGACTTCTCCTCGCCCATGTACAGAATAATCTCCGCGCTGCCTGGGACAATGGCTCCGCCCTCCGGGGTCTGGTCCGTGACCGTCTCCCCGCTGCCCACGGTGCGGCAGGCGGCGAAGCCGTACTCCTTCAGCTTTGCCGCCGCGCCGTCCCTGGTCTCGCCGGTCAGGGCGGGGACGGTGCGGTCGGCGGCAGTCAGGGCATCATCCCCGTACTGGGGCGCAATGCCCAGATAGGGCAGGATATCCGCCATAATGGCGGAGGAGGCGGGGGCCACCATATTGCCGCCAGAAACATAAGTACCGGTGTTCCGGGAGGGGGTGTCCATGGTCAGGAGCATAATCACCTGGGGGTCGTCGGCGGGGGCAAAGCACAGGAACGAGACAATGACATCCTTTGTCTCCCCCTTCTCGTTCCGCTTGTCGGCGGTGCCGGTCTTGCCGCCGATGCGGTACCCGGCCACCTGCCCGTTCTTCCCGGTGCCCTCGGCCACCACAAACTCCAGAATCTCCCGCACCTTGGCGGAGGTCTTCTCGCTGATGACCCGGCGGACAGGGGCGTCGTCAAACTGCTTGACCACGCGGCCCTCCGGGTCCACCACCTGCTCCACCACATGGGGTTTGTAGAGGTATCCGCCGTTGATGCAGGCCGCCTGGGCGGTAATGAGCTGGATGGGGGTGACGTTGAAGTTCTGACCGAAGGCGTAGCAGGCCAGGTCGATGTCCGCCCTGGAAAAGCTCTCGTACTCCGCGAAGATGCTCCCGGCCTCCCCCTGGAGGTCCACGCCGGTCCGGTCAAACAGCCCGAAGGACTCCAGATAGTCGTAATACTTTCTCGGCCCCACCTTCAGCCCCATCTCGATGAAAGCCGGGTTGCAGGAGTGTGCCACCGCCTCCTGCAGATTCTGCAGGCCGTGTCCTCCCTTTTTGCTGCACCGGATGACCCGGCCATCCACGGTCTTGCTGCCGGAGCAGTGGAAGGAACTGCCGCTGCCCACCAGATTCTCCTCCAACGCCATGGACAGCGTCAGAATCTTGTAGGTGGAACCCGGCTCATAGGTGTCGTTGACCGACTTGCTGCGCCACTGCAGCCGCTGCATGTCCCCCAGCGTCACCAGCTCCCCGTTTTCCTTCTCCGTCCCCACCCGCTGCTGGAGGGCGGGGTCAAAAATCTCACGGGGATTGTTCACGTCATAGGAGGGGCTGGAGGCAATGGCCAGGATCGCCCCGTTCCGGGGGTCCATGACGATGCCCTGTGCGCCGTTGGCGGCTCCGAACTGGTGGATCATGTTCTCCAGCCCCCGCTCCACATAGCTCTGGATATTGGCGTCAATGGTCAGGCGGAGGCTGTTGCCGTCCTCGGCGTCGTAGTACTGCTCAAACTGAAAGAGGGGGTCCGCGCCGGAGGCGTCCCTGGCCGTCACCGCCATGCCGGTTTTCCCGTCCAGATCGTCTTCATAAATGGCCTCCAGACCGTAGGCCCCGTGGTTGTCGCCGTCCAGAAAGCCGATGACGTGGGCGGCAAGGGAGCCGTAGGGATAGTACCGCTTGGCGTCGCTCTGGAGGTGGATGCCCTGGATGGTCCTGCCGGTGGGATTGCCGTCCCTGGTGATAAACGCCCGGACCCTGTCGCCCACCGTCTCCTTGTCCACGCGGCTCTTCAGGATTTCATACCGGCTCCAGGTCCGCTCCATCTTCTCATACACGTCCTCCTTGTCAATCTCCAGCAGCTCCGCCATTGTCTCCGCCACCATGTCCTTATACGCCTGCCCCGTCAGCGGCAGGCCGGAGGTTTTCCCCTCCGCCAGCAGCTTCGACCGCTCCTGGTCCAGCTGCCGGGCATAGTCCTGGATGGCTCTTGGCTCCAGAAACACGGTGTCCGCCGTGGCGGAGACCGCCAGGACCGTGCCGTTGCGGTCGTAGATGGTCCCCCGCGAGGCGGAGATTGCCGTGCTCCGGGTCTGCTGCTGGGAGGCCCGCGTCTTCAGCTCCTCCCCCTGGTTCATGGTCAGGTCGTACGCTTTTGCAAACACCGCCAGGAACGACGCCGCGCCGAACAGCAGCAGCAGATAGATGGTCCGCCGCTGGATGACCTGCTTGGCCTTCCGGACGGAATCCACAGGCCGTTTCGGTCCGGCTGGTTCCCGCTGGGGTCTGGATTGCCGTGGAGATCGATGCGCCATAGATGCCTCCTTTTCAGGGCGAAATGGCCGGGCGCTCCGCGCACGGCCAATCAATGCGCCGCGCCATTGCCGGGCGGCAGGTCTCTATCTGAGTATACTTCCTGCTACTGGAAATATTCCTTGATCTCCTCAATCAGCGTCTTTACCTTGGCCACAATGCGGTCCCCGAAGCTCAGGTCATTGTCGCCGTAGGATACGGCCCGGTTCTCGCCGGGCAGGTCGATGTAATAGATCTGGCTGTCACTGGGCTGGGTCATACCGGCGGCCTCCGCCGACTCCTTCACCGACGTGAGGTCAAAGGCCTGCTCGTAGCGGGTCAGCAGAGACACCTGCTGGGTCTCCAGCTCCTGAATCTGGCTCTTCATGTCCACGATACTGCGGGAGATGGCGTTCAGCCGCACGTAGCACAGCAGCACCAGCACCGTCAACGCCGCTGTGGCGGCAAAGCACACAACCACGCCCGGCGACAGCTTCTGGGCGGCGCGGACCGCGGCTCTGGCTGCCGCCCGCTGGCGGGAACGCCGCTCCATTGCCGTCTCCTGGGGGCGGCGGTACTGCCGTTCAAACTCCGGCTGCCGGCTCCGCTCCGGGCGGCGTTCCAGTTCATAACTGTCCAGCTTCCGGGCCAGGTTGCCCTCCGTAGCTCTGGGGACGGGGCGTCTTCTTCTGTTTTTGCTTGTGTTGGACGCCACGCTGTTCCCTCCCATCCCGCAGCTATACGGCCCTTCTTATATCCGCTCCGCAATCCGCAGTTTTGCGCTGCGGGCGCGGGGATTTTCCGCCAACTCCTCCGGTCCGGGCGTCACCGGCTTGCGGGCTGCCAGCTTTAATTTCGGCTTCTTTCCGCACACGCACACCGGAAACTGGGGCGGGCAGGTACAGCCGGTGGCCAGCGTCTTCAAGGTCTGCTTGACGATCCGGTCCTCCAGGCTGTGGAAGGTAATCACCGCCAGCCGTCCCCCCGGCTTTAGCCCCTCCGCCGCTGCCGCCAGCATGGGCGGCAGGGCATCCAGCTCGCCGTTGACAGCGATGCGCAGGGCCTGGAAGCTCCGCTTGGCGGGATGCTGCTTCTCCCGCAGGGCGGCGGCGGGCATAGCGGAACGGATCACCTCCACCAGCTCTCCGGTGGTGGCGATGGGCCTGTCCTCTCTCCGGCGGACGATGGCCTGGGCGATCCGGGGAGCGTACCGCTCCTCGCCGAATTCAAATAAAATCCGCCGCAGCTCCTCCTGGCTCCAGGTATTCACGATTTCCGCGGCGTTCAGGGCCTCGCTCTCATCCATACGCATATCCAAAGGCGCGTCGTGCATGTAGCTGAACCCCCGGCGGGCCTCGTCCAGCTGGGGGGAGGACACGCCCAAATCAAAGAGCATCCCGTCCACAGGGCCTGTCCCGGTCTCCGCCAGAATGGGGCCCAGGCCGCTGAAGTTGCCGTGGACCAGCGTCACCCGGTCCTGAAACGCCGCCAGCCGTTCTCTGGCGGCCTCAATGGCCGTCAGGTCCCGGTCAATGCCCACCAGCCGCCCGCCGTCCAGGCGGCGCAGCAGCTCCAGGGCATGTCCGGCCCGGCCCAGCGTACCGTCCAGATAGGTTCCGCCGGGCCGAATAGCCAACGCCTCCATGCACTCGGCCAGCAGTACCGGCTTATGTCCATAATCCTTGTCCATATCAGAATCCCAACTCTTCCATTGCCGCCGCCAGATTTTCCGGGTCCAGGCCGGCCTCCTCGATGGGCGCCCACCGCTCCGGATTCCACAGCTCCAGGCACCTGGACGCGCCGTTGATGACGACTTCCTTCTCCAACGCGGCGTACCGGCGCAGTTTAACAGGTATAAGAATGCGGCCCTGTGCATCCGGCTCGCACTTGGCGGCATTGGCAAACAGGGTGCGCATGGAGCGGGCTTTCGCGAGGGGGAGGGCGTCGAACTTGGCGGTCAGCTCCGCCCATTTAGCGTCGGAGTATACGGACAGGCACCCATCCAGGCCGATGGTGACATAAAAGGTCTCCCCCAGCTCCTCCCGGTACTTGGCGGGAATGAACAGGCGGCCCTTAGCGTCGATATTATGCTGGTATTGCCCGATCACGTCCCCACCTGCTTTCCCGTCCGGGTGGGGCGGCTGTTTTTCCAGCCGCCGGCAGACACTGCGGGGCTTTCGCCCTACCTTCCCCCACTTCTCCCCACTTTGGTAAATAGTATACGGCATATCGCCCTGAATTGCAAGCACAACTTTTTTTCTTTTTTTGGCGAATTAGGGTGTATTTTGCAAAAAAGCCGTAGAAATTCATCATGAAAAACATTTGTTCCGGGTACAACTCCCTCAAAAAAACAAAACACCTTCAGCACAAAATGTTGCGCCAAAGGTATTTCCTTCGCCCATATGTAGTTCCTTTTTCTGGTAAAAAGGCGGCAATCCGCCGTCACCGCCTTCGGTCTATATCGCCCCGCTGCTCCTCCAATTTGCTCCGCTGGGCCTGCAGCTTCTCGTTGGAAACGGCCCGGAACCTGGCACGGGATTCCCGAATCTCCTCCAGGGCCATCTGGATGGCCTCCTCTGTGCGGCGCAGGGCGTCGTCTGTGTACTCGTTGGCCACGCCGATCATGCCGTTGGCACGGTCCCCGGCCTGCCGGATCATCTGCTGGGCCTTGTCCCTGGCAATGCGGGTGATCTCGCTCTCATCCACAATGGTCTTCGCGTCCATATCCGCCTGGCGGCGGATTTTCTCCGCCTCCTTCTTGGCGTTTTCCACATACTCGTCCCTGGCGCGGATCAGGTCCTGGGCCTTTTTCAGCTCGGCAGGGAGCTGGCCCCGCAGGTCGTCCAGCAGATCCAGAGCGTCCTCCCGCACAATCACGCACTTGTCCCGTGCCATGGGCATCGCCTTTGCGCTGTCGATCATCTCATAGAGCATGTCAATTAAATATTGCACATCATTTGCCATTAGTCATCGCACCTTTCCTTCTGCGGCCTTCAGCACAGCGGCCAGCGCGCCCGCAGGCACGCAGCCGTCCAGGCTCTGGCGGTAACGGAGCATTTCCCGCGCCATTGTCGAGCTGATATGCAGATGTTTTTCTTGGGCTGGAAAGAAGACCGTGTCCAGCTCCTGCCACAGGCCCCGGTTGATCTGGGCCATCTGGAACTCCCAGTCAAAGTCTGTACAGCCGCGCACGCCTTTGACCAGCGTACGCGCCCCCTGCTCTCTGGCGAAATCCGCCAGCAGTCCGCCGCACTGGACGGCCTGGGCGTTGGGAATATGGGAAATAGCAGCGCGGAGAAATTCCAGACGTTCCTCCATAGAAAAAAAGGGGCGTTTTCCGCCGTTGACCATAATGCACACGATCAGCCGGTCAAACACAGCCGCCGCCCGCTCAATAATGTCCAGGTGGCCCACGGTGACGGGGTCGAAGCTGCCCGGCAGGATAGCGGTGTTCATCCCTCCACCTCCTTGTGGTACGTGGTGATTTTGACCTGTCCATAGCGGTAGGTCCTATGCAGGAAATAAGGGGGCGGGAGGGAGGGCATCTCCTGCTGAGCAGGCGATTCGCAGACTATTATACCATGGTCTGACAAAATGTCAAATCTGGAAATGGAATTTAACGCATTTTCCCAGAGTCCTGCGGCAAAGGGCGGGTCGATGAGGATGATGTCAAACGTCTCCTTTGCGGACTGGAGGAAGGCAAAGGCGTCGCCGCCCACCACGCGGGCGGAACCGGCCAGGCCCGTCAGCGTCAGGTTGTCCCGGATCAACGCCGCCGCCTCCCTGCGCTGCTCCACAAACACGGCGCTGGCCGCGCCCCGGCTCAGGGCCTCGATGCCCAGCTGCCCGGTACCGGCAAAGAGGTCCAGCGCCCGGCGGCCCTCCAGGTCAAACTGGAGGATGCTGAAGATGGCTTCCTTGACCCGGTCCGTGGTAGGGCGGGTATCCATTCCCGCCAGCTCCTTCAGCTTTCTGCCCCTGGCAGAACCGGTGATTACTCTCATAACAGCTTCCTTTCCAATGCCGGAGGCCCCCCGCGCAGAGGGCTGTCCGGTGTATCATATAGATAATATGTCAAACGGAAAGATTTTTCAATAGGTTTCTGCCAGCTTTTTTACAGTTTTTTTCAATCCCGCTTTTTTCTACTTGTTATCCAGAAAAAAATGGTATATAATAGACCCACTGTATAATTTGTTTCCCGCTGAAAGGATGGTTTCCATGATAAAGCTACAGTCAACCAAGGGCGAGATCAGCATCAGCGACGCAGTCTTCACCAATATCACCGGCAACGCCGCCACCAATTGCTTCGGCGTGAAGGGAATGGCCTTCCGCTCCATGACCGACGGCCTGGTCCATCTCCTGCGCAAAGAGGCCATGAGCAAGGGCGTGCAGGTGATCTACAACGAGGACGCCACTGTCTCCATCCGCCTGCACATCATTGTCGAGCACGGCATCAACATCACCGCCGTCTGCCGCTCCATTATGAGCGAGGTCCAATACAAGGTCAGCAAGTACACCGGGATCCCCGTCAAGAGCGTGGACGTCTGTGTGGACTCTGTGGTATCGAATTCCAAGGGGGTATAACACAAGATGATGCATACGATCGACGGAATCCAGTTTAAGCAAATGATCCTCCACGGCGCCGCCGCCATCACCCAGCAGAAACAGCAGATCAACGACCTCAACGTCTTCCCCGTCCCCGACGGCGACACCGGCACCAATATGAGCCTGACCATCGGGGCCGCGGCGTCGGAGCTGAAAAAAAACGGAGACAGCAGTATCGGCCAGACCGCCGCCGCCGCCGCAGGCGCACTGCTGCGGGGCGCACGGGGCAACTCCGGCGTCATTCTCTCCCTGCTCTTCCGGGGTCTGTCCAAGGCCCTGAAGGGCCACGAAACCGCCGACGGCGCACTGCTGGCCGCAGCCATGCAGGAGGGCGTCGCCGCCGCCTACGGCGCGGTGATGAAGCCCGCCGAGGGTACGGTGCTCACCGTCTCCCGCCTGGCGTCGAAGCGGGCGGTGGAAGCCGCCGCTGAGAACAGCGACGTGGACTATGTGCTGGCCGAGGCCCTGCGGGAGGGATACGATGCGCTGGCCCAGACCACCGGCATGAACCCTGTGCTGAAAAAGGCAGGGGTGGTGGACGCCGGCGGCAAGGGATATCTGGTCATTCTGGAGGGAATGCTGGCATCCCTGCGGGGAGAGGCTGTCCCGGAATTGGACGAGGAGAGCGGTCCCAGGCGGGAAAAGGCCGACTTCAACAGCTTCTCCTCCGAGGAGATCACCTTCGCCTTTGACACCGTGTTTATCGTCCGTAAGAAGGAGCCGGACCTGGATCTGAACCCCCTGCGGGCCTATCTGGGCAGCATTGGCGACAGTCTGGTCATCGGCGAGGACGACGAGGCGTTCAAGGTCCACGTCCACACCAACACGCCGGGCAGCGCATTGAATGAGGCCCAGAAGTTCGGCACCCTGGAGCTGGCTAAAATCGAGAACATGCGCACCCAGCAGGAGGATTTGGCCGCGGGAAAGACGGTCCAGTGCGTGGACGACCTGGAGGAAGACGGCGGCGATGCGGACGCCCCCGCCGTACCGGAGAAGCCGTACGGCTTTTTGGCCGTGTGCGCCGGAGACGGTCTGGCCGCTGTGTTCCAGGACCTGGGCGCGGATGGAATCATCTCCGGCGGGCAGACCATGAACCCGTCTACAGAGAGCATTCTCAAGGAGATTGAGCGGGTACCGGCCCGGACAGTCTTTGTTCTGCCCAACAACAAGAACATTATTATGGCCGCACAGCAGTGCGCGGGGCTGACCTCGAAGGAAGTGGTGGTCGTCCCCACGGAGACCGTCCCCCAGGGCATTACCGCAATGATGACCGTGGACCCGGAGCTGGAAAAGGACGCGCTGCTGGAGACGATGGGATCGGCAATCGGGAATGTGTCCACGGCGCAGATTACCTACGCGGCCCGGAACAGCGACTTTGACGGATTTGAGATCAGCGAGGGCGATTACCTGGCTCTGCTGGACGGCAAGCTGTTTGGGACGGACCGGGATATCACCGTTCTCCTGGAAAAGCTGGCTCAGGAGGCCGGAAACCGGGGCGCGGAGTTCATCACCCTGTTCTCCGGCGAGGATGTGGCGCAGGAACAGGCGGACAAGGCCCAGGAGATTTTCTCCGGTCACTGTCCGGACGCGGAGCTGTCCGTACTGCCTGGCGGACAGCCGGTGTATTATTATATTATCAGCATTGAATGATTTTTTGAGGGACGGCGTTGGCCGTCCCTCATTTCAATATTTTAATTCCTTCAGCCGCTCCAGGAGATGATTTGCCGCGTAAAACGTGGTTTCAAAGCGCATAAAGTCCAGGGTATTGGTATCCCACATGATTTTCAGCGCGGCGTCAAATTCCTCGTCCGCGTCCCAGAACTGGAGAATGACCGGCATAAAATCAAAGAGCGGAATCCGGTAGGACACATCCCCTACCTTCTGCGCCGAGCCGCCCAGCCGTTCGCACGCCCGCCGCAGGGCATCGCAGTTGTTGGCGAAAATCCGGGCAGTTTCGGCATAGGTTCCCGTTCCAGGCGCGGAGATGTTTGCGATGCCGGGCAGATTTGTTACTGTGGCATATTCGCCGCTCAAGTGGCAGCCGGGTTTCGAGCAGCACAGGACGTCGAAGATGGTCATGCTCTCGTTGAATCCGGCGTGGACAAATCCGGAACCATCCGCCAGACATCGCTCCACCCGGCCCGTCTGCCGGTCAATGCGGTACCGCTCCCCTACAAAGTCGATAAACAGATGCCGGGGCGTGTGCTGCAGGTGAAACCTTTGCACCATCTGCTCCTGATCGTAGCGGACAAATTCCTGCTCCATTTTGTTGCGCGTGATCTCATAGTTTGATATGACTGCCATTCTGTCTTCTCCTTTTTCGCGTTCTGGCGTGATATCCGAGCGTCCCATTTATTGACAGAAGCCTCCTCTGGGTGTACAATTAATATATCAAAAGGGGACGCTGTCGTGGCATTTTCTCTCCGTTGTTTCTGTCTTAAATAGTACCATACTGGCACAAACCCGTCAAGACGCGGACTATTACGCCCATGCTACAATAGCGTAATGGCAGAAAGTACGCTACCCCTGGACCTGCCTGGCTGCGCAAGCCAGCCACTGCTGTACCGTAAAAATAAGCATGTGCAGAAAAGTTTATATATACTATGCTTGACATACTTCATAGAGTATTTGTTATAATTTCTATTGTTAGGAGGTTTCAAAATGGAATACCATGTAAACTTGATGTGGGACACGGAGGCGTCTGTATGGCTTGCCACCAGCGAGGATATTCCAGGCTTGGCACTGGAGGGCGGCTCATTCGATGCGCTGCTGGAACGGGTTCGCTACGCTGCACCAGAGCTGCTGGAGCTGAACGGCTGCGAAAAAGCGGCGACTTTGGTTTTTTCGACATCTGACCGCCGTGAAAGGGCCGTGTCATAATGGCCGAGTATGAAAAACGTATCCGGGAAATTCTCAGGCAGGAGCATTGTAAATTTGTCCGGCACGGGAAAGGCGATCATGATATCTGGTACAGTCCAATCAATGGCCGCACGTTTACTGTACCCGTCAAAATCAAATCCCGCCATATGGCAAATGTGATCTTAAAGCAGGGCGGGTTATCTTATCGGTTCCGATAAAGAAAAAAAGCCCCGGTGCTCCATCACCGAGAGCGGCTATAGAGGGCAGTAGACTTGAGAGGTCCCACTGCCCTCCTATCATATCAGAAGGGTCAAGTGTCTAAAAGCATGATAAAACCCCTAGAACCATTACAGCTCTAGGGGTTCTTGTTGGAGCAGGGTACGGGAATCGAACCCGCCTCCTCGGCTTGGGAAGCCGATGTACTACCGATGTACTAACCCTGCCCGTCAGGTGCTTTTCTATTATAACAGACTTGCCAGGAAAATGCAAGAGAAATTTTTTTATGCTCCCACGCTGTCAGGCAGGCGGCGAAGCACGGCTGCGGGAAACCTGCCGCTTCCAGGGTTGACTTTCCGAATGGGAGGGTGTACAATGCGGGCATCATCCATTTTTTAGTGAAAGGAGTCAATGAGTTTTGGATACGCGAAAACAGGATACCAGCGAAAAACAGAGTCCGATTCAGCATCTGGCCGCCTTCATCGTGGATAAACGGAAAGTTTTCTATCTGCTGTTTATTGGGCTCTGCATTTTTTGCGTATTTTCCTCCGGCTGGGTGTCTGTCAACGACGACCTGACCAGCTACCTGCCGGAAGAGACGGAGACCCGCCGGGGCCTGACGGCTATGGACGCGGAGTTTGTGACCTTCGGAGACAGCCGGGCGCTGGTGGACAACGTGTCCGCGGCGCAGGCGGAGGTTCTGGCGGAGCGGTTGGAGTCGCTGGAGGGCGTCAAGAGCGTGGAATTTGACGGCTCTGCGGACCACTACCAGAATGGCGCGGCGTTATTCTCCATTACATACGACGGCGCGGCAGACGAAGACGTCAGCCTCCAGGCCCTGGCCCAGGTCAAGGAAACCCTGGCCGGGTACGATCTGTACGTCACCGGCAGCACAGGCGCGGATGACTCTGCCAATCTGGACGCGGAGATGCAGGTGGTCATGGTCATTGCCGTAGTGATTATTCTGCTGGTGCTGCTGTTCACCTCCCATACATATATGGAGATTCCGGTGCTGCTGATGACCTTCGGCATGGCGGCGTTGTTGAACAAGGGGACCAACTTCATCTTTGGGGAAATCTCCTTTGTGTCCAACTCCGTGGCTGTGGTGCTGCAGCTGGCGTTGGCCATTGACTACGCCATCATCCTCTGCCACCGCTACACAGAGGAGCGGGAGCGGATGGAGGCACGGGAGGCGGTGGTTACAGCTCTGAGCAAGGCCATCCCGGAGATTGCCGGCAGCTCCATGACTACCCTCTCCGGCCTGGGGGCCATGTGCTTTATGCGCTTTGGCATTGGTAAGGACCTGGGACTGGTGCTGATGAAGGCGATTGTGCTGAGCCTGCTGAGCGTGTTCACCCTGATGCCGGGGCTGCTGATGAGCTTCAGCGGGCTCATCGACCGGACCCACCACCGGAGTTTTGTGCCGAAAATCACCGCCTGGGGCCGTCTGGCGGTGAAGACCCGGTTCATCATGCCGCCCCTGTTTGCCCTGCTGTTGGTAGGCGGCTTCCTGTTCTCCAACCGGTGTCCCTATGTCTACGGCCAGACCACCCTGAGCACCATCCGGAAAAGCGATGCCCAGATTGCCCAGCAGAAGGTGGACGGAACCTTTGGCAGTGTGAATGTACTGGCGGTGCTGGTCCCCGCCGGGGACTATGAGCAGGAGGGCCGTCTGGCCCGCCGCCTGGAGGAACTGCCGGAGGTAGACACAGTGTTGGCCCTGTCCAACGTGGAGGCTATGGACGGCTATGTGCTCACCGACAAGTTGACTCCCCGGCAGTTTGCGGAGCTGACGGACCTGGATGTGGAGGCGGCGCGGCTGTTGTACTCCGCCTACGCCGTCAACGAGGAGACTTACGGACAGCTGGTGTCCGGCGTGGACAGCTACGGCGTGCCGCTGCTGGATATGTTTCTCTTTGTCTACGACCAGATGCAGGCGGGCTATGTGACCCTGGAGGGCGACATGGCGGAGACCATCGAGGACCTCCACACCCAGCTCCACGACGCCCAGCTCCAGCTCAAGGGCGAGAACTACAGCCGCCTTGTGCTCCAGCTGAATCTGCCGGAGGAGAGTCCAGAGACCTTTGCCTTTCTGGATACCCTCCACAAGACGGTGGCGGAATATTACCCTGAGGACGCGCTGCTGGTGGGCAACTCCACCAGTGACTTCGACCTGTCCTCCTCCTTCAGCAAGGACAATCTGCTCATCGGCATCCTGACCATTGTATTCGTGATTCTGGTGCTGATTTTCACCTTCAAGTCCGCCGGACTGCCGGTGCTGCTTATTCTGGTCATCCAGGGCAGCGTGTGGATCAACTTCTCCTTCCCCTATCTGATGGGGGACAATATGTTTTTCCTCAGCTATCTGGTGGTCAGCTCCATCCAGATGGGCGCGAATATCGACTACGCCATTGTCATTGCCAACCGGTACACGGAACTGCGGCAGCAGATGCCCCTGAAGGACGCGGTGGTGGAATCTCTGAACGAAGCTTTCCCCACCATTGTCACCTCCGGCACGATTCTGGCCGCCGCCGGCGTACTGATCGGGTTCCTCTCCACCACACCCTCCATTGCATCCATCGGCGTGTGTCTGGGCCGCGGAACCATTATCTCCATCTTCCTGGTCATGGGCATCCTGCCCCAGATTCTGCTGCTGGGGGACATCCTCATCGACAAGACCGCCGTCACTCTGAAGGCCCGTCTGCCGGTGCAGTCCCGGTCGGGCAGCCTGTATGTGAACGGCCATGTGCGGGGATACGTCTCCGGCATGGTGGACGGACGGTTCTCCGGTGTGATCCACGGAGCTATCAACGCTGCGGTGGAGGCCGGAGCCGTGCAGCAGCTGGATGAGGAGAAAACAGAAACGGACAGTCAGGGAAAGGAGGAGGCCGCGCCATGCTGATTCGGAACAGACGGCGGCGGCTGGCGCTGCTGCTGGCAGCGGCCATGCTGCTGGGAAACCGCCCTGCCGCACAGGCGGCGGGCGAGAACGTATACATCTATTCCGTGGAGGATCTGCTGCGGGTGGCGGAGCAGTGCGCTCTGGACAGCTGGTCCAAAGGGCGGACCGTGACGCTGGCCGCGGACCTGGACCTGAAGGGAGAAAATTTTGTGCCATTCCCCATCTTCTGCGGTGTGTTTGACGGCCAGGGCCACACCATCTCCGGCCTGTGCGTTGCGGAAAGCGGCTCCTCTATGGGCCTATTCCGTATTTTGCAGGAGGACGCCGTAGTCCGGGACCTGACGGTAGCCGGTACGGTGTCGCCGTCGGGCAGCGCCTCCCAGGTGGGGGGCCTTGTGGGTGTGAACCGGGGTTCTGTGCAGAACTGCGTCTTCCAGGGAACTGTCCAGGGGGGCAGTCAGGTGGGCGGCATTGCCGGGATGAACCGGGAGAGCGGCGAAATTTCCGGCTGTACCGTAGAGGGGCAGATCACTGGCAGCAGCGCGTCCGGCGGCATCGCCGGGCAGAACGAGGGATCGCTGGTCAAGTGTACCAACAGCGCGGAGGTCAACACCGGCGTCCCGGACGACTCCCCCCGGCTCCCGGACGTACCGCTGGAGCAGACCGCCGAGGGGGTGGAGCGAACGGACACGCTCTTCTCCAGCCACAGCGACACCGGCGGCATTGCTGGTCTGAGCCGCGGCGTGGTGCAGAGCTGCGTCAACAACGGCATGGTTGGTTATCCCCATGTGGGGTATAATGTAGGCGGCGTGGCCGGACGGCAGAGCGGGTATCTGTCCGGATGCGTGAACAACGCCGCTGTCTATGGCCGCAAGGACGTGGGCGGCATTGTGGGGCAGGCGGAACCGGATATCGCCATTCTGTCCGGCACGGAGACGCTGGAGCAGCTGGAGAACGAGCTGGACAGCCTGGAAAATCTGATTGCCCGGTCTTTGGACAGCGCGGAGGCCCAGGGCAGCCGGATTTCCGGCACGCTCTCCGCCCTGGGGGACTACGCCGGGAACGCCAAAGACCACGCCAATACGCTGCTGGAGCAGACCTCCGCCTTTGTGGACGGCAATATCCAGCAGGTCAACACCATTGCCGCCGCTGTGACCGATGCCCTGGACCGGTTCTCCCCGGCGTTGGATTCCCTGACGGACGCCGCAGATTGGATGGACGACGCCTGCAGCCGTCTGGAGGAGGCTGTGGAGGCCATGGAGGACGCGGGGAGCATCACCAGGGACGCGGCGGCGTTGGCCCGCCAGTCCCTGGAGCGTTTGGAGCAAATGACCGGCGAGCTGGCGGGTGCGGCGGACGGTATGCGGTCCGCACTCCGGCGGCTTCAGGACGCGGTGGTCCACCGGGACCAGGAGGAGGCGCGGCGGGCATTGGCATCGCTGGCCGAGGCGGTCGCCCGTTTTTCCGGTGGTGTGTCGGGGGCATCGGATGCTCTGGCGGCGTTGGCAGACGCCATCCACAGCGGTGTCTTCGACCGGGACGCCTTGCAGCAACTGACTGCATCGCTGTCCGCCATTGGCGGGGCGGCGAGACAGTTTGCGGAGAGTATCCGCAGTTTGGCCCAGAATACCGACTTCAGCTGGGACGCCCTGGAGGACGGGATTACCGGCGCAGGCGGTGCGCTGGAGGGCGTGCATAACGCTGTGCGGACCTTTGCCGCAGCCATTGCCGCTCTGCGGGAAGCCGGGGACACGGCGGCTGACGCCGCCGGTCCTCTGGAGGCTGTGCGCAATGCTCTGCTGGGTGCGCTGGACGCAGGCGGCGGCATGAGCCGCAGTCTGGCCCAGGCTTTTGAGGGCATGGAGAGCGCCGTGGATATGCTCCGCCGGAACGGCAATGTCCCCTTTACCGCCCTGGGCGACGCCTTCCACGACGCCAGCAGCGGGCTGTACAGCGCGGCCAGCGGACTGGAAAAGGAGCTGGAAAACCTGCGCAGGGATATGGACGGCGCCAGAGACGGTCTGACCGGGAACCTGCAGGCCATTAACCGTCAGTCCGGCGTGGCCGCCAGTCTGATGCTTGACGCCATTACCGGCCTGCAGAGCGGGACCGGCAGCATTATTTCCGACAGCTCCAGCGAGGATGTGGACGCTGTCCGGAAGGGAAAGATTGCCCAGTGCGTCAACAACGGCCCGGTGGAAGGCGACCGGAACGTGGGCGGCACGGCGGGGGCGATGGCTATTGAATACGATTTCGACCCGGAGGACGATGTGCAGCGCCTGTCCCTGGGAACCACCTACGAGACCAGGGCTGTTTTGCAGAACAACATCAGCCAGGGAGAGATCACCGGCAAAAAGGACTGCGTAGGCGGCACGGTGGGCCGCATGGACCTGGGAGCTGCGGCGGGCTGTCAGAGCTACGGCAGTGTGACCAGCAGCAGCGGCAGCTATGTGGGGGGCATCGCCGGGTGGTCGGAGTCCGTCATCCGGGACAGCTTTGCCAAGTGCGTTCTTTCGGGACAGGACGATGTGGGCGGCATCGCCGGATGGGCCGTCCGGCTGGAGAACTGCCGGGCCATTGCCACCATCGCTGAAGGGCGGTCCCGCCTGGGGGCCATTGCCGGAAACGCGGACCTGGAGGGCGGCGGAATTACCGGCAACCGCTTTATGGACACCGGTACGGCGGGGGTAGACGGCGTCAGCTATGCGGGCATGGCCGAGCCGGTGGCGTTCACCGTCCTGCAGGAAGAGGCCGGCGTTCCGGCTGCATTTACCACCTTTACCCTGACTCTGCTGGCGGACGGCGAGGCGGTGGACAGAATCCCCTTCCAATACGGCCAGGACCTGCTGGGCATCACACTGCCGGAGGTACCGGAACAGGAGGGCTGCTATGGCCGGTGGCCGGAATTTGACACCAGCGGTCTGGTCTCCGACGTGACAGTGGAGGCCGTCTATACCCCCTGGGCCGCTTTGGTTGCCAGTGCGGAGACTGCGGAAGAGAACGGGCCGTCGCTGGCTCTGGCGGAGGGACAGTTCACTCCGGATGCCAGACTGCTGGTGCAGACGGTCAGCCAGACGCCTCCCTCCGGGTCTGGTCAGGTCTGGGAACTGACTTTGACCGGGTCCGGCCTGCCAAAAGACGCACAAGTACCGATCCGCCTGCTGGACCGCTCCGGGTCCGGTACGGTGTGGCAGTATGTGTCCGGCCACTGGCGGCAGTTGGACGCGGAGGCCAATGGTCAGTATCTGCTGCTGCATATGGACGGCCTGTCCGGCGTATTTTGTGTGGTCCCAGGCGAAAGCAGCCGAAACACCCTGCTGGCTGTATCTGCCGCGTCTGCGCTGCTGCTTCTGGCCGGTCTTGGCAGGAGGCGTTGGAAAAAGAAAAAGGCCCGGAGCAGCGCAAGCGCAGCGGCGCAATCCGGCCAGTAACAACGGCAAAAGGAGGGTATCCATGCCGCGAAAAAACACACGCAACACAAAGGGGCGCATTATTTCCGCCGCCTGGAAGCTGTTCTATGAACAGGGCTACGATGAGACCACCGTGGAGGACATTGTCTTTGAATCCGAGACCTCCAAAGGCTCTTTTTACCACTATTTTGACGGAAAGGACGCGCTGCTGGGTACCCTGGCCAACGTGTTTGACGAAAAATACGAGGAGCTGAAGGAGGCCATGGACCCCTCCCTGGACGCGGTTGGGAAGCTGGTTTATCTCAACCACGAGCTGTTTCTCATGATCGACTCCAGCGTGTCTCTGGACCTGCTGGCCCGGCTGCTGTCCACCCAGCTGCTGGCCCGGGGAGAGAAGCACCTGCTGGACCGAAACCGCACCTATTTTAAGCTCTTGCGGGACATCATCCGCCAGGGACAGGAGGGCGGCCAGCTGCGCGGGGACCGCACGGTGAACGATATCGTGAAGGCGTACGCCCTGTGGGAACGGGCGCTGCTGTATGACTGGTGCCTCTGCGGAGGGGAGTATTCCCTGGTGGCCTATACCGACAGCGTGACGCCCATGTTTCTGGAGAGCTACCGTGCACGCCCGGAGCGAATAGATTGATTTTATTTTTTTGAGCGTATTGCGGACTCAAAAATCGTCTAGTGAAAAAAACTATTAAAATCAAGAAAAAATGAGAATTTGGACAGAACGCCGTATAGAATGAATTCTATACGGCGTTCTGTATTTCATTCTTGTGAAAAGTGTGCTATGATATAACGGATCAAGTTAAAAAAGGGCAGAATGCACTTTTCTAATCAGCGGGCCGACAGCCCGCTGATGCGCAAAGCGCACTTGATTCCCTATGAGGTGCAAGTCAAGCCCGCGTATGCGGCCTACTGCGGCGATTCATCGCCGCGGGGTTCAAAAGGATCACATGATACGTTTGAACTTGCTTGACGATATCACCCATTGATATAGAAAAGGAGAACGAGTATGTCAACAGCACAAATCTGCATTATGGCCACCATGATCCTGTATCTCTGCTTCGTGATTTTTACAGGCGTGATGATTGGCCGCCGCTCCAAGAAGAGCGCCGAGGGATTCTATTTGGGCGGCCGGGGCATCGGCCCCCTGGTCACCGCCATGAGCGCGGAGGCCTCCGACATGAGCAGCTACCTGCTCATGGGCATTCCCGGCCTTGCATATCTCTCCGGCGTGGCCGACGCCAGCTGGACTGCCATTGGCCTGGCTGTGGGCACGTATTTGAACTTTCTGCTGGTGGCCAGAAGGCTCCGCCGCTACAGCGTGAAGCTGGACGCCATCACCATCCCCAGCTTCATTTCCAAGCGGTATGGGGAGAAGCGGCCGGTCATCATGTGCATTTCCGCGCTGATTATCCTGATTTTCTTTGTGCCCTACGTGGCCTCCGGCCTGGCCGCCATCGGAAAGCTGTTCAACAGCCTCTTCGGCTGGAACTACATGGCCGCCGTGGTCATCGGCGCGATTGTCATCATCAGCTATACATCCATTGGCGGCTTCAACGCGGTTGCCACCATGGACCTGATCCAGTCCATCATTATGACCATTGCGCTGGCGATCATTGTGGTGTTCGGCGTGGTGCAGGCGGGGGGCATGGATGCCGTCATCGCCCACGCCCGGACGCTTCCCGGCTTCTTCAGCTTTACGGAGACCTATAATGCCTCCACCGGCGGAGCCGACCCCTATGGCCTGATCCGCATTGTCTCCATGATGGCCTGGGGCCTGGGATACTTTGGAATGCCGCATATTCTGGTCCGCTTCATGGCGATCCGGGATGAGAATGAGCTGACCCTCTCCCGCCGCATCGCCGCCGTGTGGGTGGTGATCTCCATGGGCGTGGCGGTGTTCATCGGCATTGTGGGCCATGCCGTGTCCGCCGCTGGCCGTGTGCCCTTCCTGGAGGGCAGCGCCACGGAGACGATTATCGTGAAGCTCTCGGACCTGCTGTCCAGCTACGGGATTTTCCCGGCCATTGTGGCGGGCTGCATCCTGGCGGGCATTTTGGCCGCTACTATGTCCACGGCCGACAGCCAGCTCCTGGCTGCCTCCTCCGCCTTTTCCCAGAACATTGTGCAGGAGGTCTTTGGCGTCAAGCTGACAGAGAAGCAGACCATGCTGATCGCCCGGCTCACCGTGGTGGTGATTGCCGTCATCGCCCTCTTCCTGGCCGCGGACCCCAACAGCAATGTGTTCCAGATTGTGTCCTTCGCCTGGGCGGGCTTCGGCGCGGCCTTCGGCCCCGCTATTCTCTGCGCTCTCTTCTGGAAGCGGAGCAACCGGCAGGGAATCATGGCCGGACTGGTCGCTGGCGGCGCGATGATTTTCATTTGGAAGTTCTGGGTGCGTCCTATGGGCGGCGCCTTGGATATCTATGAACTGCTGCCTGCGTTTGTGGTGGGGTTGGCCGCGATTGTGGTGGTGAGCCTGCTTACCGGAAAGCCTGACGCGGAGATTGAGCGCATGTTTGATGAGATGAAGGGGAACTGACTGCGGAAGGGCAGTCCCTTATATGAGGAGAGAATCCCGCCGGTCAAAGTGACTGGCGGGATTCTTTTTGGGGGGAATGAGAGGGATTTCCGTAGGGAAAAGTATGGAATTTGTGAGGAGAGGGGTGAGGCGGTCAATCGGGCGGAAAAAGTTTTTTTGACAAATTTCGATTTTCTTATTGACAAATGGAGGAGGATCTGGTAATCTAACGAAGCTGTCCGGCGGGGCGGCTGCGGGAGGCCTGAAGGGGCTGAGGCGCAGGAGTCTGGAAA
>JAAWQS010000076.1 GCA_022800665.1 Oscillospiraceae bacterium
CAAGCAGTTCAAATGCTTGCTTGCTTGATGAATCTTTCTTGGATACAGTCCTTCGTTGCGCCCTCTGTTCATGATTTGTTCACTCATTCAAATACCGTGCGGTTTCTAATGCTGCGTCTTGACAAAAACATGGGAAAACTGTATAATTCCTGAGAATTAGATTACATTTTATGCGGGGTGAGGATATGCCGGGACTTGGAACGGCGATCAATGCGGCGGCAATCTTACTGGGAGGCATTGGCGGCCTCCTGTTTGGCCGTCTCCTGACGGAGCGGCACCAGGATACGCTGACAAAAGCGTGCGGGATATGCGTCCTGTTTATTGGCATTGGCGGCGCATTGGAGGGAATGCTGTCGGTGGACGGCGGGATGGTATCCAGCGGGCGGTCCATTCTGATTATCGCCTGTATCGCGCCCGGCGCACTGGTTGGCGAGACGCTCAACCTGGAGGGATTGTTCCAGCGGTTTGGAAAATGGCTGAAGATCAAAACCGGAAACGCCAAGGACAAACAGTTCGTGGACGGCTTCGTGACCGCCTCCCTGACGGTCTGCATCGGCGCGATGGCGATTATCGGCGCAATCCAGGACGGACTGCTGGGGGATTACTCCCTCCTGGTCACAAAAGCCGTGCTGGATTTTATCATTGTGCTGGTTATGACCTGCTCTCTGGGCAAGGGGTGCATGTTCTCCGCCATACCGGTGGCGGTGTGCCAGGGGTCCGTGACCGCCCTGGCAGGTCTGCTCAAGCCGGTGATGACCCGGACCGCGCTGGCAAATCTTTCCCTGGTCGGGTCTATCCTGATTTTCTGCGTGGGGCTGAACCTGGTTTGGGACAAACGGATCAGAGTGGCAAACCTGCTGCCTGCGGTGGCGATTGCCGTTGCCGTCGCGTTTCTGCCCTTCGATATTTAGCGGTGAACGCTTGTAATTGCCGGGAAAATCTGCTATACTTAAAAATCACAAGGGATAGACGGACGCATGAGCGTCTGCGGGAGACACTATGCTGGGATACTTACAGACCTTTTGGGAACAATTTAACTGGGCCGGGCTGCTGACTACCCTGCAGCAGCTGCTGGGCGTGCTGCTGTGCCTGACGGTCCATGAGGCCTGCCACGGACTGGCGGCCTGCGCGCTGGGCGACCCCACGGCAAAAACAATGCGCCGGCTCAGCTTCAATCCCCTCCACCACATCGACTGGCTGGGCTTGGCGGCTATGCTGGTGTGCGGCTTCGGCTGGGCAAAGCCGGTTCCGGTGGATATGCGGTACTTCAAAAATCCCAGAACCGGGATGGCGGTGACAGCCCTGGCCGGACCGGCATCCAACTTTGCGCTGTCGCTGCTGCTACTGTTTCTGGCGTCCCTGCTGGTCCGCTTCGGGTACGCTTCTGCGTTTACCCTCTGGCTGCTGTCCTTTCTGCTGATTACCGCACAGCTGAGCATTGGCCTGGGGCTGTTTAACCTGATCCCCATCCCGCCGCTGGACGGCTCTAAGGCGCTCTTTGCGCTCCTGCCGCCGAAGGCGTACATGACGCTGATGCGCTATGAGCGGTTCGGTATGCTGGTCCTGCTGCTGGCGGTTTGGCTGGACGTGGGGGGCAGTTACCTTTCCAACGCTATTTATATGGTATATCAGCGGATGGCAGGATTATTTTTCTGATGCGGGAGGCTGCTGGATGGACGGTCCGGTTTATAAATTGGAGCAGGTGGTTCATAGCAAAGTGGGCATGGAGGACTTCGAGGGCCCGCTGGACCTGATCCTGTTCCTGCTGAGCAAAAATAAAATCGAAATCCAGGATATCCCGATTTCCCTGATTTTGGAGCAATATCTGGCCTATCTGGAGCTGCGGCAGCAGATGGATTTGGAGGTGGCCAGCGAGTTTGTGTCCATGGCCGCGCAGCTGATGTTTATTAAAACGCGGATGCTGCTGTCCATGGAGGACGCGGAGGCCCAGTCCGAGATGGAACAGCTGGTCAAAGCCCTGGAGGAACGGCGGAGCAGTGAAAATTACGCAAAAATCAAGTTCATTACCGCCCGGTTTTCCGAGATGGGGGAGTTTGGCCGGAGCATCCTGCTGAAGCGTCCGGAGCCTTTGGAGCGGGGGAGGGTCTACAAATACAGTCACAAACCGGAGGAGCTTGTGGCGGCGTGGCGGCAGATCGAGGACAGGGGAGAACGCCGGACGCCGCCGCCGCTGAGCAATTTTTCGGAGATTGTCCGTCAGGAGCCCTATCCTGTGGAGAACAAGGCGCGGGATATTATGGGCCTGCTGCAGCGGGGCGTCAGCAGCTTCCGGCTGCTGTTCCAGGACAGCAGGAGCCGCAGTGAAATGGTGGCGACCTTTCTGGCTGTGCTGGAGCTGTGTAAGGCGCGGATCATCCACTTGACCGGTAGCGCAAGCGACTGCACCGTGGCGGCGACGGGGGAGAGCTTGGATTCCCTGCAATTATAGCACAAAAGAAATATTTTGTTCAATCGCAGCCCGCCCGCTTCCGTATATACTGCGGGGAGGAACGCGATGGGCAGAAGAGGAGTAGCATGAATCGGGATATGAAGGACCTGGAGGCCGCTCTGGAGGGAATTCTCTTCGCCGCCGGAGAGCCGGTACATATTGACCGCATCTGTTCGTCGCTGGAGATCGGCAGGTCCACGGCGGAAAAGCTGCTGGGGAAGCTCCACGACTACTACGCCTTTGAGCGGCGGGGCATCCGGCTGATCCATATGGATAACGCCTGGCAGCTGTGCTCCGCACCGGAGCTGGCCGGGATCATCCGGCGGACCTTTGAAATCCGCAAGCCCGCCAAGCTCAGCCAGCCGGCCCTGGAGGTATTGGCCATTGTGGCCTATTACCAGCCCGTTACCAGGGCGTACGTGGACCAGGTGCGGGGGGTGGACAGCGCGTATACGGTGGGGCTGCTGCTGGAGCGCAATCTGATTGAGGTCTGCGGACAGCTGAAGGAACAGCCGGGACGGCCGCGGCTCTACCGGACCACGGAAAACTTCCTGCGCTCGTTCCACATCGGCTCCCTGGAGGAGCTGCCGCCCCTGCCGGGCATGGACGACAGCGGCCAGCTCCGCCTGGATGACGGCGAGAATCCGGATGCGGCTGCAGAATAGAACGCAGGGGAATACTGAGGGGGGAGAGAATGATCGGGCGGATAATATTGGGCGTGCTCCTGCTGGTTTTCACCGCTGTGCTGCTGACCCCGGTACAGGTGCGGGCCGTCTACGAAAAGGGCGGGCTGACGGTGCGGGTCCGTTACAGCCTGATAAAGCTCCAGCTGTTCCCCCTGGAAAAGAAGGAACCAAAACCAGAAAAAAAGAAGAAATCAAAGCCTGAAAAGGAAAAACCGGAGAAAAAAAAGAAGCCAAAGGCCAAAATAAACCGCCAGCAAATCCTCTATACCCTGGAAAAGCTGCCCCCCGTGCTGGGGAAAGCACTCAGGCGCGTGGGACGGCGGGTGATTTTTTCACCGCTGAAGGCGTCCCTGCTGGTGGCCGGGACCGACCCCGCCGATACGGCCCAGCTCTATGGACAGCTGGCAGCTGCGCTGGCCAGCGGCCTGCCGGTATTGCAGAAGGTCGTGCGCATCCGGGAGCAGGATATCCGGCTGTACCTGGATTTTGCCGGGGAGCAGATGGACTGCGCCGCCGATGTGGGGGTGTCCATCCGGCCCTGGGATGCGCTGGTGATTGCCGTGTGCGCAGGCGCAGGTCTGGTCAGATGGCTGCTGGGATTCCGGAAGCTGGCGTCTCCGCCCCCTGCGCCGGACCCGGAGCAGACGGAGGAAACAGCGCAGAAGTGAGACAACAGCCGCCTGACAGGGCAGCTGCCATTGAAAGGAGTTTATGGTCATGGAGAAGAAATACCAAATCAGCGAGCTGATCCAGGAGAGCATGGCAAAAGTGCGGGAGATGGCGGATACCAACACCATCATCGGCCAGCCGGTCCACACCCCGGACGGCGTGACGCTGATCCCGATTTCCCGCGTCAGCTTCGCCTTTGGCGGCGGCGGCACTGCCTTCACCTTCGGGAAAAAAGAGGCGGCGGAGGACCCCAATATGGGAGCTGGGATTGGCGCGGGCGTGAAAATCGACCCGGTGGCCTTCCTTATCGTCAAGGACGGCGTGACAAGGGTGATGCCGGTGGCCGCACCGCCGCTGAATTCGGTGGACCGGGTGGTTGAGATGATCCCCAATGTGGTGGACCAGGTGAGCGGATTTATTGAGAAAAATATGAAAAAGAAGGACGCGGCGGGGGAGATTCCTGTCGAGAATGCGCCCGTCTGATTTTCAGGAAAGGTTTTACGGGGTTGATGTGAGACTTGCCGTGGCATACTAAGGGCATCTCATACACCTGGAGGTGTGCCGGTATGTTGCATCGGAGAAAATTCTGCACAACTTTTTTCGCGCTGCTGCTGACCGTCTGTATGGCGGGTCAGGCAGGGGCAATTCACACGTCCGCCGCGTCCGCCGTGCTCATAGAGCAGAAAAGCGGACGGGTACTGTACGAACAGAGCGCTGACGATGAACGACTGATCGCCAGCATCACAAAAATTATGACCGCCCTGGTGGCCCTGGAGCACGGCCAGCTGCAAAAGACGTACACCGTGACCGAGGCGGATCTGGCGGAGGGCTCCTCCATGTACCTCAAGCCGGGGGAGAGCCTGCGGCTGGAGGAGCTGCTGTATGGCCTGATGCTGGTCAGCGGCAACGACGCGGCTCTGGCGGTGGCCCACTGCGTGTCCGGGGAACTGGAGGATTTCGTGGAGCTGATGAACGAAACCGCCGGGGAGCTGGGGATGACCCACTCCCACTTCGCCAACCCCAACGGGCTGGACGCTCAGGGACATTACTCCAGCGCACGGGATATGGCGGTCCTCACCGCCCACGCCCTCAATAACCAGGACTTCAAGCGCATTGTCTCCACCGCCTCCGTGACCATCGGGGAGCGGTATCTGGCCAACCACAACAAGCTGCTGCGGCTGTGCGAGGGCTGTATCGGGGTGAAGACCGGCTTTACCAAAGCGGCGGGCCGGACCCTGGTGTCGGCGGCGGCCAGGGAGGGGATGACCCTGGTGTGCGTGACCCTCAACGACGGCGACGACTGGAACGACCACATGGCCCTCCTCGACCACGGCTTTGCCAACTACCGCATGGAGGTGGCGGTACCGGCGGGACGGTTCCTCTCCTCCACTATGGTGCGGGGCGGAACGGTGGCGCAGGTTCCGCTGATGGCAGCGGAGGACCTGAGCTATCCCCTGACCGGGGACGAGAGCCTGACGGTGGTGGCCCGCGCGCCGGTGTCCGTGCCTGCGCCGGTGGTGCCGGGACAGGTGATCGGACAGGTGTGCGCCTATTTGGACGGAGTGGAGGTGGCCGCGGCGGACATGGTGGCTGCGGCCCCGTCGGCCCGCCGGGAAGCGTTCGGTCCCATTGTGGGCCTGCCGCTGCTGCAGGGCGGCCTGCGGTGACGCACAGCCCTGGGGGGCTGCGGGAAAGAAGGGATACCTATGGATCGGATACAGAAAATTCTCTCGGCTGCGGGCGTCTGCTCCCGGCGGCTGGCAGAGGAGTATTTGCGGGCGGGCCGTATTACGGTCAACGGCCAGACGGCGGGCGTGGGGGCGAAGGCGGACCCGGCAGCGGATGAAATCAAGCTGGATGGAAAGACTATCGCCGCGATTCCGCCCAGGGTGTACCTGATGCTGAATAAACCCAGGGGCTATGTGACCACGCTGTCCGACGAGTTTGGCCGCCCCACTGTGATCGACCTGACGGCGGACTGCGGGGAGCGGATTTTCCCCATCGGACGGCTGGACCGGGATTCCGACGGCCTGCTGCTGCTGACCAACGACGGCGCTCTCGCGGAACGCCTGAGCCACCCCAGGTACGAGACGGAAAAAGAGTACCATGTGACCGTCGGCGGCAATCTGAAAAACTGCGTGGAGCGGCTGGAGTCGGTGGCAGAGCTGGACGGCAAGCCGCTGGCGCGTGTGAAAATCAGCGTTATTGCAAAGGAATCCGGACACTGGACGCTGTCCTTGGTTCTCCGCCAGGGGCTCAACCGCCAGATTCGCCGGATGTGTCAGGAAGCAAGCCTGTCCGTCCTGCGCCTCCAGCGGGTCCGGGAGGGCAATATCCTCCTGGGGGACCTGCCCCAAGGACAGTGGCGGTACTTAACGGACGAGGAGGTCCGGGACGCTTATAACCATGCGGCGCGGACGGAGCGCAGGGAGGAAGAAGCATGACAGACGCAGCGCTTGTGCTTTCTCCCGTACGGGATATAACTGGGACCGCTGCTGACCCCGCAAGGAGAGGAATATGAAAAAAGACGTACTACATACGATTCAGGAAAACATGGGCTGCTTCTCCAAGGGGCAGAAGCGGATCGCCGGGTATATCCTGTCCGACTACGATAAAGCCGCGTTCATGACAGCGGGGAAATTAGGCGCGCTGGTGCATGTAAGCGAGTCCACCGTGGTACGTTTTGCGGCAATGCTGGGCTACAGCGGCTATCCGGCTATGCAGAAGGCCCTGCAGGAGATGGTGCGCAGCAAGCTGACGTCTATCCAGCGCATTCAGGCGTCCAATGACAAATTATTCAGCTCGGATGTGGTAACGTCTGTTCTGCAGCAGGATATGAACAAAATCCGGGTGGCGGTGGAGGAGGTGGACCGGGCCGTATTTTCAGCGGTGGTGGATAAGCTGATGGCCGCAAAGCATATCTACATTCTCGGCGTCCGCTCCAGCTCCTTCCTGGCGGGCTACCTCCACTTCTATCTGCACCTGATCTTCGACAATGTGTCCCTGGTTACAAGCAACAGCGCAGGGGATATCCTGGAGAGCACCCTTCGGATCGGGCCGGGGGACCTGCTGGTGGGCATCAGCTTCCCCCGCTACTCCCAGTCCACCGTCAAGGGCGTGCGCTTTGCCCACGACAGAGGCGCGGACGTGGTGGCCATTACCGACAGCGCCATGTCGCCGCTGTACCCGATGGCGTCGGCTGCGCTGCTGGCCCGGAGCGAGATGATCTCCTTTGTGGATTCCCTGGTGGCCCCCTTCAGCCTGCTCAACGCCCTGATTGTGGCGGCGGGCCACCGGAAGGATGCGGATATTGCCCAGATTTTCAACCGGCTGGAGGGAATCTGGGACGAGTACGGGGTGTTTGATGAGCCATGATGTGATTGTTGCCGGCGGCGGGCCCGCCGGGATGATGGCCGCCTGCGCGGCGGCGGAAAACGGCGGGAGGGTCCTTCTGCTGGAGCCAAACGAACGGTTGGGGAAGAAGCTGAATATTACTGGTAAGGGCCGGTGCAACGTCACCAACAACTGCGGCCTGGAGGAGTTCTTGCAGAACGTACCGCGGAACGGACGGTTCCTCTGCAGCGCGTTTTCACAATTCGGAAGCGGCGACGTCATGGACTTTTTTGCCGCCCAGGGCGTGCCGCTGAAGACAGAGCGGGGGAACCGGGTGTTCCCCGTGTCGGACCGGGCTTTCGATATCAGCGGCGCACTGGAACGCTGCCTGCGCAGGTCCGGCGTGGAGATCGTACGGGACCGGGCGCAGTCGCTCATCCTGCAGGACGGCGCGCTGGCGGGCGTCCAGGGACAGCGGGCGGTTTACGCAGCGGCGCGGGTGGTTGTGGCTACCGGCGGCGTGAGCTATCCCCTCACCGGCAGCAACGGGGACGGCTACCGGCTGGCCCGGTCCGCCGGCCACACCGTCATAGAACCCCAGGGCTCCCTGGTGCCGCTGCAGGCGGCGGGGGAGCTGTGCAGCCGCTTACAGGGCCTGAGCCTGCGGAATGCGGCGGTGCGGGTCTATGAGAACGATAAAAAAATTTACAGTGATTTCGGGGAGATGCTGTTTACCCATTTTGGGGTCAGCGGCCCCATGATCCTGACAGCCTCCGCGCATATGCGCTGTTTTGATACGAAAAAATACCGGCTGGAGATTGACCTCAAGCCCGCGCTGGACGAGGCGGCCCTGGACCGCCGTCTGCTCTCCGATTTTACCAAATATGCCAACAGTGATTTTTGCAACGCATTTGACGGCCTGCTGCCCCGCAAGCTGATCGAACCGTTTATAGAGCTGACCGGCATCGACCCCCGGCAAAAGGTCCATGACCTGAAAAAAGAGCAGCGGAGACGGGTGTTGACGCTGCTGAAGGCCCTGCCGGTGGAGATTACCGGGCCGCGTCCGGTGGAGGAGGCCATTGTGACCTCCGGCGGCGTGGCGGTGAAGGAGGTCAATCCCTCCACCATGGAGTCGAAGCTGCTGCCGGGCCTGTACTTTGCAGGCGAGGTCCTGGACGCGGACGCCTATACCGGCGGCTTTAATCTACAGATCGCCTGGTCCACAGGCCGCCTGGCCGGGACGGCGGCGGCACAGGCCAAGTGAATACGCGCAACTCCCCTTGCCCGTCAAACGGCAGGGAATACTATCATAATTATGCTTGCCGGGAAGCCGGCAAAGAAAGGCAGGCAGACCAATGAGTGCAGAAGAAAAGAAATATGTTTCAATCGCGCTGGACGGACCCAGCGGGGCGGGAAAAAGCACCCTCGCCCGCAGTGTGGCAAAGGAGCTGGGATTCATCTATGTAGACACAGGTGCGATTTACCGTACGGTGGGATACTGCGTCCAGCAGCGGGGAATCGACCCGAAGGATGCCGGGGCCGTCGCCGGACTGCTGCCGGAGCTGGACATCGCTATGCGCTATGACGAGACCGGTTTGCAGCGGATGTACCTCGACGGCCAGGACGTGACCGGCGCTATCCGTCTGCCGGAGGTCTCCCAGTGCGCCTCCCAGGTGTCCGCGATTCCGGCGGTGCGGGAGTTCTTGATGGATATGCAGCGGGATATGGCGAAAAACCACAACGTGGTGATGGATGGCCGGGATATCGGCACCGTGGTCCTGCCGGACGCGGACGTTAAAATCTACCTGACCGCCAGCGCGGAGGACCGGGCCAAACGCCGCTATCTGGAGCTGAAGGACCGGGGAACGCCGGAGGACTACGGCGTTATTCTGGTGGAGATGGAGGAGCGGGATTACAACGATATCCACCGCCAGACCGCGCCGCTGAAACGGGCGGCGGATGCGGTGCAGCTGGACACCAGCGGATTCAGCTTTGAGGAGAGCCGGGGGAAAATATTGCAGCTGGTCAAGGAACGGCTGGGCTTATGACATTTTATCAGGTGGCATATACTGTTATCAAGCCGCTGATCCGCCTGTTCTTCCCCCACCGGGCGGTGGGGCTGGAAAACCTGCCGGAAGGCGGGGCGCTGCTGTGCGCCAATCATATCAGCGGCTGGGACCCGTTCCTTATCGCCGTGTCGCTGCCAAGAGACTCCCGGCTGGTGGTGATGGCAAAGGATGAGCTGTTCCATATCCCCGTGGTGGGCTTCCTGCTGCGTAAGCTGGGGATTTTCCCGGTGAAGCGGGGGGGCAATGACCTGGGGGCCATGAAGACCGCCATTCGGTCCCTCAACGAAGGCAAGAGGCTGCTGGTGTTCCCGGAGGGTACGCGGGTGGACAGCGAGGGCTCGGTGGAGGCAAAAGGCGGCGTGGCGGTTATGGCCTCCCGCACCGGAACGCCCATGGTGCCGGTGTACTGCGGCACAAAACAGAAATTCCTCCACAGGACGACCATTGTGTTCGGCGAACCCTACAGCCCCGTGATCGCAGGCCGGCGGGCCACCGCGGAGGAGAGCCGTCAGGCGGCGGAAGAAATCTTGCGGCGCATCTACGCCCTGGACGAGGTGAGCGGATGGTCGTGACGGCGGCAAAAAGCGCAGGGTTCTGCTTCGGCGTGGCCAGAGCCGTGCGGATGGCGGAGGAGCTGGCCGCCGCCCCAGGCCGGTCCGGAATGCTGGGGCATATCATCCACAACGACCACGAAATTGCCCGCCTGGCCTCCCTGGGCCTGACGGTACTGCACACGCCGGAGGAGGCGGAGCCGGGGGACAGCGTCCTCCTGCGCGCCCACGGAGAGGGCAGAGCCGTCTACGAGGCCCTGGAACGGCGGGGGGCAACGGTGGTGGACGCCACCTGCCCCAGAGTGGCAAAGGTCCACCAGATCGTGGCCGCGGCGGAAAAAGAGGGCCGCCAGCCAGTGATGATCGGCGATCCCAACCACCCGGAGGTCCGGGGCGTGGGGGGATGGTGCCGGTCGCTGCAGGTATTTTCTGGCCCGGAGGAAGTCCTTGCCTGGGCGGAAAGCCTTGCAAATACTGGAGATTTGCCCTTGTCCGTGGTCTCCCAGACCACCCTGCGGAGAGAAATTTGGGAAAGTTCTTTGAAAATTCTAAAAAAAAGGTGTACAAATCTAAAAATATTTGATACAATATGTGATGCTACGCATACTCGTCAATCGGAAGCGGCTCTCCTCGCCGCCAGGATGGACGCTATGGTTGTGGTTGGTGACCCCAAAAGCGCTAATACCAAGCACTTGACAGAGATTTGCCGTTTAGAATGTTCCCGCGTTTTCCAGATCGAAAACGGGGACGAGCTGCCCTGGGAGAGCCTGTCGGGGTGCTCGGCTGTTGGTTTGACGGCGGGGGCCTCCACGCCTGCGAGCATCATAAAGGAGGTCATAAAGACGATGGAAGAAAAAATCCAGGGCGAAGGTATGGAAAATTTTGCCGAATTGGTAGAGCAGTATACCAATACTTTAAATACAGGAGATAAAGTAACCGGCGTGGTCACTGCGATTACTCCCACAGAGGTTCATGTGGACCTGGGCTGCAAGCAGGCCGGGTACATTCCCCTGGACCAGCTGACGGACGACCCGGACGTCAAGCCGGAGGACGTGGTGAAGGTGGGCGATCAGGTGGAGCTGTTCGTCATTCGCGTCAATGATGTGGAAGGGTATGCAACGCTGTCGAAAAAGCGGGTGGACGCTGTTAAGGTATGGGAAAACATTGAGGAGGCCTGCAACAGCAAGGAAATCATGGAAGGTATCGTGACGGAGGAAAATAAGGGCGGCGTTGTGGCGTCCGTCAAGGGCGTGCGCGTGTTCATCCCCGCCTCCCAGTCCGGCCTGCCCCGCGATGCAGCCATGACCGAGCTGGTGAAACAGCGGGTTAAGCTGCGCATTACTGAGGTCAACCGCGCCCGCCGCCGTGTGGTGGGCTCCATCAAGGTGGTGCAGCAGGAGGCCCGTCAGGCCGCTGCCGCAGAGGTCTGGGCCAATATTGAGAACGATAAGCATTACACCGGCACGGTCAAGAGTATGACCAGCTACGGCGTGTTCGTGGACATCGGCGGCGTGGACGGTATGGTACATATTACCGACCTGTCCTGGAGCCGCATCAAGCACCCCAACGAGATCGTCAAAATCGGCGATACCCTGGAGGTGTACGTCATCTCCTTCGATCCGGAGAAGAAGAAAATTTCTCTGGGCGTGAAGGACCGCAGCACCAATCCCTGGCAGGTGTTCATGGACACCTACAAGGTGGGCGACGTGGCCCCGGTGCGCGTTGTGAAACTGATGACCTTCGGCGCGTTTGCCGAGGTGGTTCCCGGCGTGGACGGCTTGATTCATATCTCCCAGATTGCCGACCACCGCATTGAGAAGCCCGGCGATGTGCTGGAAGAGGGCCAGACTGTGGATGCGAAGATTACCGCTGTGGACGAGGAGAAGAAGAAGATTTCTCTGTCCATCCGCGCCATCCTGGCTCCCGCCCCCGCGCCTGCTGAGGAAGACTGAGAAGCAGGAAATTGAAAATAGGGCGGACAGCCGGCGGGCTGTCTGCCTTTTGGGTGCGAACATGAACGCCGGCGTCTCAAGGACGCCGGCGTTTTCTGTCCGGGTATATTGCGGACAGGCGCGGCATAGAATGGGACAAGCAAATCAAAAGGAGCGATGCAGGCATGACCATCCAACGCAGGCCCCGTCCCCAGCGGCGGCGGCAGATTACGGCGTTTTTACTGTCGGGAGCGGTGCTGTACCTGGTGGCCGCTACCGCCGCCAGCCCCACCGCCCGCAGCGCCTGGGAGGCCCTGGGACAGCGGGGCGACCTGGCGTTGAGCCTGCTGCGCTGCCAGCTGGGGGATATGCAGGCCGAAATGCCGCTGCCGGTCCCGGTGACGCTGGCTATTGGGCAGAGCCCCGCGCTGCTGGCCGGGCAGGAGGCGGTGCTGGAGCTGCGGCGCACGGAGGAGACGGAGGAGGAGGTTCGGCCCGACGGGCCGAATGCACCGGAGGAGCCTCCGGCCCCCACCGCGCCGGTTCCGGAGGAGCCTGCTCAGCCGGAGACGCCCCTGCTCTTTGCCGACAACGGCGTGGCTGCAAAGACGTTGGCGCCTACCTCTGCGGACGGCTATGTGGTGACGGGAGACGTGTACATCAACAACCGCAGCGACAACAGTCTGGACGCATCCATCTTTGACGGGAGCTTTGCAGCGCATCTCTCCGAGGAGGAGGGACCCCAGGTGCTGATTGTCCACACCCACGGCAGCGAGGCATATACCATGCCGCCGGGGGAGGAGTACGTCCCCAGCGGGGAGTGCCGGACGACAGATTGCGCATACAACGTGGTGCGGGTGGGGGACGAGCTGGCCAGGACCCTGGAGGACGCAGGACTGACTGTTCTCCACGATACCACGCTCCACGATTACCCGGAGTACAGCGGGGCCTACAACCGGTCGCTGGAGACGGTGGAGGCGTATATGGAGCAGTACCCCAGCATCTCCTTTGTTCTGGATGTACACCGGGACGCCATTGCAGGCAATGACGGCAGTATGTACAAGGTGGTCAGCAATGTGGCCGGGATGAACGCGGCCCAGATGAGCCTGGTGATCGGCACGGACGGCGGCGGTCTGGAACATCCGCAGTGGCGGGAGAACCTGAAGCTGGCCGCTGCGCTGCAGCAGCGTCTGGCGGACAGCTATCCCACGCTGATGAGGCCGGTTACTGTGCGCAATTCCAGGTACAACCAGCATGTGACGGCGGGGAGCCTGCTGGTGGAAATGGGCGCTGCAGGGAATTCGCTGGATGAAGCTCTGCTGTCGGCGCGGCTGCTGGGGAAGACGCTGGCGGAAATGCTGCTGGAGCGGTAGAATGCCGGGACGGTTTATTTGTTGCACTTTACGGGCAGCTGTGTTATTATATTTCTGAAAAACGGGATACTAAAGAAGGAGGGATGCAGAATGGCGCTGCCGCAGGAAAAATGCTATTCGATGGCCGATGTGCTGGACTGGGACGGTCAGGAGAGGATAGAGCTGGTTGACGGTTATCCGGTAATGATGGC
>JAAWQS010000077.1 GCA_022800665.1 Oscillospiraceae bacterium
AACGTTTGTGATTGATTGGGTTAAGGGGTAGGACAACCGAGGCCCGCTACCTCAAAAAAGCCCGTAAAATCAAGGAAAAACGGCGCTAAAACGATAGCAGTACGGGCTTCTTGCCGGGAGTGGTTGTGCCGTTGGTAAAAGTCGCTTTGGCTTCGCCGCCGCTGGTGGTGAATTTTTTGGCGGACATGTCAGCGGTGCCGCCCGTACCGGTAATGTTGGTCAGATAGGTGGCATCGTCCTCCACCACCTCGCAGCGGAAGGACGGGTCCGCATCGAAATCAATGTGGATGGTTTCGTCCGCTTTCAGGGTGAATTTCAGGCCGCTGCCGGTTTCTGTCACCTCGCTGATGCAGTCCACCCCGTTTCTCTTGGCGGTGAACCCCTTGGGCGTACCGGCAGTGTAGTTCACGGTAAAGGTCCAGGAATCTGTGCCAGGAATGGCGCCGCTGACCTTTTTCGTCACTTCCAGAGAGAGCTTGTCGGACTCCGGCTTCTCAAAATTGAAGGGGTTGAGAATGTGCAGGCCGAAAGACCGCCGCTCGGAGAAGATCTGGTCACGGACATTTCGAGGAGAGGGGATGCTGTCCACAAAGCTGTCGCACTCGGTAAAGCCGTTGGTGGAGTGCAGCTCCTCGCCGGTGGGTATGCCGCTGCTGTCCAGCGGATACTCTACAAACTGGTTGTCTTTTCTCTGCCGCATATACTGCGCCAGATTCTTGATGGTGGAAGTCTGGTCGTAAATGAGATTATTGGCCGCAACCGGCTCACTGTTATACAGGGAGTAGGCCATCATCTCCCGGAGGGTATAAGCGCGGCGGTTGCCGTCCGGGTCCTTGAAGATGCCGCCCGTTTCAATGATGATCCGGTACTTGGTCCGCAGGTTGCCGTCCTTATCATGGACATATTCAGACCAGTTCTTCAAAGCCACGTCCTCGCTCCAGCCGGGGAGCGCCCCGCCGCCGCTGCCAACCTCCGTCAGACGGTTCAGCAGATACAGGAAGGACTTGTTCGCCTCATAGACCATGTACTCGTTGCCGGGGGTCACGGGCTTGGGGTTCACACCCCACATGGAGGTGTAATCGCCGCCGGTCCAGCCGGTTGACCAGTCGGACGCATGGCAGTGGAACATCTGGGATTTCTCATAGTCGGAGATCCCCGTCGCTGCCTGGAACTCGTCAGCGGTCGTAACCCAGCGCTGGTTGTAGCCGTCCGTGGCGTCATAGGCATAGACCGTGCCGCCCATCAGGCTGGGGGCATTGGAGCCCATACCGTTGTACTGCATGGCGCAGGAGTTGTACCAGGTGACATTGCGGCGGCAGGTATCCGCGTCCCAGTTCTCCGTTTTTCCTTGGCCCCAGACCACATTGAGCGGGGTGCCTTTGACCTTCCAGGTCGCTTCGCTGGTGGTGTTGAGGTCCGTGACAACACCTTCGGGGAACTCGATCAGGGTAAAGCGCACGAAGGTACGCTCCGGATCGGTGATCCAGGCAACATCCTTCCGGGTGGGCGTCTGCCCGCCGGGACTGCCGGGGTTCAGACCGCCCACACCGCCGGTGGGACCGGCAGCTGCTTTCCGGGGGGAAGACTGCATAGGCCGTCCCAGTACATCGCTGGGGCTGACGCTGATTGCGCTGTCAAAGATATAATTGCCAGCGGTATTGACGGGAACGCTCTTGGAGTGCATCCCCTTTGCCATAATGACCGCTATGTTGGGATCATCGAACTGCCCCCACTCGCTATCGTGGGGAATCAGTCCGGCATCCACGCAATATTTCTGGAGCCGCTTCGCATGTTCAGGACTCGTTTCATGCGTGGGCATGTCGCATTCCATCCATATTTCATATTTCCGGTAGGCCGTGCCGTCCAGATTGTACTCGAACAGCTCCTCCGGATTACCTTTGGCAAGGGTCATATCCACGGACAGTCCCGCCTGATGGCCGGACGTGCCGTTGGTTTGGAACGCCTCGCAGATCACCAGCGTCTCACCGTTGGCCATAGCGGACTTCTGGACCTTCGCCAGACGCTGGGCGAGAGTGTACATGCAGGGGGCGATGTACTCCTTCCGGTCCAGACGAAGATTGAAGATTTTTTTGCTGTCATTGGTCAGATTGTAGGCAATGCTGGGCAGGACATCCGGCAGATTGACAAAAACATACGCTTTGTCAACCCAGCCGGTTTTGCCGTCTGTAAGGCTGATCTTTATCCGTTCGCCGCCGTTGTCCTCCAGAAGAACGAAGGGAACGGGTTCGGCATCATCTGATGCGGGAATGGAAGCGATTTCCTTGTCGCCGCTCTCGGAATTAAAGACCGGCAGGGGATTGCAGGTGCCGTTCCAGCCGGTGGAACCGGCAACGTTTACCTCGAAATCGCCGGTCGCCGCATAAGCTGTATCTGCGGCAAAAGCTGTGGTGGGGAGCATTCCAACGACTGTCAGCAGGGCCAGCAGCAGAGCCAGCGCCCGCCGCCAGTCGGGTTTCATATTCTGCGAAAAAGTTTGCAGCATGAACGTTTTCCTCCTTATTTTCGTGTATTGTGTGTGCAGGCAAAAGAAAAGACCGCACGGTTTGTGCGGCCTTGGGGTGGGACGTATTGGGGCTGTTCATTCTTGGTATGGGTGGTTTCAGGTGCATGTTTCCTCCTTTTTTAACCGTTTTCGGTGGGCCACGCATTGACACTGGCCCCGGTATAGGGTACGCTCTCCGGATATCTCGTCCACGCCTCCAGACGGTACTTGGCTTTTTCGCCTCGGTAGCAGTCCAGATTTTCCTTACTGTAAGATGATTCCGGCCAGTGGACGTGTCCACCGTGGTTGCCGTCCGTGTACTGGAAGGCATGGACTTCATTGGGAGATTCCAGCGCGATCATCACATGCCATACCTCGCCGGTGGCGTTGTTGACCAGGAAGATGATATCTCCGGGGCGAATTTGGGCATTGTCCTCCAGCTTGCGGCCTGGGTTCTCTGCATCGCCGAAGATGAGGGAGCTGACCATAGCCGCGTATCCGCCGCAGGCGTAGGCGCTGTCTACCGGGTACATGTCCATGATGCGCTGGGCCTCTGTGCTGGGGATATCGTTTTTGTGGGTCCCCGGTGTACTGGATCTTCCCCAGATGGTGTCCTGGGGCCAGTCCTTTTCGATCTGGTGGAGCTGTTCCAGCACGGTTTCCTCGGTAAGCTGCGGGATGTTGGCTGCGGCTGCGGAGCTGCCGATGATGGCTCCCGCCAGCACACCAGCCAGAATTCCGGCTACTTTTTTCCCTCTGAACATATGTCATTCCTCCGTATCATGAATTTGGGTTTTGCAAGCACCACAATACCGGAGAAAGGACAACAAGTCTAGCAGAACATCGGGAACATCATGGAGAAGAACAGCGCCGGAAACGAAGCAGATTACACAATTTCGTTGGCCTGGACGCACCAGCGGAAGTCCCGCTCATCCCGGACGCAGGTATAGAGGCTGAGCATATTACTGGCGGACGAGGTCAGGCCGCTGCGGTCGCTCTCGTCCACCTTGGACACAGAGGACACCTCATAGGTCCGAGTGCCCTGCCTGGTGGTGAGAATAATCCTGTCGCCCAGCTCCAGCGTATGAATCCGCCCGAAGTAATTGTTGGCCCCTCTGTTGTGGGCCGCGATGGCAACATTTCCATCCCAGATACTGGAATCTTCAAAATGTCCCGCGCCTTTTTTCAGCGTGGCGGCGTCGGTGCCCTGATAGACGCCGACCTCCAGATCAATAGCGGGAATCGTCAGCGTACCCAGCGAGCCGTCCTCGTAGTACATATCGCTGCTCACATCGGTATAGCCGCTGGAGGCGTTGTCCATAGGCGTCTGCTGGATGGTCAGATTGGAATTGCCGCCAATGGAACCGGAGGTGTCAACGGGGAAGGCGGAATCAGCCGGGGCAATCGTTCCTGCTGTCGGAACTCCGGCGGAGCCGCTTTCGCCCAGCAGTGTCTGCATGGTCCCCAGCGAGGGCGGCAGGACGGCGGTCATGCTGCCGTTGATCATTGCGCCGCCGGTGGCTGCTCTGGAATTGGGGGCCAGATCCGGCGTCAGATAGCTGCCGCTATTCAGCACATTGCTGGTGGGGCTGCCGAAGGTGGGGGGGGATGAGGGCGGCGTTCTTGCTGATGTCCTCATTCTTCCGCGCGCCGTCGTCCGGGGTCTGCACCACCTCCACCGAGGTGGGTTTACCATAATTGGGACTCGCCGTCCCCGCAAGATTGTACTGCATGGCGTGGGCTGGGGGCGCGACGCCGGCCATCAGGCAGAAAGTCAGTGCGATTGCCATAAATTTTTTCCACGTTTTCATTGGGAATCCTCCTCTCCCGATTCACTTCTGCGTTTAAGGAACAGGGCTATGCCAATGCCGCCGCCAGCCGCAGCGATCACGCCCAGGGGGATCAGAATATACCCCCATTGGATGTGAAAACTGCCGGTCTTTCGCGGCAATTCCACAACGGGTTCATCCGGGAATTCCGGCTCGACAGGCAGCTCCGGTTCCTCCGGCACGAAAGTTGTCCGCTCGAAAATGGCCACATACCGCACACGGTCCAGCGCGATTCGGCTGACCTTGCCGGTGTAATCGGCGGTGACGTTGTAGCCAGTGACATAACTGCTGGTGGCGGTGCCAGTGTAAGTCGCCACGGCGGTAAAACGGTCGCCCATAGCGTAGCCGTCCACGCTGTCGGTGTTATCCGTCTGCCAGGAGATGTCCTTCAGCTTCATGGTCCTGCCGCCCTCGTCGATGGTTTTGGGGATGTACTCCGTGTCCTGTCCCGCCAGATTGGGATAGCGGCGGGTGGTAGTCACGGTCTTGCTGGATTTGCCGTAGCCCGCCTCCTCAATGCGGACGGTACTCAGCGGCAGGGCTAGCGTGCCAGACAGCCCGTCCTCCGTGACGAACTCCTTCTCCTGGGGTAGCAGGGCCAGCACGGACTCCATGTCCTTCTTCTTGCTGGTGACTGTCACCGTTTCCGTGTGCTCCCGCTCCTGGTACTCCGGCGTTTCCTGCTTGAGCAGGTCCGTGAGGGAGTAGTTCCAGCCGTTCTGCTCAAAGTCGGAACGGGGGATGCCGCCTGGATCGTCCTCCGGGCCCAGGTCGTAGCTCTTGCGGATCTCCGAGCCGTCATCGCTCTGGACAATGGATGTCGGGTAGCAGACCTCCAGCGCCAGCGCGGTGGGACCGAGGATGGACAGCAGAAAGACTGCCAGCAGCGCGAGGATCATCATTCGCTTCATGACGATGACCGCCTCCTTTTCTTTGATTTTATTTGGTGCGTCTCCTTTCCATTTTGATGTATATAGAGTGCCGTTTGACGCGCTATATCTGTGTCATACCGCCCATAGATGGGCCGTCTTGTTTGGGAGCCTGGATTTCCTCCAGCTTCTCCCGCGCCCAGTCCGGCAGGAATTCCTCCTTCAGAACGCCAATAAAATCGGAACGGTTCCATCTGGCCTGCTCACCGTCGCCCAGGCAGGTGGCGTAGACCGCCCGCCCGCTGGCGGTGGGGCTGCAGCCGAAACCACCCTCGCCATACCACAGCATATTGGAAGCACTCCAGCAGCTCTCTCGCAGCGTGTCCGGACTCAGTACCAGCACCTTGCCCTCGTAATCTAACGCACCGCTGTTGCAGTGTTCCGGACCGAACAGCTCCAATGCCTGATATGCTTCGCGGGTCTGGGCAATAAATGCATCTGTCAGCATGATGCCCCGATCTACCACAAAATAGTGGTTGGATTTGCCGTCCGGCGGCACATAAACCGTTTTGCACCAGTCCTGATTTTCCTGACCGAACTGACAGGCGTATTGCGGCGCTTCCTGGGCCAATGTATTGGCAAGCACGAATCTCGTCCGTTTGAAGCCCCATTTCTCCAGCACTGTTTCCGCACAGCCCGGCTTCAGCTGTTCCGTGTTCTCGTCAAAAAACAGATTGATTGCCTTCTCGATATTGCGGGCGCACTCGACATTTTGGTAGAAGCTGTCCCACCACTTCCGCTCCTCATGCATGGATTTCGCGTCCATACGGGAATAGGGGTACAGGTACGGAAAATCAGCCATAGATGATCTCCTCGGTCATCAGCAGTTCCCCCAGCTCGTTCAGGCACGCGCCGCTGTCGGCCAGCAGCTCCAGCATCTGGCGGGGGACGTCCGAGAGATCATAGCGGTAATTGGCCTCCTCGACACAGACCACGCCGTCCCCTTTGGGCCATGCGCAGAGCTTAGCGTCCTTCGGGATGCCCACTTCCTGCCGCACCCACTCCGGCAGATCCACACCGCTGCCGGGATTGTCCAGGTCGATGTCGCAGTCCTCCACACACTCATTGCAGGGACCGCAGACTTGGGCCAGGTATACGCTCAGGTCAATGGACAGCTTCTGGAGCTGCTCAATGGCGTGGACCAGCTCCATTGCCGTCATCTCTTTTTTCAGGACCACCACCGCGTCCATCAGGGCGTGGATCTCCACCATTTCGCCCTTTTCAAAGCCGCTCTGCTCCATGATGATGTTGGGGATCACCAGCTTCTTTTTGGTGGTACCTTTGGTAAATACGAGTTCAGACATGTCGTTTTCCTTTCAGTTAAAAAGTGTGATTTGTGATGTGGCCCGCTGCCGCTCATCCATGTCATAGTTGGAGATGAGCAATTCCGGGAATTGTGCGCCACCGTCATAGCGCTGCTTGATATTATTCAGGCGGGTAATCTCCTGGATCATGATGCCGGGCCGGTTGTACAGCTCACGGACAAAATCATCATCGTTGTAGGACAGAAGAAATTGTCCCTCTATGTCCAGCAACAAATTACGAAGCCGGAAATGATCGTCTTCCGAAAACCCGCCTTCGCCTATGTTTTGATAGTAGCCCTCCGTGTTGTGGTAGGGCGGGTCGAGGTAGAAAAAGGTGGACGGGCGGTCATAGTGGAGGATCAGCTTTTCAAAGTCCTGATGCTCAATGACCACAGTCCGCAGCCGCCTGTGGGCCTGTTGAATCAGCGGGAAATTGCCCCACATATCATGGGGTTTCCCGGCAAAGCTGGTAAGGCCGGCGGCGTAGCTGTAGCGGATGATTTGGTAAAACCAAGCCGCTTTCTGTACATCACTGGCGGGGCTGTCGCGGGCAAGGGCGGCGCGGATACGGTCAAAATCCTCCCGTGCGTTGAGGACGTATTTCAGCGCCGCCATCAGCTCTTCCGGCTGCTCCCGGACGCAGCGGTACAGGTTCACCAGCAGGCCGTTAAAGTCGTTGTAGACCTCATAATCGTTTCTGCGTGGTTTGTGGAACAGCACCCAGCCGCCTCCGCCAAATACCTCCACATAGCGCTCATAGAGGAGCGGGAACCGCCGGACCACTTCCTCACGCAGAGCCTTCTTCCCCCCGATCCAGCTGATGAAGCTGTTCAGGAGCCATCACCTCCAACAGCTGTTTCGCCGAACCGCTCCAGCGATCCCCGCAAGCCGCTCATAGAATCCTGCAGGCCCTTCAGCATCTCCTCCAGATTGAGGATCGTGTCAACAACCTCCCCGGCGTGGGCGGCGTAGAAGTGCCCCTCCGATCCGCTGCAAATCGGGATATTTTTTCGCCGCAGACGGTTCACCTGACGGCGCAGCTCGTTCTCGCTGATCTGGAGGGCCTGCTCCAATTCGGCAGCTTTCATGGCGTGACTGCGGCCCAGGCAGTTGCCTTTCAAATACGCTTTCAGTTGTTCACTTGCCATTTTTCAGTCCTTTCTGGTGCTGTTTCTCTGAAAATAGGCGCAAAAAAGGGGCCGCTGTCCCTTTTTCAGAGAAACGGCCCCTTGTGATGTAGATTTGATTTTACTGCATAGTCATTCCGCCCTGTTGGGGCTCATTCGGCACAAGCTGGATCGGCTCACCATCCCGGTCCAGGCGGCCATAGGAAGTCAGCTTGGCGCTATGGAATTCCAGAATAGCCGCACCATATCCCCGCAGGTCTATGTATGGCTGCAATCGTTCCATCGTAGTTGAGTCGATGGATATCCGCAGATCATCTGCTGCCGCTTCCTCCAATGTGCGGATATCGGGCAGGAGCGTGTATTCATCCACGGTTTCAGCAAGCGCCACTGCATCGGCCACCTCCTGGTAGTCTGTTGCCGCCAGGATAGCTTTGTATTTGGTGAGTTTTCCTTCTGTGTCCAACTGCCGCAGTTTCTCGGCCAGCTGGATGACCTGTTGCACCTCATCATCCATAAAGATGCGGCGATTCCAGGCCGGAATTGGACTGTCCAAGATAGCGGCCATAACATTGCTCCAGCTGGCGCAGCCCGCCTTTTCCAAGGTTGCCTGCAACTGTTCACTGCTGGCTGGCAGTTCGATGGGGATGGGGTCCCGTTTCTGTCCGGGAATCAGCGGCACCGGCAGGACGTTGAGCAGGATGGTATAGGCCGGCTTATGGGGCCGATAATCCATGTTTTCACTGACATGGCGCACATCCGTGTGCTGCTCCACATAGCCGAAGCCCGTGTACACGCCGCCCTCCTGTTCCCGATGCTCCCTGCCGATTTTTCCGTAATCCAGCAGCGCCAACGCAGAGTCCGGCAGGTCGTTCACGGCTTCAATAAAATCGTTTTCCACCAGAAATTTCCCCAGCTGAAAGTCTGTCGTAGCATCTTCCGCCACATGGCAGCAATCCGTGCTGTAGGCAAAATCGATGAGCCGGGGCAGTTCAATAGTGGCGGCGCACTGTCCGATTTCCTTTCCCACCAACCCCTCAAACGCCGCCATATCCTGCACGGATGTAAACTCTGACAGCTTTTTCGCCAAAGCGTTGAGCTTGTAGATGTCCGGCTGCTCATGGACGCACCGCTCCAGATAGCCATACTCCTCACGGAATTTCAGCACCTCCAGATAGGGCAGTTTCCCGTTCTCCAGACGCAGCCGCTCCATCATGTCCAGCATCTCATAATCGGTTGCCGGAAGGTACACTTCCACAAAATTGTTTTCGCCATTCGCGGCGTAGACCTGGCAAATGTCACGCAAAGGTCATCCCTCCTTGTTCCTGTTGTGGCTGCCGCATATACGCCTTCGGATCAGCCCCCGGCTTGTCCCATCCGAATAAGCTGCCGAAGGACATGGCTGCCTCCTGCTCTTTGGAGATGCCCCGCTTCTGGTTGAGATAATCCGCGGTGCGGCGGTTCTGGTCCGGATTGTCCCGGCTCCACTCCGTCTGAAAGTACCCGCTCTCTCCCCGCTTGATGCGGATGAGGCTCCCATCGCTGGGCAGGGTGGAGTAGCACATATCCGGCAGTTTTTCGGCAAATTGCGGATCAAACCGCTCCTGTTCCGTCATAATACTCCAATCATCGTTGTTCCAGAGGTGGGCATATACTTCCATGCTGCGGCTCTGCTCAATAGACCGCTGCTCGAACCCCTCACCAAAGCCGTCCGATGCCTGTCCGGATACGTTGTCAATCAGTTTCTCCAGTTCTTCCGGCGTCAGATGGCCCTGCACTTTGCATTCGGCCACGCCCCACAGCTGGCCATCCCGCACCTCGGCGGTAAAGACGTAGGACTGCATCTTGCGGTTCACGCCGTCGTCCTCGTGATAATAGGTCATCATCCCGCGTTCCGCCTCCTCCGGCATCCGCTCATTTTGCAGGGCGGCGATCACCTGGGGGGTATACTCCACTGCGTCATGGGCGTCAAGGACAAGGGGTTCTTCCTCCATATCCCCCCACTCGTTCGCCTCAAAAACGTCTACTGTCATGGGCATATACAGTTTCAGCGTCTGCGTAGGCGGCGGCAGGACGGTAAAACTGTCCTCGCCCAGAATCACGCCAAGCTCCCGGCCATTGTCAAACGAGACATGAAAAGTACCAGCATCGTCAATGCATTGCAGGGTTCCCATGCTTCCCGGCGGGACCGGGTCAGGGTCGTTTTTCATCTCTCTGAGCTTGATTCGGCTCCCCTCCGGAAACTGCTCACGCAGGAAATCCTGCCAGCCTTTTGGTATCTGATTCATCTACATCCCTCCCATTGTCATGCCCTGTGCGGGCGCGTCAAGCGTTTGATGGATCTGCTCCAACGCTTGTATGATTGTGCGGTCCGCCTTGAAACTGTCCGATTTTTGATAATCCTCCGAGTACCACTCCCGGTCATCATGGGTAATCAGCAGATCCACAGAGGCGATGCCGTCTTTGGTTACACCCAAGTGCTTGTCCCTGCTGTCGCTGGCGGCGTAAAGCTCAACCGCTTCCTCCAACGATAAGCCGCTGAACATCTGCTCCTCCGGCATATTGCTGTCCCGCAGCAGATACCATTTGTAGGTGTGTGGAATACTGGGATCAGACGCATTCTGGAGATGCTGCAGGCCCTCCGCTGATAAACCGTACTGCTGCGCCTGCTCCATTGCCAGCTTTTGCTGGTTCAAGTCGTAGCAGTAAAGATATCCGTAATCGCTGGTATCGGTTGTACAGCGCAGACAGAAACGGTAATCAGCTGTTTCTGCGACAAATCCCACGCTTTCTCGCCCGATTTCGCCCTCCGGATACCCATAACACCACCGCCGCATGGTGGACTCGTTTTTCAGCGGTCCACGGGTGAGCAGTTCATTCACGAATTCCTGGAGCACTTCCTTGAATTTGGGGGTGTTGAACTGGTCATCATTGTGAGGCCACCAGGAGTGGTTGAATCTGCCGTCTCTAAAATAAAACCGCATGTGTCCGACTGTGCCAGAGGCCGCGTCTTTCTCCAAATCCATCAGCGAATAGAACAGCCCCGCTTCTTTTCCGGGAGAAGCGGGGCGCAGTACATATTTTCGCGGGTCCTGGGGGTAGTCCAGATGGTTTTTCTCGCAGAAGCCCGCCAGATCCAGCAGCTCCTCATGCAGATGGAAGCTGTTTTTGATCTGGCGGGCCATGGTGGTTTCTCGTTTCAGCGGGACTGGCGAGAGGACGGTGCCGACGCGGTTCCACACCACATGATCCTCCAATGTGGCGGGTTTGACCGGGTTCCGGTCGGACGCTGCCAAGTCGTAGCAGAACCAATTGTCCGGAACAGATTCCTGCTCGATTGGCAGGCTGGTGAAGAGCACAGGCTTTCCGAACAGCTCCGCACTCTCATGCTTGTCCTTGCAAATGTTGCAGCGCAAGGGTTTCACTCTCCTTTCCTGTTTGGGTAGCCCAACATACATACCATACTTTTTGACGAAAGTCTACCCTGATTTTTTACATCATCCGCATTTCCGGCTGCTCCGCAGGTTCCTCCCGCATCAGCTCCTCCAGCGGCATTTCTCCATGATAGGACACATAGCCGCACTCGTTGAGTTGTCCAGTGCCGGGTATAAAGTCAAATTGATCCAGATTTTCCGCCAGACGACAGATGGGGCTTGCTCCAGATGCTCCCGCCATCAGCACCACTGCGTTCAGCTTTTCAATTTCCTCACCCGCCAGCAATTGTATACTCTGGCACATCCGGTTGAGTTCGGGGATATCATCACCACTCAGGTGTTCCAGATCCAATTTGTACGCTACGATATCCGGCAATTCATCAAAATCAAGGCGCACCTGTACATTATACGGCGCATCCACGCCAATACGGAGCAGCGTCCGCTCAATTTGCTGTGCCGAGGCGGGAAGATACAGATATTCCGGATTCTTCCTTTCTGCAAGCCCCTGCTGGGGTGTGACCTCCAGCACCATGAGGCTGCTGTCATAGGGATACGCAGGGAACTGATGCCCATTGTAGTGCTGCTCCAGCACCATGCCGTTGTCGTAGACCACGCCATAGGGGGTAATCGTTCCACCGCCGCCCTGGATGAGCCGGAGGGCCTCTGCTTTACCATCTATCGCCTGGTATTGGTCCATAGGCATTCCGCCGCCGTTCAGCGTCATGACGTGGTCCTTCCCGATCTTCTCCAGATCGGCGAAGCTGGTAATCACCGTGGCCTGCTGGCAGCAGAACGTGAGGTTGATGAAATCCTTGATGTCTGTCAAAGCCAGCTTATGGGCCATCGCCACAAACTGGATGTCCTCGCCTGTGCAGAAACTGTCCAGCCGTTTCGCCAGATAGTTCAGCTCATCCACATTGACCAGCGTTCCCTTGAGGGCCTCCAGCACATCGTAAGCGCTCTCCACCTCATCTACTATGCAGTCCCGATTGGCAGAGTAGCCCACGTCCTTCTCCTGAAGAACTTCAATGGTTTCATCGTATTCCCCGGTTGGGATGGGGAAGGGCATGGACACCTGGCCATACTCTGGGTGTTGGACGTTGCTCAGCACCGCTCTGATAACCTCACTCATACGCCGTTCCCCCTCCCGATCTCCATGACTTTCGGTCCAAACCGGGCAATCAGGGCGGCGTTGAGGATCATCAGCAGGGTGTCATCGCTCACCAGCTCTTCATCCGCCAGTTCGTCTGCCGCCGCGCCCAGCCTGCCGTGATAGATGCCCTTTGCCGCTCGGTAGAGAGTATACTCCTTGACGCTGGCGTTGCCCGGCTTCACTGCGTCAAAGGCAATGCTCCCCGGCGTGACCGCCGGACGAATGCGCTGCCAGAGTGTGGCGTTGGAGGACAGCAGGTACACCGCCGCCGTCCAACGGCTGCCCACATTGCTCTCACCCTCCGTCAGCTTCAGCATCCGGGCAATGTGGAGCTGGCCGTCGAAGAGGAAACGCCCGGCGCGGCGGGTCAACTGCACCACCCGGCGCTTCAGTCCCCAGTGTTCCCAGGGCCGCACCAGTTCCTGCGCCAGTTCCTCCAGCGTCACTGTCCCAGCCTCCAAACGCTCCGTGAGGTAAGGACACCTGGGCTTACTGCAGCTCCGCCGCCGGTACTGCAGGCAGTTCCGGCAGTTCACATCCTCCGGGCCGTAGCGGAACTGGCAGAGAACCATCGTGCCGCTGCTGCGGGGAATAGAATTCAGCGGCGTCATCATCAGCCGCTCCAGTCCAGCCAGCGGCGTATCCTGTGTGAAATATTTTCCCATTGCATAGTCCTTTCTACATTCCTGTTCCCTGAAAGCAAAAAAGCGGGGCCTGTATTTTGCCGCCGTTTCCGGCTGCATACAGGCCCCGCTTCTGCAATCAGT
>JAAWQS010000078.1 GCA_022800665.1 Oscillospiraceae bacterium
ACCACCCACGGCGGCGGCACCTCCCGGAAGCGGATGCACGCGGCGAAGGACTACTCCGGCGCGGAGATTATGCGCACCCTGCGGGACGAGGCGTTGAATCGTGAGATTCCTGTGGTGGACTTTACCGCCGCTATTGAGCTGATCCTGGATGAAGACGGCAGGTGCGCAGGCGCGGTGCTGATGAACATGGAGACCCGCGCGCTGCAGGTGGCCCGTGCCAAGACGGTGGTTCTGGCTACCGGCGGCGCAGGACGGCTGCACTACCAGGGCTTCCCCACCTCCAACCACTACGGCGCAACCGCCGACGGCCTGGTGCTGGGCTACCGGGCAGGCGCACGGCTGCTGTACGCCGACACACTGCAATATCACCCCACCGGCGCGGCGTTCCCGGCGCAGATTTTCGGTGCGCTGGTGACGGAGAAGGTCCGGTCTGTGGGCGCAATGCTCATCAACGCCAACGGCGAGGCGTTCATGAATCCCCTGGAAACCCGCGATGTGTCCGCCGCCTCCATCATCCGCGAGTGCTCCGATCGGGGCAACGGCGTGAAGACCCCCGCCGGGTACGCCGTCTGGCTGGACACGCCCATGATCGAACTGAAGCACGGCAAGGGCGCAATTGAAAAGCGGATTCCCGCCATGATGCGGATGTTCGGCAAGTACGATATCGACATACGGGTGGACCCCATCCTGGTCTATCCCACCCTGCACTATCAGAACGGCGGCCTGAAGCTGAGTGTGGACGGTCAGACTGATGTGGAGAATCTGTTCGCGGCGGGCGAGGTTGTAGGCGGTATCCATGGCCGGAACCGGCTGATGGGCAACAGTCTCCTGGATATCATCGTCTTTGGCCGCAGCGCCGGACGCAATGCGGCGGCAAAGAGCCGCGCCGTCCAGCCTGGCAAGCTGACGCTGGGCCATGTGGAGAAGTTCCGTCAGACGCTCCAGGAGGCCGGGATTGATACGGAGGCGGTTTCTCCCAAGCTCCTGCCCACCTATAATTCCCAGGGGAAAGATTTTTAACCAACGCCGCGCCCCCTTTTTCTTCAAAGAAAAAGGAGTAAAAAGAACTTTCATGCGCTCTCAAATCCGCTGTAAAGCCTGGATTTTGCCCGGTAACGATCGTGCGCTTTTTATCAAGGAATCGTATCAGAGGATGTTTCATGGAAAAGAGATATCGCGCCAAACAGGCGTCTGACTCACTGCTGGTAGGCGGGCTGCTGAGCATGTCCGGCGGCCTGCAGGACGCCTATACCTACCATGTCCGCGACCAGGTCTTCGCCAACGCCCAGACCGGAAACATTGTCCTGTTAGGCCAGAGCATCGCCCTGGGCAACTGGGAGACAGCTGTGCGCTATCTGCTGCCCCTGCTTGCCTTTGCCGCCGGCGTCTACGCCGCGGAGATTATCCACAGCCGTTTCCGGACAAATGGCGTGGCCCTGCACTGGCGGCATGAGGTGCTGCTGGTGGAGGCGGCGCTGCTGTTCCTGGTGGGCTGGATGCCCCAGAGTATGAATCTGGTGGCGAATATTCTGGTAAGCTTTGTCTGTGCGATGCAGGTGGAGGCGTTCCGGGAGCTGGAGGGCAGTACCTACGCCACTACCATGTGTATCGGCAACCTGCGCAGCGCCATGGAGAACCTCTACTTTTGGCGGAAGACCGGAGATGACCTGCGGCGGCACAAGGCGTCCGTGTACTTTTTGGTCATCCTGTACTTTTTGATCGGCGCAGCCATCGGCGGCGTGCTGTCCCCCATCTGGAGGGAGATGACTATTCTGCTGTGCTGTCCCTTCCTGTTGCTGGCCTTTACGCTGATGCTGCGGATTCGCAACCGCCGTCTGCGCTTCCTGTCCCTGATTACCGGGGCCGTGGAGGACGAGGCCGTGGTGCAGGAGGAGGCCGTGTCCGAGTAACAGGACCCGGTTTTAGAATCAAGCGGGGATGTCCGCCGGCAGCAGCCGGAGGGCATCCCCGCTGCCGTATTTGACCAAATGGCATAAAACGGGCCGGGAACCGGAGCAGTCCCCTTTTTTCATGTCTGTCATATTATGGAAGTATGCCCGTACGGGCAGAAAGGAGATAGCTATGAGAACGTGGAAGGAAAAGCTCGGCAGCAGGAAGTTTCTTGCAGCGGTGGCGGGCCTGGTGGCAGGCTTGGCTATGGTCTTCGGCGTAGATGAGGCGATGATTAGTACCATAGCCGGGGCGGTGGTCTCGGCGGTGTCTGTGGCGGCGTATATCTTTACCGAGGGCAAGGTGGACGCCGCCCATGCGGTGAAAGCGGCGGAGAGCGTCATGGAGGCGGTGGAGTCTGTGGCGGAGCAGTAGCGGCGTTTTTGTTGGAAATGGTCGAGACAGCTGTGCCGCAGGGGAGAAGTACCGCCGCAATTTTCTGTTAAGGCATACTTTAACGAATCTTAAATAATCAACCGGTTTCAAATTAATATTTCTCTGGTAGTATTCAAGCATACCGCAGATGACCCAATCCTATTCGCCAGTGTGCAGGAGGAGTATGTTATGGAATGCATGGATACTATATTTTTCATTCTGTCCCTGTGTCTGAAAATCTTTACCATCTATTTTGCCGGAGTGGCCCTGTTCGCCCTGCGGCCCCGGAAACGGTATCCCCATGCCGCTCCTCAGACACGCTTCGCCGTGGTAGTGGCGGCACGCAATGAGGAGGCCGTCATCGGGGACCTGGTCTACAGCGTGCTGAACCAGGACTATCCGCCGGAGCTGCGGGATGTGTACGTAGTGCCGAATAACTGCACCGACTTCACAGAAGCCGCCGCCGCCGCGTCAGGCGCGGGGATCATTCGCTGCCTGGGAAAAGTGACCGGCAAGGGGGACGCCCTCCATCAAGCCTTTGCCCAGCTGCTGCAGAAGGACTACGACGCCTTTGTGGTCTTCGACGCGGACAACACCCTGGCCCCGGACTACCTGGCCCGGATGAACGACGCCTTTGCAGCGGGAGCAGTGGTCTGCAAGTCCCGCACCAAGGCGGCTAATCCGACAGCAGGCGGCGTAGCGGGCTGCTACGGGCTGTACAACACCTGCTTTGACCTCGTCTGGAACCGGCCACGGGCGGCCTGCGGACTGTCGGCAAAGCTGATCGGCACCGGCTTTGCCGTCCACCGGAAGGTCCTGGAGGATTTGGGCGGCTGGAATACCTCCACCATTGCGGAGGATGCGGAGTTCGCAGCGCAGTGCGCCGGTGCGGGCTACCGGGTCAGCTGGGTCCCGGAGGCGGTCAACTACGACGAGGAGCCTACAGATTTCCTGCTGTCCCTGCGGCAGCGGAAACGCTGGTGCAGCGGCATCATGCAGGTAGCCAAGCGCAGCGCCGCCGGACTGTGGCGGGACAGCGCGCCGGACCCCATGCTCCGCTGGGATATGACCATGTTCCTGCTGGCTCCCTTTGCCCAGGCGGTTTCTGCACTGCTGATGCTGTGCGGACTGGCCAGCAGTGCGGTGTCCGGGGATGTCGTGTATCTGATACTCTCCCTGTGCGGCGTGGGCTTGTACGTGCTGGGCGGTATGGCGTTGGCGGCGGTTCTGTCGCTGCTGGGCGGCTACGGCCTGCGGGGTATGGCGGGAACTATTGCCATATTCCCGGTGTTCATGGCCTCGTGGATGCCGTTGCAGGTGATCTCACTGTTCCGGGATACGAAAAATTGGAAGGCAATCGCCCATCAGGGGCGGGGCGGCAGCGCCGCTTCGGGACGTCTGGTGTCTGTGCCGGGAATGCGCTGATACGCCGCCCGTCATGTTTAGATATATGGATAAGCAGTCTGAGGCGTTTTGTCTCAGGCTGCTTGGTTTGTTTTCAGAAATGCCTTGCCATATGGCCCAGCATTTGGTATAATCTCGGTGAGGAGAGTGACTATATGTTGAATACGATACTGTTTGACCTGGATGGGACGCTGCTCCCATTTTGGCAGGATGATTTTATCCATACCTATTTCAAGATGCTGGTTGCCTGCGCGGCTCCCATGGGCTACGACGGAAAGCAGCTGACGGACGCGGTGTGGAAGGGGACAGCCGCAATGGTGGAAAATGACGGCGGCGTCACCAACCGGCAGGCGTTTTGGGAGACGTTTACCCAGGAGCTGGGGATCGCGGCCATGTCGCTGGAGAGCGTTTTGAACGACTTTTATAGCCGGGAATTTGACCAGGTGCGTTCGGTTCTGCGGGAAACCGTGGACCGCCGTCCGCTGATTCGCGGCCTGCGGGAGAAGGGGTACCTGGTGGTTTTGGCAACCAATCCGATTTTCCCGGAGACGGCGGTGGAGACGCGGCTGGGCTGGGCGGAGCTGTCGGGAGAGGACTTCGACTATATCACCACCTATGAGAACAGCCGCCGCAGCAAACCCAATCCGGACTATTACCGGGATATTCTGGAGCAGATTGGCCGGGAGCCGGAGGAGTGCCTGATGATTGGAAACAATCCGGTGGACGATATGGCGGCGGTGAAGGCGGGGCTGTCCGGGTACTTGGTGACGGACTGCATTGAGAATCCCAACAATCTGCCGGTGGAGTCGTATCCCCATGGTTCCTTCCGGGAGCTGGCGCAGTATTTGGAGCAGCTTCCGGTTTTATCATGTTGAAAATTGATGGAAGAGGGCGGTTTCATGAAAAGAATCAGTACGCAGGGAATCTCGTATATAGAGCCTCTGGAGGGCAGCGCCGAGTGGTACTGGGGAATGGACTACACAAGCGGCGACCTGTACGAGGCGGAAGAGCTTTTTAAGGACGGCAACCTTGTCAGTCAGAACAGACTTCTGTTTATCCACTATCCCGATGGTGAAGTCATCCAGCCGCTGATTGCGGAAAAGGGACAATATTTAGGCCGTCCGGTTTTCTATGAGGGGAATATTATTCTGCTGCTGGCGGATTTTCCCGCCGGGGAAATCCGGATTCTCCAGTTTGACGGGGAGAAGATTGCGGCGCTGGCGGTCGTTCCCCTTTCCGAAGTGCATGACTGTTACAACGTGATGCTGAAGCGTTGGCCGCTGATGCTGATCCGGCAGGGGAGTGAGGACAAGTTCCAGATCCTGTGGCCGGAAAAGGTAGAATTTGCTGTGGGGGCAACAGAGGCTTTTGACTTCAGATTGGATGGAAAGCTGTACTTTTCGACGTGGCACGAGGACCCGAATTACCGGGAGGAAATCCTTGTGCGGGAGGTGGAATCGGGACAGGTGGTTGGCCGCTTCCCAGGCAGCGCTGCTGTGATGCCGGATGGGCAGATTTGGCTTCTGGAGTAATTGAGCAGGGGACGCGGTTCTGCCCTATAGAAGCCCTCTCAGCCAGCCTACGGCTGGCTGAGAGGGCGTATCCGAGGGGCAGCGGTGCGCCGTCAACCAAACGGAGCGTTTTTACAGGGCGGAACCGCGTCTCCAGCCAGACCGACGCTTCCCCTATGTCGAAAAAGGTTGACCAGGGGTAAAATTTATATTAGAATAGGGATGGAAAAATATTGCAAGTGTGATAAGGGGAGAAAATTTATGACACAGGACTTTACGACCAGATACGCCGCCGCCCGCCGCGCAGTGATTGCCCGCCGGTATCATCGGATGAACGCTATGCAGAGGGAAGCGGTTCTGGCCACAGAGGGACCGCTGCTGCTGCTGGCGGGAGCCGGAAGCGGCAAAACGACTGTCCTCATCAACCGTGTGGACAATCTTCTGAATTTCGGACGGGGCAGCGACTGTGATTTTGCCCCCGACTGGGTTACAGAGGCGGACCTGGATTTTTTGGAGAACTTTCCGGATGCTCCAGGGCCTGAGGACTGGCTGAAAGCAAAACGTCTGTGCGCTGTAGAGCCTGCCGCACCGTGGTCTGTCATTGCAATTACCTTTACAAATAAAGCCGCCGGTGAGCTGAAAGAACGCCTGGAGAGAATGTGCGGTCCCGCTTCCAAGGACATCTGGGCGGCAACCTTCCACCGCGCCTGTATCCGCATCCTGCGCCGGGATATTGAGAAGCTGGGAGCGGGGTTCAACAGCAATTTCACCATCTACGACAGCGACGACAGCAAGCGGGTCATCCGAGATGTCATAAAGGCGTTGAGCCTGGATGAAAAGGAGTTTAATCCCCGGTCCGTGATGACGGTCATCAGCAACGCGAAGGATAAAAACCAGTCCCCGGATCAGTTCGCCCAGGATTCCCGGAATGCACGGGATTGGCGGATGCCCCGCGTGGCGGAGATTTATGCCGGTTACGACCGCAGGCTGCGGGAGGCCAACGCCCTGGATTTTGACGATATTATCCTCCATACGGTCCACCTGCTGCAAAAGGACGAGGAGGTGCGGACCTATTACCAGAAGAAATTCCGGTATGTCCTCATTGACGAGTATCAGGACACCAACCATCTGCAATATCTGCTGGCCCGGCTGCTGGCCGGCGGGCGGAAGAATATCTGCGTGGTGGGGGACGATGACCAGTCCATCTACCGGTTCCGGGGGGCGAATATTGAAAATATCCTCAATTTTGAGCAGCAGTATGACACATGCCGCACCATCCGCCTGGAGCAGAACTACCGCTCTACGCAAAACATCCTGGACGCGGCCAACGCCGTCATTCAGAACAACACCGGCAGAAAGGGAAAGACCCTGTGGACCGAAAGCGGTTCGGGAGAAAAGGTGCTGGTCAAGACCCTGTACAGCGAGAGCGACGAGGCGAATTTTGTCGCGTCCAAGATTATGGAGAGCTACGGAAAGGGCATGAGCTGGAAGGACAGCGCAGTCCTATACCGCATGAACGCCCAGTCCAACGCCCTGGAAATGGCCCTCAAGCGCAACGGCGTCCCCTATCGGGTCTACGGCGGCATGAAATTCTTTGACCGGGCGGAGGTCCGGGATATGCTGGCGTATCTGTGCGTTGTGGACAACCCGGCGGATGACCTGCGCCTGCGGAGAATTGTGAATGTCCCCACCCGCGGAATCGGCGGGACCAGTATGGAAAAGGTGGCGCAGATTGCCGCAGAGGAGGGCAGGAGCCTGTTCAGCGTTATGGAGCAGATTGGGGCGTATCCCGCCCTGCGGACGGCGGCGGCCAAAATCAGCGGCTTTGTGGCGCTGGTGCGGGAGCTGCGGGAGCTGGCGGGGAAACTGGAGCTGCCGGAGCTGTATGACGCGGTCTGTGAAAAATCGAGATACGTCAAGGCTCTGGAGGAGAAAAAGGACATGGAGAGCCGGGGCCGGATTGAGAACGTGCAGGAGCTTCGCTCCAGCATCATCGGCTTTCTGGACAGCGACCCGGAGGACCCGTCCCTGGCGGGCTTTCTGGACAGCGTGGCCTTGTATACGGATTTGGATGACGCGGCGGAAAATGACAACTGCGTCTCCTTGATGACCATGCACAGCGCAAAGGGCCTGGAATTTCCCAACGTCTTTGTGGTCGGCATGGAGGAGGGCGTGTTCCCCGGCAGCCGGGTGATCGGCGAGGGGGAGGAGATGGAGGAAGAACGGCGGCTGTGCTACGTGGCGATGACCAGGGCCAGGGAGCGGCTTGTGATGACCGCGGCCCGCCAGCGGATGCTGTATGGCCGGACCAACAGCAATCCGCCCTCCCGGTTTCTGGAGGAACTGCCGCGGGAGCCTGTGGAGTGGGAGAATAACCCGCCCGTACCGGCGGCGGCTGGCGGCGAGTCCGGTTTTGATATCCGCGCCCGTATGGCGGCGGCAGGCACAGCAGGCGGCGAACAGGGGACGTATGCCTCCCGGAAGCGGCGCGCGCCCCGCCCGCCCAGAGATCCCGGCTTTACCCCCGTCCATGACGCCGCCCAGGAGAACGGTCTGCCGCAGCTCCAGAAGGGGGACGCCATCCGCCACCGCACCTTTGGCAGCGGCATGGTTTTATCCGTACGGCCTATGGGCAACGACGCGCTGGTGGAGGTCGCCTTTGACGGCGTGGGGACCAAGCGGCTGATGCTGCGGGCCGCAGGGGTACATATTACGAAATTGTAAACAACAGAAAACGGCAAATATTTTGCCCATACGGCGGAACCTTTTTCTATAGTCCTCCGTCTAACGTTCTGACCCGCCTGAAACGGGGAAGAAACTTTTGGAGGTATGTATGAAAAAGATTTTTACCGTATTGCTGGCAGCTGCGCTGGTACTGTCCCTTGTTGCCTGCGGCAGTAAGAGCGGCTCGCCGGACCAGGACGCGCCGGACCTGAACCGGTATTTTGAGGATTTTATGTCCGGTCTGGGGGAGGAGAACGCCCCCGCGATGATGGACCTGGAGGGCCAGTATCTGGAGGCGGCCTATCCCGGTTTAAGCGCGTATCAGACAAAGCAGTGCGTGGTGAAAGCCGCCGCCATTTCCAGCGTCCCCTTTGAGTTTGCCCTGGTGGAGCTGGAAAAAGAGGCGGATGCCAAGGCTGTGGCGGAGATTTTCCAGGCCCGTGTGGACAGCCAGATTGCCGGCGGCGCTTTTTATCCTTCGACAATCGAGGGGTGGCAGAAGGCCGCAGTCATCACCCAGGGTAATGTGGCGGCGCTGATCTGCGCCAATACGGAGCAGGATGCCGCTGTGGAAGCATTTAACGCACTGTTTCAGTAAGTATAACGAGACAACATAGAGAGCCGCGGCCTGGTGGCTGCGGCTCTTTGCAAACTTCCGTAAGGAGGGGCCTCCCATGGTTTTTTCAAGCCTGCCCTTTTTGTTCTTTTACCTGATGGCGGTACTGACGGTCTATAAGCTTGCGCCGCTGAAGGTACGAAACCTGATCCTGCTGCTGGTCAGCCTGTTTTTCTACGGCTGGGGGGAGCCGGTGTATATTTTTATCATGCTGCTGTCCATTGCCGTGGATTACACCCACGGCAGACTGGTGGAGCGGTGGCGGGAGAACGATGCGCTGGCCCGCCGGGTGGTAGCGTCCTCTGTGCTCTGCAATCTAGCTATACTGTTCTTCTTTAAGTATTGGGATTTCATTGCTGGCAATATCAATGCCTTTACAGGTTTGTCGATCCCGGAATTCGGTTTACCGCTGCCCATCGGCATCAGCTTTTATACGTTCCAGACCATGAGCTACACCATCGACGTATACCGCCGGGATGCCCCGGTGCAGAAAAACGCGGTGGCCTTCGGAGCTTATGTCACGCTGTTCCCCCAGCTGATTGCCGGACCGATTGTGCAATACAAATCCGTGGCGGAGCAGCTGGAGGGGAGGCGGGAGGACCTTGAGAAATTCGCCTCCGGCATCCGGCGTTTTACAGTGGGGCTGGCAAAAAAGGCGCTGCTGGCCAATGCCATCGGCGAGCTGTGGGACGCCAGTATCGCAGCGCAGAACCTGACGGTGGCCGGGGCGTGGCTGGGACTGACCGCATATGCTTTCCAGCTCTACTTTGATTTCTCCGGATACAGCGATATGGCCGTGGGATTGGGGAGAATGCTGGGCTTTTCGTTCTTGGAGAACTTCGATTATCCGTATATCTCCAAGTCCGTCGTGGAGTTTTGGAAACGGTGGCATATTTCGCTGACCACCTGGTTCCGGGAATATGTATATTATCCTCTGGGCGGAAACCGCGTATCAAAGGCAAAATGGGTGCGGAATATCCTGATTGTCTGGGTTTTGACAGGTATTTGGCACGGAGCCGGTTGGAATTTCCTCTTGTGGGGATTGTACTATGCAGTCTGGATGCTGCTGGAGCGGCTGTTTTTAGGCAGATATCTGGAAAAACTCCCGTCTGCACTGCGGCATGTATATACTATGCTGGTGGTGCTGGTGGGCTGGGCGCTCTTTGCAGTGGAAGGTCTGGACCGGCTGTCAATGTTTTTGTGGACCCTCTTCGGCGGAGCGGATGCGTATGCCGCTGTGGACGGCTACCATTTCCGCAGTTATCTGCCGGTGTTGGTGATTCTGGCTGTTGCGTCCACGCCTGCTGGGAAAAATCTGTGGGGACGGCTGGGGGAGCGTACACGCTCGGTTCTCACGCCATTACTGGTACTGGCGTCGCTGGTGTTGTGTACCGCTTCGCTGGTGGATGCCAGCTATAATCCATTTTTGTACTTTAGATTTTGACCGGATATGCCTGTAAAATAATAAAGCTTTACAGAGATTGCAGTGCAAGAAGTAATCAGAAAAGAGGGATGGGACATGACCAAAACTTCCCAGCGTGTCACGGCGGCGGTTTTCTGTCTGTTTCTGGCGGGCTTTGGCCTGCTGCACATCATCCTGCCGGACCGGACCTTCTCTCCGGTTGAGAACCGGAACCTGCGGCAGATGCCGGAATTCACCTGGTCTGCGCTGGCGGACGGAAGCTATACCGCAGCGCTGGAGACCTATCTGTCCGATCAATTCCCCCTGCGGGATGGCTGGATGGGGCTGAAGACCCGGTATGAATACCTGCTGGGCAAACGGGAGTTTCACGGCGTCTACTTCTGCGGCGACAGGCTGATTTCCAAGCTGGAAGACGACAGCCGGAGCGAACAGAATCTGGCGTGTGTGCGGCAATTGACGGAGAAAACGGACATCCCGGTATATCTGGGACTGATCCCGACGGCGGCGGAAATATGGAAGGACTATTTGCCGGAGGGCGCGGATTCCTTCGACCAGACGGCGTATCTGGCGAGAGCGCAGGAAACGGGGGCCGTATGGGTAGATATCGCCGGTGCGCTGGCGGAACGGAGGGATGAGGCGGTCTTCTACCGCACAGACCACCACTGGACCAGCCTGGGCGCATACTGCGGCTATACCGCGCTGCTGGAGGCAATGGGGGAGACCCCGGCTCCGCTGGGAACGGCCCGGCGCGCGGCGGATGATTTTTATGGTACGCTGTACTCCACCTCCGGCGTCCACTGGCTCCAGCCGGACAGCATAGAGCGTTATGTTTCCGGGGAGGGCGTGACGGTGGAAAATGTCTCCAGTGAGGAGACGCACGGGCTGTATGTGGACAGTTTTTTGGCAGAAAAGGACAAGTATGCCTCTTTTTTGGGCGGAAATATGCCGCTCTATATCGTGCGGAACGAGAACGCCGCCGCCAGCAAAAAGCTGCTGGTGGTCCGGGACAGCTACAGCGACAGTCTGGCCCCGTTCCTCAGCCAGACATTTTCGGAAATCCATCTCCTGGACCTGCGCTATTACCGGACGTCCGCGGCGCAGTATGCGGAGGAAAACGATATGGACATGATCTTTGTCTGCTATAGCGTGGAAAATTTTATCAAGGATACAGACGCAGCAATGCTGGCGCAATAGAAGAGCCGCATGAAATGACCGGACAGATCATTTCATGCGGCTTTTGCCGTATCCGCGTTACAGCAGTTCCTGAAAACCGGTGATGTACTGGTCGCACAGCTCCCGCATATCCGGCTCCGCGTTCTGGAAAACCAGGTCCTGTACGCCGACCACCGTCATTCCGGCGGCTTTTGCGCCCCGGCACGCGCTGAGGGAATCGTCAAACAGAACGCAGTCCTTCGGGCGCACACCCAATAATGCGGCGGCTTTCCGGAAGATTTCCGGGGACTTTTTGTCCACGCCAAGCTCCTGGGCGTAGATAATCCGCTCAAAGTAGGGCTCCAGCCGGTGGCAGGCCAGAGCGGTCCGGCAGTGCTCCGGTACGCAGGCGGTGAAAATCGCCATGCGGTGTCCGGCGGACCTGCACCGCTCCAGATACTCCCGGACATAGGGCTTCAGGGGCACGCTGCGGTAGGCGTCCTTGGCCAGCTCCATCCACTCCGCTATGATCTCCTCACAGCTCTCCTCCAGATGCAGGTATTCTTTTGTAAAGACAGCGCAGTTCTGCAGAATCGTGTGGGCGACGCCCTGGTAGTATTCCGGGGTATAGGGGGCGTTCCGGCGGCTGAGAAAGGTCTTGTCTACCTCTACCCAGATGCCGTTGGAGTCGATGAGGGTGCCGTCTAAGTCGAAAATAAGCATGGCGGGGTCTCCTTTTGGTCAGACATTCGTACATTTTATTATTATATACGGCGGGAAGCGCAGAGTCAAGCAGCCGCACTCCGGTTTGCCCCTGCTTTTTTAGGCAGTTTGTCCGTATGGACGGCCCCTTGATTGGATTTTATCGACATCCCGCATAAATTTTTCCAGGAATTGGAGTATAAAAAAGGCTGAAACAGGCTTGAAATTATGAATAAATTGATAAAATTAAATAAATTCTGCAACATTTTTTGCGCTCCTTTCCTTGAAATGTTGGAGAAAATACTATATACATTTCTTGCGTTCACTGCTATAATAGCCCCGCACCTGAAAAAAGCAGAGCAAAACAAATCAAAAACAATCATACCGAGGAGGTACATAACTATGTTGAAATTTTATTCGATCCCTGACCCTGATAAGCTGTTATCCGTGGTGGATAAGAGCCAAGGAGACGTTTTCCTGCGTCTGCCCGACGGCGGCGAGTGCAACTTGAAGCAAGAACATATTGCCAGAGAGTTCCTCCGCCTCATGACACCTGGTGAAGAAGGTGTGAAAATTGACCTGACCAATCCGAATGATGCCCCGGCGTTCCTCTTGTATATGATGGAGTGCCAGGCGGCGAACTGATTGGGGCACTTAAACTGAAAACAAATCGAACTACGGGGAGCGCATTCGCCAGAATGTGCCCCTATTTTTGTTTGCAGCTGCAATAGAAGCAGGGGCATGCTATAATAAAATTGCGGGAATAACCCCTGGACCAATATGGATTTCGCAGAGAACAACAAGGTATAACCGTCTTGCTGAAAGTATGAACAAGCTGGAGTCAACAAAATTAAGAAAAATTTACTTGCGTACAGGAGGGCAGAGGTGTATAATCTCCATACAACAACATAGCAGGGGAGCTTGTGTGACAGGCTGAGAGGAAGGTAGACCTTCGACCCTTGAACCTGATGCGGATAATGCCGCCGGAGGAAGTCGTAGGA
>JAAWQS010000079.1 GCA_022800665.1 Oscillospiraceae bacterium
CTATTTGAGAGTTGTCGTTTCTTTTGCTGCTGTTAATTCCTGGAAATCCTCCGCTCATCTTCCGCTTCTTCCCTTTCGTTTTTCTTTCGTCACTGCTGACGCAGCAACATAGCTCTTGACAAAATGTTAAAATTTTGTTACAATGGGCCAAGTGAAAAGGCGTACGCCTTTTCCCAGCTTTGTAAAAAGCTGGGAAATTTTTTGTCCGCCCTATCACAAATGTATATTTGGAGGTTCAGAATGAAAAGATTAGTCAGCATACTGCTGGCCCTGGCGATGGTTCTCGCCCTCGCGGCCTGCAGCGGCAAAAACAGCGGCGGCAACGCCGGTGGGAACACCGGCAATACCGCAGGAAACAACAGCGGCGACTCCGGCAGCAACAGCGGCGGCGATGCCGGCGATGACAGCCAGGCCGGAGACGGTGCCATGTCCTACCACATCGGCATCATCACCGGCTCCGTCTCCCAGTCCGAGGACGACCGCCGGGGCGCCGAGGCTTTCCAGGCCAAGTACGGCGAGGACGTGGTCAAGCTGGCCACCTACCCCGATAACTTCACCGAGGAGCTGGAGACTACGGTGCAGACCATCGTCAACATGTCCGACGACCCCGACATGAAGGCCATCATTGTCAACCAGTCCGTCCCCGGCACCACCGAGGCGTTCCGCCAGGTCAAGGACCGCCGCCCCGACATCCTCTGCATTGCCGGCGAGGCCCATGAGGACCTGCCCGAAATCGGCAGCGCCGCCGACCTGGTCACGAACAACGACTTCGTCTCCCGCGGCTACCTCATCATCCGCACCGCCCATGAGCTGGGCTGCGACACCTTCGTCCACATCTCCTTCCCCCGCCATCTGGCCTATGAGACCATGAGCCGCCGTCTGGCTATCATGGAGGCCGCCTGCGAGGAGTTCAACATGACCTTTGCCCAGGAGACCGCCCCCGATCCCACCACCGACGTGGGCGTGCCCGGCGCACAGGCTTACGTTCTGGAGCAGGTCCCCGTCTGGGTGGACAAGTACGGCGAGAAAGCCGCTTACTTCTGCACCAACGACGCCCACACCGAGCCTCTGCTGCGCCAGCTGTTTGAGTACGGCGGCTACTTCATCGAGGCCGACCTGCCCTCCCCCCTCATGGGCTATCCCGGCGCACTGGGCCTGGATCTGACCGAGGAGGCCGGAGACTTTGAGAAGATTCTGGCTAAGGTGGAATCCGCCGTCGTGGAGAAGGGTGCCGCCGACCGCTTCGGCACCTGGGCTTACTCCTACGGCTACACCCTGTCCGCCGGTCTGGCTGAGCACGCCAAGAACGTCATCGACGGCAACAGCGACCTGCTGGATATGGACGATCTGGCCGCCGCCCTCCAGGTCTACTCCCCCAAGGCGGAGTGGAACGGCTCCGGCTACACCAACGCGGAGACCGGCGTCAAGTCTGACAACGTCTTCCTCATCTATCAGGACACCTATGTCATGGGCGATCCGGGCCGCTTTATGGGTTCCGCCCAGGTGGAGGTCCCTGAGAAATACTTCACCGTCAAGTAATTTGAATAGCAGTCACACAACAGGGGGAGGCTCATCTCCCCCTGGTCTTTTAGGTAGGGTGAAAATATGACAAATAACAGCGCTCCCCTGTTGCAGATGCAGAACATCAAAAAAGACTTCTTCGGCAACCAGGTCCTCACGGACATCAACTTTACCCTGGAGGCCGGCGAGGTGCTGGGCCTGTGCGGCGAGAACGGCGCGGGCAAGAGCACCCTTATGAAAATCCTCTTCGGCATGGACGTCATCCGGGAAACCGGCGGCTACGGCGGCAGCATCCTCCTCCACGGGGAGAAGGTGGAATTCGCCACCCCCTTCGACGCCCTGGCCGCAGGCATCGGCATGGTCCACCAGGAGTTCTCACTGATCCCCGGCTTTTCCGCCGCAGAAAACATCCTGCTCAACCGGGAGCCGGTGAAATGGAACCCCGCATCGGAAATCTTCGGCGACCGTCTGAGCACCCTCCACTATAAGGAGATGGAGGAGCAGGCCGGGAAAGCCATCAAGAAAATGGGCGTGGAGATCGACCCGGACATGGTCATCAGCGATATGCCCGTGGGTCACAAGCAGTTTACAGAGATTGCCCGCGAGCTGAGCAAGGACCAGCTGAAACTGCTGATTCTGGACGAGCCTACCGCCGTGCTCACGGAGAAGGAGGCGGAGGCGCTGCTGGACTCCATCCGGCGGATGGCGGCCCAGGGCATCGCCGTTATCTTTATTACCCACCGCCTCCACGAAATCCTCGCGGTGTGCGACAAGGTGGTGGTCATGCGGGACGGCTTTGTGGTGCAGGACGTGCCTGCCCGGCAGGCCAGCGTGGCCAGCATCGCCAAATGGATGGTGGGCCGCAGTGTGGACGCGCCCTCCGGCGAAAAGGCGGAGAACCGGGAGAACGGCGGAGCAAAGACAATTATGTCCATCCGGAACCTGTGGGTGGACATGCCCGGCGAGACCGTGCGTAGCGTCAATCTGGATATCCGGGAGGGGGAGATTCTGGGCATCGGCGGCCTGGCGGGTCAGGGCAAGCTGGGCATCCCAAACGGCGTCATGGGCCTGTACGACGCAGGCGGCGAGGTGGAGTTCAACGGGAAATCCATCCCCCTCAACAGCCCCCGCAGCTGTCTGGACGCATCCCTGGCCTTTGTCTCCGAGGACCGGCGGGGGGTGGGCCTGCTGCTGAACGAGTCCCTGGAGTGGAACGTGGCCTTCCCCGCCATGCAGATTCAAAACAAGTTCCTGAAAAAAATCGGCTTTATCACCTGGCGGGACGAGAAGGCCATCCACGCTGTCACACAGAAGTATATCGACGAGCTTGCCATTAAATGCACCAGCTCCCGGCAGAAGGCCAGAGAGCTGTCCGGCGGCAACCAGCAGAAGGTGTGCTTAGCCAAGGCGTTTGCCCTGGAACCGAAGTTCCTCTTCGTCTCCGAACCGACGCGGGGCATCGACGTGGGCGCAAAAGCCCTGGTGCTGGAGTCGCTGAAGAAGTTCAACCGGGACAGCGGCGTGACGGTGGTCATGATCTCCTCCGAGCTGGAGGAGCTGCGCCAGACCTGCGACCGCATCGCCATTGTCTCCGGCGGCAAAATCGCCGGGATTCTTCCGGCCTCGGAGTCGTCGGAGGAGTTCGGAATGCTGATGGTCAGCCAGGTCAAATAAGGAGGGAGTTATGGGGAATACAAACAGACTGAGCGACGGCAAAGGCCGGATCGGCTCTATGGTGCAGAGCTTCGGCCTGCCCCGGCTGATTATCGCCGGGTTTTTGCTGCTGCTGTTCATTTTGGCTCCCTTCGCGGGAGTGGACCTTTTCATGCAGATCACCAATGTCCTCAACCGCTTCAGCTGGAACGCGGTGATGGTGCTGGCCATGGTCCCCATGATCCACGCCGGATGCGGACCCAATTTCGGCCTGCCCCTGGGGGTGGTGTCCGGACTGCTGGGGGCTACGCTTTCCATTGAGCTGGGCTTTACCGGGGCCATGAGCTTCGTAATGGCTATCCTGATTTCCACGCCCTTCGCCCTGCTGTTCGGCGGCGGCTACGGATGGCTGCTGAACAAGATCAAGGGCGGGGAAATGATGATCGCCACCTATGTGGGCTTCTCTGCGGCGTCCTTTATGTGCATGATGTGGCTGCTGCTGCCCTACAGCAGTCCGACAATGGTGTGGGGCCTGTCCGGTCAGGGACTGCGCACCACCATCTCTCTGGAGGGCTTTTATAACCGCGTGCTCTCCGACTTCCTGCAAATCAGGATCGGGCAGCTGGTGATCCCCACCGGGGCGCTGCTGTTTTTCGCGCTGCTGGCCGTCCTGGTGTGGGCGTTCCTGCACACCAAGACCGGCACCGCTATGACGGCGGTGGGGTCCAACCCCGCCTTTGCCAAGGCGGCGGGCATCAACATCGACCGGACCCGGACCCTCTCCGTCATCATGTCCACCTGGCTGGCAGCGGTGGGCATCCTGGTGTATGAGCAGGGCTTCGGCTTCATCCAGCTGTATACCGCGCCGCTGTTCCTGGCCCTGCCGGCGGTATCCGCCGTCCTCATCGGCGGCGCGTCGGTGAACAAGGCCACCATTACCAACGTGGTCATCGGCACGTTCCTGTTCCAGGGCATCCTGACAATGACGCCTACGGTCATGAACGCTATGATCCATATGGATATGGCGGACGTGATCCGGACGGTGGTCTCCAACGGCATGATCCTGTACGCCCTGACGAGAAAAATGGAGGGATCACGATGAGCAAGAAACCAAGACAGAACAAAAACGTCAAGCATCTGCTGATGGACAACTCCGTGCCGCTGATGTTCATTGTCATCTGCGCCATCTGCATCCCCCTGTCGGGTTTTTCTCCCAGCTACCTGATCAATGAGATTGTCACCCGCCTGGGCCGCAACCTGTTTCTGGTGCTGTGCCTGCTCTTCCCCATTATGGCGGGCATGGGGTTGAACTTCGCCATGACCCTGGGGGCTATGGCTGGAGAGATCGGTTTGATTCTGGCCTCCGACTGGCAGATCTGGGGCATTCCGGGCATTATCCTGGCGATGATCCTCTCCATCCCCATCTCCATCTTCCTGGGCTATATCTGCGGCACGCTCATGAATATGGCACGGGGCCGGGAGATGATTACCAGCTATATCATCAACTACTTTATCAACGGTATCTATCTGCTGGTGGTGCTGTATATGATGGGACCCATCATCCCCATCATGCACTCCTCCATCAAGCTGCCCCGCGGCTACGGCATCCGCAACACCACCAGCCTGCTGAACATGCGCCAGCGCCTGGACGACCTGCTGGCCGTGAACGTTGGCGGCGTGAAGATTCCTGTGCTGACGTTCCTGATTATCGGCGCGCTGTGCCTGTTCATCGTGTGGTTCCGGCGGACGAAGCTGGGCCAGGACATGCGGGCGGTAGGCCAGGACATGGAGGTGGCCAGGGAGGCGGGCATCAAGGTGGAGCGCACCCGCATTATCTCCATCATCCTGTCCACAGTCTTTGCCGGGTTCGGCATGGTTATCTATTTGCAGAACATGGGCAACATGGCCACCTACACCTCCCACTCCCAGATCGGCATGTTCTGCATTGCTGCGCTGCTGGTGGGCGGCGCGGCGGTGGACAGGGCGTCCATTGGAAATGCGTTCTTGGGGGTGATCCTGTTCCACCTGATGTTCATTGTGGCCCCGTCGGCAGGCGCGAAGATCACCGGCGACTCCATGATTGGAGAGTATTTCCGCGTGTTCGTCTCCTATGGCGTCATCACGGTGGCATTGGTCATGTATGAGATGAAAAAACGCTCGGTCAAGAGCCGGACTGGCCAGCTGCTGGCCCAGGCCCAGCGGGAGGAGGCGGCAGGGAAATGAGTAAGACACGCAGTTGGATTTTCCGGATTGCCGCCGTCGCGCTGCTGGTGGCTATTGCCGGGGCAATGATGGTCATTGGCCGGGGGCATACGGTCTATTTCGACAACTACAGTCTGGAATACAACGGCCAGACCTACGAGACGCCCTACAAGATCACGGTGATCGTGAAGGACGAGCAGATTGCCAAGCTCTATGACAAGGAGCGGGGCATGTCCACATGGATTGGACAGAGCTTCGAGATGGACCTGGAGGTCATGCAGGAGAAGGGCGGCAGCGAGGAGACGGTCCATATCCAGCTGGACCTGCCCTACAGCATAGACGGCATTATCCTGAATCTGCCCGCCGTGCTGGCGGGACTGCCGGAGGAGGCATATCTGACGGAGTTCGTACCCGCCGCGCCGGAGCCGGAACCGGAGGATGAGAATCCGGAGGGCCTGGGCGAAGACGATTTGGGCCTTGACGGCTTCGACATGTGACAGACAGCCATACGGAAAGCAGCCTGCGGGGAAGCCCGCGGGCTGCTTTTTTGGCGCGGAGGAGAGTTCGCAACTTTTTTTCCGTGCGCGTACCGGCAGAATCTGGTATGATACGTCCTGCAAGGCCGCTGTGCCTGTGTGTGGCTTCGGCCTTCACGGCGGTGCGCGAGGATATTCCAAAGCGTATGCCTGCGGCCCTGCGGAAAGAGCGGGTTCGAATCCTGCCATGCGTCAGAGGAACGCATCCATTGGTTTGGTAACTGCCGGAAACGGCGCACATGAACAGTCCCCCGGTGTGGGACATCACAATTGGTTTTACGCTCCCCCACGCAAAGGAGCCTCCGGCTCCCGCGCAGATGGACCGCCTGGCCTGCCCGGCGGCGGATACCGCGCAGGCGCGCGCGAGGCCAGAGCTTCCCGCCTCCCGCCCGTCCCGCTCAAGCTGCCGGCCGCCGGGCGGTCCATCGGGGGCGCACAGCCGTTATCATACTTTTTCTTGAAAGAAAAAGTATCAAAAAGAACTTTAATGCGCTCTCAAGTCCACTGCAAATCCCGAATTTTTGCCCGGTAACGACGCTGCGCTTCTTATCAAAGAATCATGTAAGGAGGATTTCGATATGAAGAAGGTCATTATTAACGAGGATGAAAAGGGCCTGCTCTTTAAGAACGGGAAATTTGTGAAGCCGCTGAACGCCGGAAAGTACCGTCTCTTTGGCGGCAGCGAGGTGGAGACCGTCCCCATGGACGGTATGCTGCACAGCAGCCGGTGCTTATTGGAAACCCTTCTGCAAAACGAGGAGCTTGCCCGGCAGTGCGTTGTTGCAGAGGTGCGGGACCAGGAGGTGGGCCTGCACTTTATTGACGGGAAATTTGCCGGTACGCTCAGCGTCGGAAAGCACGCCTTCTGGACCGGAACCCAGAAGCATGAATTCCAGATGGTCAGTACCGCCGGTACCGCCGCGGACGGGGAGGTCCCCGCATACATACTGACGCGCCTGCCGTCCCATGTGTGCAAAAGAATTACCGTGACGCCGTACCAGAAGGGGCTGCTGTACTTCGACCAGCATTTTGAGAAGGTGTTGGAGCCGGGTTCCTACTACTTCTGGGAAAACGGCGTGCAGGTGGAGGTGAAGCTGGCGGACACCCGGCTGACGCATATGAATATTACCGGCCAGGAGATTCTGACCCAGGACAAAGTGTCCCTGCGCATAACGTTTGTCTGTGATTACGTCATCATAGATTTCGTGCGGGCGTTGACGGAGATCGACGATTACGCCGGACAGCTCTACGTTGCGGCGCAGCTGGCAATGCGGGAGTATGTGGGCAGGCACAAGCTGGACGAGATCCTGGAGGGCAAGGACGAGATGTCCAGGTATGTGATTGAGCGGCTGGAGGAGAAAGCCCCGGCGTTGTTTGTGGCGGTCCATGGCGGCGGCGTGAAGGATATCATTCTTCCAGGGGAAATCCGAGATATTATGAACAGCGTCCTGGCGGCGGAGAAACGCGCCCAGGCCAGTGTCATCACCCGCCGGGAGGAGGTGGCCTCCACCCGCTCCCTGCTCAACACCGCCCGGCTGATGGATGAAAACCAGACCCTCTACCGGCTGAAGGAGCTGGAGTACATTGAACGCATCTGCGGCAGTGTGGGGAACATCAGTCTCAGCGGGGACGGCGGGCTGCTGGAGCAGCTGCGGGATGTCCTGGGGAGAAAAGGCGCGTGAGATGCCCAGGGGATATATAAAAATTTGCTGCCTGAGCGGATGGACGGTCAGACCCGATGGAGAAGGAGGATACCGGCGGAAAACCGGTACCCTCCCTTTTGGTCTGTATTCACGTAGCAGCCGGCGCGGCCATTCCGCCGCCCTCCGGCTCTTTGTCCTGATCCTGCCCGGATATGTACAGTTCCTCGCATTCCCGCTGGGCATTGATGAGAGCCTGTCTGACGTTCTCCAAAGCATTGATCGCATCCTCGGTGGCGTTGAACATCGTCAGGTACATTTTTTTGTAGTCTGCCATACTTCTCCTTCCCTACGGCTCCTGCCGTATGGATACAAAATCTCGCCGGGTTGGCCCCGGACGGGGGCGGGCGTTTACGCCCGCGTCCCGCCGGACCGCTTCCCGCCGAGACAAACAAAAAGCGGTGCAGGATATAATTACCCCACACCGCATATGTACAGACACAAACCCCATATTGTGAAACAGACAGTCCTCCGCAGTAGAGGGTAAGAAACTGGCTATTGAAAAACAGTGGAAAGACTGTTATAATAGGAGCTGGCGTAGCAAATGCTATTGTGTAGGAGCTGTATTCTCCTGCATAGGGGCATGGGGGAGTTGCGGTCTCCCATGTCCTGCCTTATTATTTGCCTCGTTGTTGGTATCATACCACGTTTTCCTCGCTTTGACAAGTAGTTTCTTCTTCTGATAAAAATTTTTTCTGCCGGAAAGCAGAACAACCCCTCCGTCACGCTTCGCGTGTCAGCTCCCCTGAAAGGGGAGCTTTTTTTGATGCAGCGCCCCCAAAGCCTCCCCTGAAAGGGGAGGGGGACCGCTTGCGGTGGAGGGGTTCTCTGCCGCCGCACCCCACCTCCATCCGCTCAGGCAGAAAATTTGTCTTGCATATGCCGGGTGAGCTGTGGTATAATCGCTACAGTAAAAAGTTGACAGATTCCACGGCTTTTACAGACAGACAGGCCCCCGGAGAGGCAGGCTCTCTCCGGGGGTTTAGGTTATGAAAATAGTATCTCTATATGTTTTGCACCGCAAAACATACCAATTTATACGAAAGAAGTTGAGGAAATGGAAAGTACATTGAAACGCACCTGGGCGGAGATTGATCTGGACGCCCTGGCCCACAACTACCGCGCCCTGCGCAAGCAGATGGGGCCGGACGCCCGGTTCCTTGGCGTGGTGAAGGCGGACGCCTACGGCCACGGCTCTGTGGAGGCCGCCCGGACCCTGGAGGAACTGGGCGCGGAATATCTGGCCATCTCCAACGTGGACGAGGCCCGTGAGCTGCGCTCGGCAGGGATTCATCTGCCCATTCTCCAGCTGGGCCTGACGCCCGTGGACCAGATCCAGGTGATTCTGGACAACCGCATCACCCAGGCCGTCTGGTGCGAAGCCGCGGCCCAGGCGTTTTCCGACGCTGCGGTACAGGCCGGCGGAAAGATGAAGACCCACATTAAGCTGGACACCGGTATGTCCCGGCTGGGCTTCCAGTGCGACGAGGCACATTTTGACGCCTCCCTGGAGGCTCTGGTCAGAGTCTGCGCCCTGCCTGGACTGGATATTGAGGGCGTGTTCACCCACTTCGCCGTGTCCGACGAGGCGGAGAGCTCCTGCCGGGACTATACCCTCCTCCAGCACGACCGGTTTATGAACATGATTGCCCGGCTGAAGGCGCGGGGAATTACCTTCCCTATCTGCCACTGCGCCAACAGCGGCGCAACCGCAGGCTATCCCCAGTTTGCCCACGACATGTTCCGCCCCGGCATCATCATGTACGGCATCGGCCACCAGGCCGGTCAGCTGGGCCTGCGCCCCCTGATGACGCTGAAAACGGTGGTCGGCTCGGTGAAGGAGTTCACCGAGGGGACTACCATCAGCTACGGACGCACCTTCCGGACAGACCGGACCAGCCGGGTGGGCGTGCTGCCCATCGGATACGCCGACGGCCTGCACCGGATGCTCAGCAACAAGTGGCGGGTCTGGACCCCCTACGGTATGGCTCCCCTGGTGGGCCGGGTGTGCATGGACATGTGCATGATCGACCTCACCGGTCTGCCGGAGGTCAAAGAGGGCGATGCGGTGGAGGTCTACGGCCCCCACAACTCGGTCAACGACGCGGCTGTTCTGGCGGAGACCATCTCCTATGAGCTGACATGCGCGGTGAGCAAGCGGGTGCCGCGGATTTATTACAAGAACGGCAAGGAAATTGGCCGCGAGCTGCTGCTGCGCGGATAAACAGGCTGAGGTACTTGTACATGAGGATGCGCAAAAAGAAGAACCTGGTCCCCAGAATGGAACGCTGTTCAGACTATCTGGTCCAGGACGGCTTCGGTCTGCGGGGCCGCTGGCGGGAAACCCTTATGCCGGCGGCAGCGGAGCTGCGGGTGGAGCTGGGCTGCGGAAAGGGCCGGTTTACGGTGGAGACCGCCCGGCTGGAGCCGGACGTCCTCTTCATCGCCATTGAGAAGGTCCCCGACGCTATGGTGGTGGCGATGGAGCGGGCCGCCGCGCTGGAGCTGAAAAACGTATTTTTCGTGGTGGGGGACGCCGCGCTTCTGGACAGCTACTTTGCCCCGGAGGAAGCGGACCGGATTTATATCAACTTCTGTGACCCATGGCCCCCCAAGCGTCAGGCCAAACGCCGCCTGACCCACCGGGGATTCCTGGCCCTGTACCGGAAGGCTCTGAAGATGGGCGGGCAGATTCATTTCAAGACGGACAATGTTCCTCTTTTTGAATTCTCGCTGGAGGAGTTCCCCCAGGCGGGGTACACCCTGCAGCAAGTCACCCGGAACCTCCATGGAGACGGTCCCCAGGGCGTTATGACCGACTATGAGGCCAAGTTCTACGACCAGGGCGTGGCAATCAACCGCTGCGTGGGGACCATGGTTCCCTGGACGCCCCCGGCGGCTGCTGAGGAAGAAGAATAATATTAACCTGCGTCTGCGGTCAAAATCATCATGGCCAAATTGCAGCAAACCGCCCCGGTACATGTTTTGTACCGGGGCGGCTGATTCCATAGGCAGTAGACCGGATCAGGCGGTAGCCTTTTTCGCCATATCCACCAGCTGGGTGAAAGCGGCCTCGTTGTTCACCGCCAGCTCGGAGAGCATCTTGCGGTCGATGACCACGCCGGCGTTCTTCAGGCCGTGGACGAAGGTGGAGTAGTTCATTCCGCGCTGCTTGCAGGCGGCGCTGATGCGGGTGATCCACAGGCGGCGGAAATCCCGCTTCTTCAGGCGGCGCCCCACATACGCATAGGTGAGGGACTTCATCACCTGCTGGTTTGCCATTTTGAAGTGCTTGGACTTGGCGCCCCAGTAGCCCTTGGCCATCTTCAGCACTTTATTTCTTCTTTTACGGGTCATCATTGCGCCCTTGACTCTAGCCATAATTAAAAGCCTCCTATTCTAAGCGTAGCTTGCTCTCTTATTTGTAGGGAATCATCTTGCGGATTGCGGCGGCGTTGGTCTCGTCGGCATAGCCGCCCGCACGCAGACGGCGGGTACGCTTGGTGTCCTTCTTGGTGAGGATGTGGCTCTTAAAGGCCTTGGCGCGTTTGACCTTTCCGGTCTTGGTCAGGCTGAATCTCTTTTTCGCGCCGCTGTGGCTTTTCAGCTTAGGCATAGTTCATTACTCCTTCCGATTGTTTCCGAAAAAATTTTACGCGGATTCTTTTGTTGGCGCGCCGCCTCCCGGACGGCGCTTACTTCTTGGGGGAGAGGAACATGGACATGTTCCGGCCTTCCAGCTTGGCCCCCTTATCGACGTTGGCGATCCCGGCGCATTGTTCTGCAAACTTATCCAGGAGTTTCTTACCGATGTCAGTATGGGCCATTTCCCTGCCGCGGAAGCGGACGGACACCTTTACCCGGTTGCCATCGGCCAGGAACTTCTGCGCGTTTTTCAGCTTCACGTTAAAATCCCCCACGTCAATGCCGGGGGACATGCGGATCTCCTTGATCTCCACCACATGCTGGTTCTTGCGGGCTTCCTTTTCCCGCTTCCCCTGCTCGAACCGGTACTTGCCGTAGTCCATGAGCTTGCACACGGGTGGGACCGCCTGGGGCGAGATTTTTACCAGGTCCAGGCCCTTTTCATCAGCGATGCGCAGGGCCTCATCTGCGGACATAATGCCCAGCTGTTCTCCGCCGCTGCCGATCAGGCGCAGTTCCTTGTCTCGAATGTCCTCATTCAGTTGATGCATTGCAATGCTAATAACCGAAGCACCTCCTATCACATTTTGCCCTGTTGAACTGGGAAACAAAACAAAAAAACGCCGGTGCATTTCCCATTCTGCACCCGCGCAAAGGACAGGCCGCCCCCATGGAGCGACTGCCATTTGAAACCAATCTGAACCCCTTCGCGCTGTGCTGGGGGTGAGGCGGATGCGCCAGCCTACTTTGTTTTTACCGGTTCAGTATAACAGCCAGGCAGAATTTTGTCAAGAAGTTTTTTCTCCCGCTGCACGGTATTTGAACGAGTTAATATTCTGTGAACAAACCATGTCTAAACTATGACTGTTCATAAATTACCCATGTCGAGTTGAATGAATATTCAATATA